>CAMWIH010000154.1 GCA_947174305.1 uncultured Porphyromonadaceae bacterium | reverse complement strand
ATATAAAAGTTTAATGATACAGAAAAAAGTTTCATAAGGATAGACTTTATTGAAGTTATTCCTCTTTTCTAATCTCACTTATGATAAATTTGCCAAGATTAGTTTCTTTTTTATCAAGTCCTAATTTAGAACGAATATCGCTGCTAATATTATAGTGACTTTTTGTCTGGAGGTAATTCCCAATTTCTTTACCTCGTAAACCAATTGCATACAAACATACATAGTCAATTTCAATTTCTGTAAACTGAAGGTCCTTAAGTTTATTCATAAATTTTGGATACATGGCCTTAAACGTATCTCGCATGGAGGTAAGGAATGTTTCCTTTTCATTATCTATTGTATTTAAAAGTTCGTAAAAAGTTGTACTATGTTGATCATTTGATGAAATATGCGAAGCCACAAGCCCATTTAAAAGTGTTATTTTGCCAATAAGATTCTTTTTCAATTCCGAGGCAATCCTCTTTTTTTCCTCAACCAATTCTACTAATTGTTTTTTCTCATCTTCTATTTTTAAAAGAGTCTGCCTAACAATGTCCATGTCATACAATATCTTATTATTTTCTTCTTTAATTTGATTGTTCAAAGTCATTACTTCAGTATTTTCATTTTGAATCTGCTTAAAGTCATTATTTAAATGTTGTAATCTTTCTTCTATTTCAAGATATTTTTTATCAAGCAAAAGCGAGTTCATCTTATATTTAATTTTTTCTTTATCGCTTTTCAATGCCTTTATTTTAGCTTCCCTAAAACGTATATAGAATAACAATATAATAAATGCTAATATCAAGATAATAATTACTGAGGATAAGAAATTATTTTCCTTTCTCTCTTTCTCTTTCAATAAATTTTTTTCTAATTCATATTTATTCCCTGCAAACATTCGATCATCTACTGTCCACTCTTTGATGATTGAGTCAGAGGCTTCGATACCGCTCCTTAAAGTGGATAATGCGTTTTCAAAGTCACCATTTATCTCGAGCACTTTGGACTTGATGAAAAGATATTTTACTCGGTCTTTATCATACGAAGATGGAACCGCCAGCATACATTCCATTGAATTAATTTTATCACCCGCTTTTACATACCCTAAAGCCATGTCAAGAAGAAGGTCGTTATTAAGTTCATTCCTGTCAATAGAATTAAGCAGATCTAATATTTCTTTTTGAGAAAGAAAATTTGTTGTATATAATATCTTGCAGTGGAGATTTATATTCCTTGCTTTATATTGTTCAGGAATGGTTGCAAGAATCTTAAAGATGCTATCAGAATGATATCTATCCTGTATGTTAAGAAATGCGTCGAATGCTTGTGTGAGATTATCTGCCTGTAAATCTTTTCTTCCAACTTTTTCGCAAATATTGGCGGCGGAAAGTGAAGTAGTGGCTGTTGAATAGAACTGGTTCTGACTGTAATGTAAATAACTTTTCGCTGTATATGTACGAGCAAGTACAAGACTATCTGTGATTTCGTCTTTAAGTTCAATTGCTTTGATGAAACATTTCATTGCCTCTTCATCCTCTTTGCGGTTTTGAAAGATGCGACCTTGATAATAGAGTGTACGCAGTTTCTCATCGGGACTACCTTTTTTCAGGTAGTAGTCAATGGCAGGTTGTAACACCTCAAAAGAGATTGTGTCGATATAGTTCTTGTCATAAGCCATTGATTTCAGAAGGGCATAGCGTGCTTTCTCCTTTTGGGGAGCCATGCCGCCAACATTGATGGATTCAAGAATTGTCAGAGCAGAATCGGGAGCTGTCTCAATAATATTATCAACTCGATCCATCATTTTCATGTTTTCAGATTCTCCGCACCCGCTAAATAATAGGAGGGAAATGAAAAGGAATGTTGACAATATTATATAGTGAGAATTTTTCATTAGATGTGAGGTTAAAAAGTATAGGTGCAAAGTTAATCATAATAATTAGAAGTGCAAAATAATATTTAACCTCGTCATTTAAGTAAAACTTCAATACAGCATCCCGAAGAGGTAGATAGGGATACGGGCTCCATATCCTGAAACGAGATTATCAACAGCCAAATAGCTGTCAGGAATGTCAGCAATCTGATTAAATTTTTTTCCACTACCTCCTACTTCAAATGTGTAGCGTCCGTCCACAACATAATCCCCATGTTCGGCAGAAACTAATTCTCCGACCGTGCGTAATTGGTTAACAAAGAAGGTCTCGCGTATTGTTCCAATATTGGTGTTTGTGGTTAGAGAAAAGAGAATATTTGTGTCTCCTCCTAATATCTTATCGGCACCGCGCATTTGCTTATAGCTGTTAGGATGCTTAAAAATCTGTTGAATCAGAGTGGCCCTATCCAAGAGGTATAGCATTTTAATGCATAATTCCCTGCTGCATTCTAATCGTTCCGATAGCTTCGATATGTTAGGTTCCAAGGGAGCATTCTCTGCTATCACCATCATGAGGGTCTTTAGTTTCGATATTGTGGGGAAACTCACCTCTTCTGTTTCCGGAACATCTTTCTCAATAACTGTTCTCACCACCTCTGCCAGGTGTATATTGAAATCAGGGAGGTTTTCCTTATAAAAAGGGTAATAGCCATGATGCAAGTAATCTTCAAAATACTTAAGCACGGGAATGGATTCACTGATCTGAAGTGATAAAGATACATGATCAGATAGAAGTTCACTCAATGAGATTGGTGACAATTTTATGATGCCTTCATATTCCAGATACTCACGAAATGACATTCCCCATAAGGTATAAATCGTCTGCCTTCTGGAAAGATCCGCAATTGAGTGATCGATAGCTAAAAGAGCCGAGCCGGTATATACAATTTTAAGATCAGGATAAAAATCATATAAATTTTTTACTACACGACTCCATAATGGGTACTTATGGACTTCATCAAGATATATGAACTTTACTCCTCGAGAGTAGAGAAATTCAACCAGATCTTCCAGCCTATGTGTGCTGAACCACAAGTCATCGAGGCTAACATAAATAGCCTCATCCGGATTTTTGTGGGTAAATTTGATTCTTTGAAGAAGAAGTGTTGTTTTTCCAACTCCTCTTGCTCCTTTGATTCCAATTACGCGGGTCTCCCAATTTATACGATTATATAGATAACGTATAAATGTTGTACGCGTTGAACTTAATTTCTGATGGTATCGACTTATTAGTATCTGAACGTCTTCAATGGTAAGGGTCATATAGCTCTTTTTCTGGTGTAACGTAGTAAATCTTGATTTATTGTAAACTCCAACTTACAAAATATGGATAAAATTGTAAGATGAAACTTACAAAATATGGGTAAAATTGTAAGATGGAACTTACAAAGTATGGTTAAAATTGTAAGATGGAACTTACAAAATATGGATAAAATTGTAAGATGGAACTTGCAAAATTAAGCTTCGAAAAAAAGAAAATTACCAAGAAGCAACTGAAAAGCAGGGTAAGTTGTTATATGATAAAGTAGAAACTATAAAACTATATTATTATGAAAAACACAACTTCAAGCTATATAAAGGGTGCCGTCCTCTCGATGGCTGTATTATTAGGTGGCTCTGCCGTAATGGCTCAGAGCAGTTTCGGGGCTCCGGGCGGTGGGGGAGGCTCATCTGCAGCCGCTCCCGGCACAGGCGGTAGCTTCCAGCCGAATGCACCCGTGGGACCCGCTAACGGAATCGGCTGGAATCCGGGCCCCGGGGGGCCTGGCCCGGGCTGGAACAACGGATGGGGACCCGGTTGGAATAATTGGTATTCCAGTCCTTCTGTTGTAGTGAATGTAACACCGAACCCCAATCAGGGAGTGGAGAAAGTGATAGCCTGCGGATATGATGCGCAGGGGATATGGCGCGTAATACCCATGAAAGTGGCATATACATATAATGGCGTGCAGTATAACGTGACCGTTCTGAGTGCCTGGAATCCTTGGACAGAATCGTGGAACACCGGGATTGATCAGACTGCCTATAACACCTATTACTATCTGAGGGGTGTTTATTATAACTTCTATGCTCCGCTCTCAACTGGAACATACTACTTTAACTTGTAACGGAAAGTGCAACCGCTCCGCGGTTGGTAATAGTATATGATGAAAAAAACCTGGGGTTCCGCTATGGTGGGAACCCCAGGTTAATATAATGTGTAACCGCTCCGCGGTTATCCTTCCTCGCCGTTGTAGTTGTTCTCCATCGGTTCTTCGGAATTTTGACGGTTGCTGTTTTTGGGTCGCATATTTCCGAAAGAATATTTTATGGTCAGGCTGACAGTGCGGCCACCGCGCCAGCGTTTGTTGGTCTGCACGTAATCGTCGGTGATGGTTGAACTTTTGAATTTACGCGAGTCGAAAATATCGCGGGCATTCAGGGAGAAAGACCAGTTGCCGGCAATTTTCCTTAGGCCTGCGTCAACACTCCAGCCACCCTGATGGGTTCCCATCGCTTCCTTATGCTCGGAGGAGTAACGTCCGGTAGCCTGGAACGACATTCCCCATGGTAGCTTCACGTTTGCCATCATGCGTGCATCCCACGCAAAAGCGTTCTGGCTGTCGCGAGCGAGGGTGAAGGTGCGCTTGTCTGTGAATTGCTGGGGATCCGGATTATAGGCTATGCCCGTATAACTCCAGGCACCGATATGGTTGTTATAGAGGTTGACAGTGGTTGTCAGGTCAAGGTAGCTTTTAAAGAAAGAGTTCTTCAGCACAATCTCAACACCGGAATTTACCTGATTGGCCACATTGACGTTTGTAGAATATATGATTCCGTCGTATGGGTTTAGGTAGCTGATGCGGTTAATCTTGTTATCTGCCGTGCGGACGTAGGCCGAGACTGAGATAAGGTGCCACGTGAAGCTCTTAAGGTAATTCAACTCAAAAGCATTAGAATATTGCGGCTCAAGTTCCTCGTTACCGTAAGAATAATTGGTGGGGTCTGACGTGTTGAGGAATGAATTGAGCTGACCTCCCCACGGACGACGGATACGGCGGGTATAGTTGAGCTGAATCTCATTGTCGTAAGGCAGGGAGTAGGAGAGGTAGAGCGAAGGGAAGAGGGCAAACTTGTTTGCTTTGAAGGTATCTGCATCCTTGCGAGAAGTCCAGTAGTCAAGACTCTGGGAGCGAATCTGCCATGCTTCTCCACGGAGTCCGGCGGAGAAACTGAAATTTTTCACTTTCCCGCCTAATGTGAAATATAAAGCGGATACGTTGTTGGTGTAGATGAAATGATTATACAGATTCTCGGCCACAGCCATATCCTCGGGGGAAGTTCCCTGCAAGGTAGTGTTGGGGGAGTTCTCGTGGCTGTAATTACCATTGAATCCGGCCTCGAGTTTCAGCCAGCCGGTGAGCTGTTGCGTATAATCAACCTTCGCCTCCCATGTGTTGGAATGTATAGGCATCTCCTGTTCGCGGTATTCCTTGATGGTAAGGTCAGTGGCATCATAATGCTGTTGTTCGGTATATGAATCCCACGAAGGCCCACCCCAGAAGTTATAGGCGACCATTGCATCGATGGTATGATTATCATTCCACTTGTGAGTATAGCCCCATTCGGCATGCGCGCCGCGATGATTGCTTCTTGTGCGTGATACCTCAAAGTTGGTGTTCCATAGATTTGGCACCGTAGAAAGATAATGCGTGTCGGAATGACCCCAGCGGTGACCGAACATTCCGAAGGCATTAACATAGAAGTCATCCTTATCGGTGAGATGATAGGTGGCTCCTGCACGGATGAAGAGGTTATTGCCATGATGCGGACTGCGCGCATCGGAGTTGGTGAATGTGCCATCGTTGAAAAGACGGCGCATTTCGCTCCCTCCGGTGTTGTGGCGCATACGGAAACCGATACTTGCGTATGTATCCCACTTTGAAGAATTGTAATTGATGTTGAACGATGCGTTGCCGCCTCCTCTTGTGTTCCCGCTTAGTTCAGCACTCCCAAAGTATCCTCCGCGACGGTCTTTTTTAAGGATAATGTTGATAATGCCTGATGTTCCTTCGGGACTATATTTTGCTGAGGGGTTGGTGATAACCTCAATACGGTCGATGCTCTCTCCCGGAATCTGTTCGAGAATCTGAGCGCGGTTGTCGGCAGTGAGACCGGAATCTTTTCCGTTGATCCAGATTGTAACCGATGAGTCTCCGCGCAGGGAAACCTCTCCATCCTGATCCACCTCAACAGAGGGGATAGATTCGAGAAGTTCGGACGCCGATTGGCCGGCGGAGGCAATATTGGCATCTACGGAGAAAACCTTCTTGTCGAGCTCGAAGCGCATCTGGCTCTTGATTCCCTCAACCACCACTTCCTGGAGCACCTTTGTGTCGTCGGCGAGCGAAATCCTGCCTAACTTTATGTCGGCACCCGCAATCTTCACCGGGCGTTCCTGATTCACCGAACCGACATTTGTGATCTTCACCACGTATGACCCGTCAGGAACGTTGGTAAGGGTGAAGTTCCCGGCCTCGTCGGTTGTGGCCGTTATCTGCAGGGGCTTCCCAGTCTTGGAATTGAAAATCTGAACCGTGACGAAATCCATCGGTTCTCCCGATTCTTTATTGACAACGGTTCCTGTTACATTTCCCTTTGCGAAAACAATAGACGGAATGGCCAGCATTCCGATTACCATAAGATTTTTTATCTTCATAATATTTCCTTCCGGGCACGAGAGGTAAGAGTCCCGGGGGCAAGTTTAGTTTATAATAACGTACTGATTGAAACTTGGCGAATATGAACACCTATTATGCGACAAAGGCACGACAGGAAAGTTTAAATATATAGAGGAAATTAAATAATTTTTACAATTCAATGAAAAAAGCCGTAAACTAAGGCTTAAAATTAGTATGTTTACCGTAAAATTTTA
>CAMWIH010000153.1 GCA_947174305.1 uncultured Porphyromonadaceae bacterium | reverse complement strand
GTATGGAATTGAACTGATAAAAAAAGTATGGTATGAAAAGTTGTGATAAGAAATATTTAATTATCTGTTTTATTTGTTTGAATAGCTTAATTACTTTGGCACACACACGCTATTCTTCCTGGAAAGGATCGGGTAAGGCTGAAGATCCTTTCCAAATAGAGGATATTCATGGTTTGAAGCAACTGGTTGAAGATAGTAAAAACGGGGAATATCATGAAAATGAATATTTTATTTTGACAGCTGATTTGGTTGATAACCAAGAACTGAAAATTCCCGACGATTTTACAATAGACACCCCGGAAATTGATGGTATAACATGGGATCCTATTGTTAGGTTTGACGGACATTTAAATGGTAATGGACACTCCATTTCAGGAATAAAGGGATATAAATATGATTTAATAGTCGGCCCATATCTTTCCTCTGTATGTTTCATAAATGAACTTAATGGGTCGATAAAAAACTTGACAATAAAGAATTCATTTATGTGTTCATGGATAGGTTCAGGTGGCATAGAGAATTCTACAATAGAAAATTGTGTGAATTATGCAGTAACTCGGTATGGATTTAGTTCAAGCTGGATAAATTTATTAAAAAATTCCGGAAATTATGGAAAAAGTTATTCTTGTGGTTTGGCAGGAGGCACTGTGAGGAGAGCCATTAATTGTTATAATTATGGCGACGTTGAAGCTAAGGCATCTGCATCGATGCATGATCGGCCAACATACAGAAGAGGAGGGACAGGTCTTTTCCATGAGGTCTATTTTGCTATAAATTGTTTTAACATGGGAAAAGTTATTGGTGCAGAAGATCCTTCCGGCATAGGATGGATATTTTTCGATTGGAAAGGGGAAGAAAGTTTTTCAAATATAGTAAATTATGGAGAAATTATTAGTATGGATGCTTCTGATACATTTGCTATCACTCCGACAGTTCGTTATAATTACCAAACAGGTGATCATAAAACTCATGTTGGCAATCTCTATTCACTTAAAGGTTCGGCCACGTCATTAATAGGAGATACCAAATATGTTACATTCACAGGATCCCATTCCTTTTATTCTGAATCATATATGAAGTCGAATGAATTTTGGGAGGAACTTAATTTAAATGCTATTGCATTCGGGTCTGAATGCTGCTCCTGGAAATGGGGTAAAGATGGGTTCCCGATACTTGAAATAATTGATGAAGAGGCGGCCGGCATCAATGATATCGTAGTACCAGAATATGAAGATTCTCAAGTTCCGATAATTTACTATAACCTTCAGGGGATTAAGGTTAAAAATCCGGATAAAGGTATCTACATAAAAGTTCAAGGGAGCAAGAAAGAAAAAATTGTTTTTAATTAGGAGAATAATGAGAATTGCCTTGTTTCTATTTTCAATTTTACTCATCTTAAGTCATAAATTGCTTCCAGTTTAACAATCGAAAATTTTTATACACCCTCGCCTTCTTTATTTGTAACATTCACTTCTTGATAACCAAATTTATTATTATCTTTGTGATTAGATATCAAATTTAAATAATGGGACAATGTCGTGCGATGTGTTGAAATATCCTATCGGTATTCAGACATTCTCTAAAATAATAGAGGAAGGCTATTGCTATATAGATAAGACTGCCCTGATTTATAAGCTTGTTAAAAGTGGTAAATATTACTTCCTTTCTCGGCCGAGACGGTTTGGGAAGAGTCTTCTTTTATCAACTATAGAAGCATATTTTGAGGGAAGAAAGGAACTTTTTAAGGGTCTTGCTATAGAAAAATTGGAAAGAGAATGGGAGTCTTATCCTGTAATATATCTCTCTTTAGCGGGATATCGGCCTTCTGATAAGAACCTCAAGGCACTTCTTGATAACCGCTTATTTGAATTTGAGGAGCGTTTCGGGGTTGTGAAACGCACTGATGATATAGCCGAACGTTTCCGTAATGTTATACGAGCGGCTTCTGAGAGTTCGGGAAAGAAGGTGGTGATTCTGATAGATGAATACGATGCGCCTTTGGTAGCTCATTTGGATGATGATGCAAACAAGGATGAAGTTAGAGATCTGTTGAAATCTGTCTATTCCAATTTAAAAGATATGGACAGACACATTAATTTTGCAATGTTGACAGGTGTGTCGCGTTTCAGCCGTATGACTATTTTCAGTGGTCTGAATAATCTTAAGGATATCTCTTTATTGCCGGAATGGAATGAAATATGCGGAATAACAGAGTCGGAGCTTAAGGAGAATTTCCAAACCGGCATTACTAAACTGGCAGATAGGATGAATACTGATTTTAATGGTGCATTATCCTTGCTAAAAGAGAATTACGACGGATATCATTTCACGGAAGACTCTGCCGATATTTACAATCCCTTCAGCCTGCTGAATGCACTCGATGATGCCAAGATTGCTCCATATTGGTTTCAGACAGCGACACCGAAATTTTTAATAAAGTATCTTGGCAGATTTAATGAACCATTGTCAGAAATATTCACCGAGAATGTTTCAGGGGCGGCCTTAACCGATATTGAGACGTATCGCGCTACTCCTGTAGCATTACTGTTCCAGACTGGTTATCTTACAATTAAAGATTACGACAGGCGACGTAACAGTTATCTGCTCGGCATTCCTAATAAAGAAGTGGAAGTCGGTCTGTTCTCGGAACTTCTGGCAACCAATATTCAAACTGAGAAATATCGTCTCGACAAACGTCTATGGGATATTAGAGATGCATTTGAAGCCGGTAACCCTGATTTGGCTTTAGATATAATACGTTCGTTGTTTAAAGGTATTCCGGGGAATGTTACCGCCAATCATCCCGAGATTTTTTTTGAGAACAATCTATATCTTCTTTTCCGGCTAATTGGAATTGATGCCCGAGCAGAATGGTGGACTTCAGATGGCCGTATCGACATTCTGCTTAAAACTTCCGCTTTCATTTACGTGATGGAGTTGAAATTGGATAGGAGTCGGAAGAAGCATTGCAGCAGATCGACACCAAGGAATATGCTATTCCATGGAAATATGATGGCAGAAAAGTGTTCAAGATTGGAATTAATTTTCTTTCATCGAGTCGGAATATAGACACTTGGAAGATAGATTGCTAAGAGGACACAAATATCCCCAAAGTATCATTTCCTTTATTAAGGATTATCTTAATTGTAAAGCCGATTAATGAAGAAAACAATACCTTAAAATAGAGGTTGGTTCCTTACAATAAATATTCAAGGTAGTTGGCGGGGGTTATTACCACACATTCTTTAGGTCTATATTTTTCAATAAATGATTTCGGAAATCAATGTCGGTCCTTAAAGCAATGGGGGCATAATTTGGGATCACAGCATTCCTTATTCCGTTATCATAAAAGAATATTTCTTACCTCCGGATCATCACAATTTTAATTCAACACGGGTTGACTCTACAGACGAGGGAAAAGACGCGAAAAATTTGTTTAGTATAGATATTGTTGGTAACTTTGCCTTTAGAAAAGTGTCACAAGTGACAAAAATCTAAATTATGAGTAAGCAAATAAAACGAGATATATACCTGAACCGTCTTATTAGACGCAGACACAATGGACGAATAAAGGTTATTACCGGAGTTCGTCGAAGTGGTAAGACGTACCTGTTATTCAAACTGTTTGCTGACTGGCTGCAACAGCAAAAGGTAAAAGAGGATCACATAATCAAAGTAAATCTTGAGGATAGACGTAACAAGGAATTGCGTGACCCTGATAATCTACTCGCTTACATTGACTCGTTAATAAAGGATGAGTCAATGCACTACGTAATGATTGACGAAATTCAACATGTAACAGAATTTGAAGATGTCTTAAATAGTTATTTAGGCATGGATAATGTTGATGTGTATGTAACCGGCAGTAACGCAAAATTCTTGTCGAAAGATGTCATTACCACATTTCGCGGTCGCGGTGATGAAGTCAGAATATATCCCTTAAGTTTTGCCGAGTATCATTCAGCAACTGTTCTGACAAAAGAAGAAGATTTGAAGGATTATATGATATTTGGAGGACTTCCTCAGACTGTTTTTATGGAATCGGATGAGGGAAAATCCAACTTCCTAAAGGGAATATTTGAGGAGACTTATCTTCGTGATATAAAGGAAAGATATAATATAGAAAAGGAAGAGGAACTGGAGAAGTTGCTTGATATTATATCTTCGACTGTCGGAAGTCTAACCAATCCTCAGAAGTTGGCAAATAGTTTTGACTCAGTGATAAAGAGTAATCTATCTGCGGTTACAATAAAGAAATATCTTGAATATATATGTGATTCATTCTTAGTGGAGAAAGCAACTCGCTATGATGTGAAGGGCAGAAAATATATTGATACTCCTTATAAATATTATTTTGCTGACCCCGGTCTTAAAAATGCTCGAATAAACTTTCGACAGCCTGACGAAAGTCATGTAATGGAAAATATCATATATAATGAGCTTCGTAAACGCGGCTTCAATGTTGATGTTGGCGTTGTTCCGGTTGTGGTAAGGGAAGATGGCAAACAGATTCGTAAACAATACGAAATAGATTTTGTATGTAATCTTGGCAGCGCTCGTTATTACATACAATCCGCCTATCGCATGGAAAGTGAAAGTAAAATGAAGCAAGAAGAAAATTCACTGCGTAATGTAGATGATTCGTTTAAGAAAATTATAATACTTGGTGAGCATACCCCGGTTTTAAGAAATAATGCCGGTATAACAACAATAAGTATCTACGATTTTCTTCTCAACGAAAATTCACTTGAATTTTAGCCTATAAGTGTGATAGATTAACTTAAAAAGAGCCTTTCCTTTTGGAAAAAACCTTGTGGAGTAGAGAGTAGTCAGAGATTAGATGCGGTGGAAAACATGGCCGTTTGAGCGGATCGTGGTCGGATCGTTTGCCCTTTGCATGAACGCGATTTATGAAATTTCTATGTGGTAAGTAAGTATTCAGAATAAAACGATATTAAGTGATTATTTTATCTTTTATCCTATCTACGGCTTCTTTTTTGACTCGTCATTATTTTCTTTTAAAGGACACTCGTCGATTTTCAATTGGTATCTTAGCCTTTGTCGTTCAGTCGTATAGCCCGCTATACTCCTTCACTCCGCAGGCTAATCCGCTCAAAAATAACTTCGTTTTATCTGTTCATTAATTCTTAGAAGTTACTTACTTAATATAAAGATCGATACCCACAAGGATAATTCAGTAATGCTTAAATGGATTAACCGCTCCGGCTTTAAGAAATGCGGTATAATTCGCGTTTCTGATGGCACACTCCGAGATGCGTTCCAAATGGAAACGGATATCTGATAATATAACGTAAAAGCCCGGTCCATACCGTCAGGATTGGGGGCGTTGGATATAGCACAGCAGAACTCCTGAACGAGAGAGAGTCTGAGTAAAATGAGCTTTAACGCACTGTGAAAAGGTAAAGTGCATTTTGTGGAAAAGAGAGGTTTTTTATATAGTTATTGGATTGTTACAGGATGATTTATCCAATAGAGTATTTTAATCCACATCGGTATGATGAAGGAGAAGAAATAAAGTCAAAACCATAAAGATGTCTTATGGGAATATTGCTTCTCCCATGTATCATAATTTTCCTTAACGACTTTGGGCGGATAAATGGGTAAAACAATGATATATGAAAAAATAAATGCAATCAGAGCTTCAATCCACCATATCAAGAAATTCCGGAAAGGTAAATACCAAAGAGTGCTACAATACAGTGTCCACGCAATATTTACCCGGGGAAACAATCAAATCGACTGACATTAGAGGCTTTGACATATAGATAATGCAAAAGATTCATACGCAAAAAAAAGAGTGTAAGATAAGTGAAAGTAACTCCCAAAGTTGAGATAGGGATTTCTTTGGAGTCATAGTAATTGCAAATTTAAGTAAAATCATCGAGATATACTCGCGGATTTGTCGTTGATACCTCCTCTTTAAAATTAGTAGAGGATGCAGCCTAATGGAATTTAGACAACTTCATTTTCTGTAGATGCAGTATATGGTCAACATATAAGAAAAAGTTGATTCGCAAATTTGCGAATCAACTTTTTTATTTTTATCTTTGCAAAAATTTAATGTATGATTGTCACTTTTGAATATGATTATTTAAAACAACTCTATGAGGAGGGTCGAAGTAGGGATAAAAAACATAGGTATCAACCCGATATAATAAAACGCTATCAAAAGGCTGTCAATTTTCTAAAGATGTCGTCTTCAGTTGAGGCATTATGGATGATACGATCATTAAATTACGAAGTCCTTACAGGTGATAAAGCCGGTCGGTCGTCAGTTAGAGTAAATGATAAATATAGAATAGAGTTTACAGTAGAAATAAACGAAAAGGAGTCTATTCTAACTATCTGTAATATTATTGAATTGTCAAATCATTATAAATAAGATAATTATGAATATTAGTATAGAAGGTATGAGAGAAGATATGATAGCAAATAATCTTTTTCCCTCTTCACCGATCCATCCCGGAGAGATGATTAAGGATGAAATTGAATATAGAGGAATTTCTCAGAAAGCCTTGGCTGCCGAGATAGGGGTGTCTGCCTCAGTGTTTAATGAAGTTTTAAACGGGAAACGAGCTGTCACAACTGAATACGCTCTTTTACTTGAAGCTGCCCTTGGAATTGAGGCTGACCTTTGGTTACGCCTTCAGTCGGAATATAATAAACAGGTTGCTAAGTCTAATCCAAAATTTCTGGCACGATTAGCTAAAATTCGTCAGGTTGCTGCCTTCATGTGAAAAGTACATTCTGATAGCTCTTGCGATGCCAGTAATAATAATGTTGTTCCATTTGATGGGTAATATGGTTTACCATTAGTTG
>CAMWIH010000152.1 GCA_947174305.1 uncultured Porphyromonadaceae bacterium | reverse complement strand
ATGTTAATAATCCATTAAGATTCTGTTATTCTCAAATCATTTGTCATATCTTCTTGACACCTCTAACTGACCTTGTGTATTTTATATTTCGTATTTTGTTTTGGAATGTATCTAAAATACTTTGGATATGCTCGTGATAAAATTTTAAAGCAAAAATACATTAATATAAGTGTACCAAGCGTGGCATTGCCTAAACTCATTGAAAACTGATATTGATAGAAACCTCCACAGAATTTTATTAGAAAAAAAAGTAATATTAATTGAGGGAATGTTACAATACGTTTTTTTAAGGCGGAAGCATGATATAAGAAAAATGACAAAATAATAAATATTACAGCTGCTCCTAAGGGACCAAAATCCAATACAAAATCTCCAACATATGTAGAAAATCTTGAATTATCAACTTTAAGATTACTAAACTTCTCTCTTAATTCGGTTTCATTATATTGACTCCTTCTATCTAAGATATGTTGAAATGGAAATACGTACTCACCTTCTCTGGTTCCTCCTGCATCCATACAATAATTATTAAATATTATTGGACCCTCAGCGAAATATCTGGCGAATACATATTCCATAGGCACATCGGAGACATTTCTTGAATGGCGTCCTATGCTAATCAATAAGAAAAAGGTACCAAAAAAGACACAAATATATATAAACGCCTTGTTAAATTTTTTTCTTAATGAATTTTCAAAAAATGGCATGAAGAATATATATAGAAATACAAATAGAAATATACTAGCAATAATTGCTAAACGACTTGCATGCGCAATTCCACTAAGCGGTGTAATCAAAAGTGAAATAATCAAAAGTGTAAGAATTACTGGATTTTTTCTTTTCTGTAGAAGATAACAAAAAAATAAAAATGGAGTAATCTTAAGAGCAATGTTGCCCAAAATTGCCAATAGATTATATCCTCCAGCCTTACTCTCGTTCATCCTTTGATAAGTAGAATCAGCATATTGATCAGCAGCATAACTTGAATCTAATATTATTCCAACTAATCCAGTTTTTAAGGCTGGAATTATTGTAATCAAAGAGCTTATGGTGCATAAGGAGAAAATAATGCATAATAAATTTAGAATCTGCCTTGATGGGAGTTGAATATAAGATATTTTTTTTGGAGAGAAATGCAATAGTGGTGCAATGGTAATCATCAGCATAAAATATAGATATAAGAATGGCGATAAGCTTAGATTATCTATAAAATAATAGCGAGAAGATGGAGCAAGAAAGATATAATAGCACACTAATGAAATTAAAGTGTACATCAGAATAACAATCGTTACAATAGCATGACTCCCGTTTCTATATTTTATGTAAGCATAAGTCGATACCCATAAAAAAGCGTTTATACTTAAAAGAAATATATTTTTTATTATATCCATGCTATAAGAGTATAAAAATACGTTCGGTAAAAAAACAACCATAATACGATTTCTCGTTAAAACATTGGGATTGCTGTTAATGAGTTGTTATGGATTGCTAATTAGATGAATAGAACACGGAAGTAACATTGAATAATTAAAGGAACCCTCTATTATAATTCTGAGAAATATTTTAGGTTCTACTAAGCTGATATTCTCTTGAATTAGATAGTTAAATCGTACCGGTTGAAACTGCCGAATCTTTAGTTATCTTATGCGAATTTATAAACTGATCGGGGGTGTAACGCTTTATAAAACGTCTCCAACATGTTTCCCTATGACACACTACGACGTCGTACCAATAAGAAATAAAAGGCAGATAGGATTGCTGCTAATAGAAATGATAGCCAGCCATTAAATAAAAACAAAAGGCCTACATCGATTATTAAATACGGGATAGATTTAATAGCAATTGAGGTTATCAACCTTAAAGATGGTAATAAGAACAGTTTCTTTTTCTTTGCAATTATAATATAGAATGTGGTTACCACACATTCACAACTCAGAAGTACAATGGCGGAACCAATGGACTGAAGTTTTGCAGTCAATATAATATTTAACGTAATAGCCAACCCTCCCCCTAAAAGGGAGGAAAATAATAAATACTTATCTTTTTTTAATGGAATAAATCCCTGAAAAGCAATAACCTGTGACAGCCACACAAAAATAAGAGCTGGCATTATGATCCTCATAGGTAGAATTGAACCCATATATCCTTTACCAGACATTATGTCTATTATTTGAGGTGCAAAAACTATTGTAAGGCTTATAATAGGGAAAGCTAACAAAAAAACTAATTGAAATGATTTTCTCAAATAATTATTAGCGGCTTCAGAATCATTTTTCGCATGCACAGCTGACATTCGAGGAAGCATTACGGAAGTAAAAGCACTGAATAAACTTACTGCAATAAAATATAATTTAACCGAGGTAGAATAATAACCAACCTGTTCATCTCCACTTACTAAGCCAAGGTACATCACATTAAAGGTTATATACATAGATGTCATAATAGTATATAACCCTAATCTAAAACTATGCTTTACAAATCTCAGATCCCTTAAATTCTTCCATATAACTTTTACAAATTTTCTTGAGTAAGAAAAATTAACTAAAGAGTTTATCACCACTGTTGATATGGTCATACTAAAATAAAGGACATAATCAGATGGAGATTTAATAAATATAAAAACTGATATGACGTATATTACTCTGATAGCTAAACTTCTGAAAGTTATATAACGAAAATTCTCAAGACCAGTGTATAACCACTCCACAGTGAAAGCAGTGAATATAATTTTAGCACTTCCAATAAGGAAAAGCTCTATATGTTGATGAAATTTAGGAACTATGAAAATACATCCCAAATATATTGTTAGGCAAATTATAGTGAAAAATAAATTTGTGCCCAAAATACTTGAAAACTGCTTTGATATTGCTGTTTGATTATTTCTAACTGAGGCAATTTCTCTTGTACCTATAGTTGCAATCCCCATAGTAGCGAATAGGAGAAAATAATCTACTGTATTCTGTGCAAAATTTACCAATCCAAAATTTGCCGGCCCTAACACGCGAGTGATATAAGGGAACGTTACGAAGCCAATTATATAATTAGCAAATGTCAATAATCCCTTATAAAAAATATTTAATCGTAATGAGTTCATCTCATTTTTGAAGAGTGAAAACACGTTAGGTTTAAGCCATTCTCTTTCTGTGCGGCTCAGTTTCAGGCGGTCTTGAACCGCCTGAAACTAACTTACAAAAGGTGATTTTCTTGTAGGGTAACCTATTATTCTTACGCAAGCTTATATTCCAGCCAGTTGAAATGAGTAAAATATATTTAAATTGATATTTTCCGATGATTTAAAGCAAACTCTGGCATTCCGGAGGGGTGTGAAAAAGCTTATTTCACCTTGTTCATACTGTGCATGACTTCGGTTAACACTGTGCGTAAGTCATATAACCGGATTGGGTGATTCCGGAGGGAACAGATATCATCTTCTTACCAACCAGATCGCACAATTTCTCTAAGAAAGAGAGGTCGGGAAGCTGACGTTCTACAGTTTTTGCAATCCACTTAAAAGGATAGCATTATATTGACGTAGGAGATCTATACTTATTTTATCCATTATGACTCTATTAGGCTATACCCTAAGTATATTAACCTCTTTATAATATTTTTCAGCTTCTCCAAATCTTCACAGGATGAAAATAGTTGGATATCGATTGTGCCAAACTTGTTTTCAAGGAATCCTCCAATGAAAGACTGTTTCTTAACATCTCAGATACCTCTTTTATCGTGATGTTTCTACTTGTAATCCTCTTTAGCTCATGGCATATTCCACTGCAGTAATCATGTCCGTTTACCAGCATCCTTAGTTCGGGTTCGGCCTTTCTATTCAGGAATCTTTTAATATCCTTATAATTTAACGGAGACCTCATGTGGGTTTGTCTTAAATTAACCCTATTAAGATTCTGCTCTAAAGTGAGACCATAATGATTGACGGCCTTACATTTCTTAAAGGATATATTTTCAGGAGTATCATACGGTGTTTGATGTTGATTCCTTATATGGAAATAATGATTCCTTACAATAGAACAATACCATTTTATTTTAGAAAATTCACGGAGGTTCTTTAATATTTCTGAATGTAACTTTATTCCCTCCTCTGAGTCAATCCCATTTGCTTCTGCAATTACCCTACAGCTCTCCTCTCCGGCACACATCATCTCATGGTCATGCCAGTCTGTGAGGAAAAGGCATGGTTCTACAGGGAGCGTATTAATAAGTACATCAAAGTCCGCATCTTTAATTCCCGCGATCTTTCTCTTTTTCTTGAGGTTCATTCTATGAAGAACCTCCTCCATCCACTCACATCCCTCAAGGGAATATACATAAAGGTTTTCGGACGCATAATTCTCATAGAATTTTTCATCATCTTTTCCTTCTACAATTAGCATTATACGTGTTCCACGCACGCTTCCGTTATATGCTAATCGGACTTCAGAAAACTTATCTCCCTTTTTATTATCTATATGAGCTAATATTGAATTCATCTAAATTTCGACACAGATTCACTTAAAAATCCTCCGTCTGCTCCTTTAAATCATAACAATTGTCCCAGCGGTCCCCTATAATCTGAGGGGAATGCGTCGCAACTACAACCCTTAATCTTTTTTGCTTGGCAATCTCCTCCAAATCATCCATAAATTCATGCTGCCATGCCACATGCAACGAGATTTCCGGCTCGTCAACCAAGAGGAACGATCCCTCCTTCAGGTTGAAAATAAAATCATGGAGCATTATGATTTCATTTTTTTCGCCACTTGACAATTTATTTATATCAATCAGCAGATCGCGGTCTGTGCTTCGGAAACGGATGCCATGACGCCTCGAAAATTCTATACGTTTATTCACCATCCTTTTATTATCTAAAAGGCGTGAGAATAGATCTAATTCCGCAATTGGTTTTCTATAGATCTTCAATTTTTGAGTTGCTTCCTCTATATAATAATTTAAGATCGTCCCTTTCCCCTCTTTATACACAGGCAGTTTTAAATTATCAAGCAAATCATAGTGTTGAGCTTTTCTCACCACATCTCTTAATTCATTTACTTTCAGATTATATTCCTTCTCTCCTATCGATTCATTACCATCTAATAGCGTATGGATGAAATTTGAATCACGGGATTGTGAACCCCTCAAAAAGTCAAAATATAAATTCCTTAAGAACTGGGAAAAATCATTAGAAACACTCTCTATCGTGTTCTCATGAGTATTGTTACCTATATTATATAAGCGTTGGGAGGGAACAAGCCTACAGAGTTGCAATGAGCTGTTATATTGAATAAGGAATGTTTTCTGCTCGGCGGTTTGAGCCATTCCTTCAAGAATCTTTTTATCCTTTTCCCTTATTTTTTCCTCAGTTTCTTTTACGGAGTTGGAAGTTGCGTTATAATAATTCCCCTCATGAAAATAAAGGTCATCCCACTCATTTATATGTGATTTCCTTTTAGCCCTTCTTATCCTTTCTTCTCCTACACGGCCGAAGTTAATAATTTTATCTTCCCCACCAGTCAAGATATGAAAACTCATATCTAAATCACCGTCTGAAATTGAATGAAATTCGATATCTCCTCCCAATTCCTTCTCAGGTTGAACATATTTCAAAATAAGTTTTCCCAACTGATATACAATCTCCATTTCCTTAAATGGGATGGAACGTATAGGAAGTAAATCACCTTCAAGGAGATACGCGACAATCCGTAATATCGTAGTTTTTCCGTAGCCATTTGGGCCGGTGAGAAGCATCACCTCTCCTTCTTCAGGGAGACGAATATCATAGTCAAAAGAACCAAAAAGCCCTTTAATTTCAATTTTTTCAATCATTGAACTGACTCAGGATATAATCTGGATAATTTATTCTGAATGTCTTCCTTGATTCTAAATTGGCTAACGTAGGGTTTATTATCCACCACATCCATGGTGACGGCACTCTCATAAACCGGATAATCTGCACCTTTTGCTTTTAAATTCAGGCAATGCATAACCCTAAGGTTATCTATGTTGTCGTCGCCTCCTTTTTCAACAGGGTAAATATGATCCACTCCCCAGCCAAAGGGACTCGACTGTTGATTATACTGATCCCAAGCTATGATTGCACCACAAGGATCCTTTCGAAAAAGCTGTGGATCCATGCCATCGAGTTTTCGAGATTTATCCCACAACTTTTGTAATATGTCTTTTGCGAACATATATTCTTTATGTCGATTATTAAATTTTGAAAATAGAAATCTGTTTTAGACCTCTATTCACCCTCTAAATTATTAATAAAGGATAGGCGCTTTTATTTTAATTTTATCTCACCAATCTATAGAGGATTTTCAAAATTAACTAATTCTTTATAAAAAAGCAAATCAATTAAGGCGATTTAAGCTTTCTTATTCTTTATGGGCAATAAACAATCTTATGACGATAAGGGAGATGGTGCGATTGAAGTTTAATTAATATCCTTGTCAGCATCTGGATTCTGGCACTTTTCCTCAAGCTTTTTCACCCAAATTTCTGCGGAAGCTCGGAGGCTCCCGCCACAGGAAGAACGCTGTCAATTCTGCGGAAGTCCGAAGGCTCCCGCCACGGGTCAGTCGCGGGCGAAGAGGTCGCGGGTATATACCTTCTCCTCCACGTCGGAGAGGTCGGGGCTGGTGCGGTTGGCGAGGATGGCCTGCGAGAGACGCTTGAATTCCTCCAAATCATTGACAACGCGCGAACCGAAGAAGGTGGCGCCGTCTTCGAGCGACGGCTCATATATGATTACGGTCGCGCCCTTGGCCTTGATGCGCTTCATGACGCCCTGGATGCTCGACTGCCGGAAGTTGTCGGAGTTGGATTTCATCGTGAGCCGATATACCCCTATCACGCATTCCTTCTCAGGGGCATGGCCGTAGGTGTTGGCCGAGGTGTAGCCGTACCAGCCGGCAAGCCTCAGCACCT
>CAMWIH010000151.1 GCA_947174305.1 uncultured Porphyromonadaceae bacterium | reverse complement strand
TCCCGCAATTGTTAATAAAAAATAAGTTTAAACAACTTCAATTTGTAAAAATCTTGAAAATTAATTCTCTCAGGAGATCATATTCATTCTGATAGGATTCCACCCCTTTGCTTTTGGTATCGAACTCACGGCAATAATGAATGGCATTTACCGACTGCCGGGGATTATAGTAGCGCAATCCCTCCTTTACATCTTTTAATTGCCAGGAGCTTCTTGCCCCTACCCCCTCCATCATGGCCTTTTCACTCTTGTCGGGCAAGTAATGGGCTATTGAAAGTTTCTGAAAGAAACTGAAAATCATGCTGTTGGTAACAACAGTAGGATTAGTTTTCGGATTCTTTTCAAAATATTTCAATATCTTCATTGTTTGCGGATAGTTCTTGCAGGAGACAGCCTTAATCAATTCAAAATTATTATAGTCTTTTGAAATTCCAATATGATTTTCTATGTCAAGAGCAGTAATTTTCTTTTCACCCCCCTTAATCATTGCCAATTTATTGACCTCACCGAAAACCTTACTCAAAGGCCCACCGATATAATCGCACAACATTGCGGTTGCCTTCTCCTCAATGGCAAAACCAAGGGAATTGCAATAATCCTTGATGTGGGCAGCCAATTGCCATTCCTTCACCGGTTCACTCTTAAATATAATAGCTTTGGATGAATTGGTTGCTTTCAAAAGCTTGGAAGTGGCATTAAGGTTGTCTCCCTTATATGCAATAACAAAAATTGTTGTGGGGTTAGGGCGCGAAACGTAAGGAGCGAACTTCTCAAGTTGTGACTTGGCCTGATGCATGGTCTGGGCCTCCTTCAGAATAACTAATTTTCTATCGGCCATTACAGGAAACTGCTGACAAGTGGAGACTATGAAATCAATATCCGAATCATTTCCATAGAAGATGGTTTGATTAAAATCTTTGTCTGATTCAGGAATTACATGATTTTCAAAAGCCTCTACAATCCTGTCGATATAGAATGTCTCCTCACCCATCAGTATATAGACTGGTGAGAGGTCATTTCCTTTCTTTATAGATGCAAGTATTTCCCTAAAACCCGGAAGAGCCATAACAAGATTAATTACTTAATATTTCTTTTTAATGGACGGAATCTAAATTCGGAGCCTTCAAAAAAGAAGCGTTTACCATATCTGATTAAAAGGAAAAATAGGATGCAACTTACAATTGCCATCCATGGCATACCACCCTCATTTATTCCGAATTTCTCTACGTCAAATGAAAGTATTCCTCGATTTGCTAGCCACGCCGTAATCACCACAAGACTGTTATTCAGTGCATGCGCTAAAGCGGATACCCAAATTGAATCCGACCAAAATAGCAAATATCCAAAAAATGCACCTAATAGGATGCGAGGGATGAAACCGTAAAACTGGAAATGCAATGCAGAGAAAATAGTTGCTGTCACCCATATCGCCCAATGGTGCCCTATGCCACAGTTCCTTAACGTCTTTTGTATTCCTCCCCTGAAGAAAAGCTCTTCTCCAAATCCAGTGAGAATACCAATTATAAGGACCCCGCTTAATAATCCTCCAAAAGAAGAGGTGGCAAGAAGAATCTCAGTGGATTTCAATGCCTGATTTTCCATTTCCCGAAGCACATTTTCCAATCCTGCCATTGAAGAAGGAAAAGTGATTGACTCATTCCATTGTATTATTTGATTAAGGAAGGGTAATCCGACAAGAAATGCCAGTACCACTCCTATTACTTGACGGATATTAATGTTATGTGATAAGCTGAGCGTCTTTAAAGGATTATGTGAAAAGATTCTTGCATATATCAGGACCGGAAGAATGAAAACAAGAATATTTTGGGCAAAAGCCACAGAAAGGGCCTCCGTTCTCGGTGATAAATTCAGCTTTCCTATAAGCAATACGGTGGCTGAAACTGCAATAAGCATTATGAAGAATAATGCGAAAAGAATTGCGAGCCTTGCAAATAGGGTTCTATCGGGACCCTCCTTTTTAAATCCTGCGTGCATATAATCACTCAAACTTCTTTCTTGTAAAAATAAAATCCTGTCCCAAATATTTTTCCCTCACAATAGGATTAGCGGCTAATTCCTCACTTGTTCCCTGAAACAGTACTTTCCCTTCGAAAAGAAGATAAGCCCTGTCGGTAATTCCAAGAATAGAATCTGCCTTATGGTCAGTTATAAGGATTCCGATATTGCGTTCCTTAAGATGATAAACAACCGACTGGATATCCTCTACAGCAATAGGGTCAACGGCAGCGAAAGGCTCATCAAGCATAATGAATTTTGGGTTGATTGCCAGACACCTGGCGATCTCAGTGCGTCGCCGTTCACCTCCCGAAAGGTTATTACCGAGATTATGTCTAACTTTCTCCAAGGAAAATTCCTTTATGAGCATTTCCAATTTCTCCTTCTGATATTCCTTGGATGTGTTTGTCATTTCCAGGATGGAGCGGATGTTATTCTCCACACTCATTGTACGGAACACGGAAGCTTCCTGAGGCAGATAGCCAATTCCAAACTGCGCCCTCTTATAAACAGGATAACCGGTAATGTCGTGGTCGTCGAGATAGACCTTCCCTTCATTGGGCTTGATGAGGCCTACTGTCATATAGAAGGTGGTGGTTTTGCCGGCCCCATTGGGACCCAACAATCCTACTATCTCCCCTTGGGTCACATCAATGGTCACTTTATTTGCTACCGTTCGTTTCCCATATTTCTTGACCAGATTTTCTGTCCGCAAAACTCCTTTTACGGGTATCTCCTCCTCCTTCTCCTCCTTTATTTCTCTTATTTCCCCTTCCTCTTCTGTAATCGTGGCATTATCCGTCACAATCTCGAGAGTTTGCATATCAGGTTGGATTCCTTCCAATTCCATCTCCTCTTCAGGCGTGAGTTTTTCGGGAGTTGGAGCGGAATCTTTCTTGAATCTTTTTTTAGGGAACAGAGTGGTAAATTTCATTTTTCAATATCTTAAATATTTGACCCGAGGAGAGAACGGATATAATCAGTAAGAAGTTTTATGGCCACCAAATTATGACCTCCTTGAGGTATTATAAGATCGGCATAACGCTTTGAAGGAGCAATGTAGAGTTCATGCATGGGCTTCAATGTTTCCTGATAACGATCGATCACCATTTGGGGAGTCCTCCCCCTTTCAATGCAATCTCGGTGAATGACACGTATGAGGCGTTCATCATCATCTGCATCAACAAAGACCTTGACATCCATCATCTTGCGCAGTTCCTTATCACAAAGCACAAGGATCCCTTCTACTACAACCACTTTACGAGGCTCGATATGAATTTTATCTTTTAAACGAGAGCATGTCACGAATTCATAGGTAGGCATATCAATGGCCTTCCCTTCCTTCAACTCTTTTAAATGTTTTGTCAGCAAAGACCATTCTATCGATGCCGGTTCATCATAGTTCATCTTGAGCCTCTCCTCAAGAGGTATGTGTGCATTATCTTTATAATAGCAATCCTGTGGAATCACTGCAACTTCCTCTTTCGGAAGACTCTCAATTATCTTTCTGACGACCGTGGATTTTCCGGAACCGGTCCCTCCCGCAATACCGATGATGAGCATAACCTGCTTTGTTGATTTGTTTTTCACAAAATTAATAAAATCAGAGTTTCGCACCAAATTTTTTATTAACTTTGCGAGTTGAACGATTGTTCATTCTTAATAAGACCCTATATCTGGTTTCATAGGTTCTTATATAGTTTGTCGTCAAAAGCCCTTATATTATAATGATTATAGGTTCAATTAAATCATTCGGTCGATATTGCGTGTTCATGAATCACGTGTTCAGAGTGCCGGAGAAATGGAAGGAGTTTTTTAAACAACTCATTTTTGAGATTAATAAGCTTGGAGTAGATTCTATTCCACTCGTTATCATCATATCTATCTTTATTGGTGCTGTTATTTGTATTCAGATGACCATCAATATTGTCTCTCCGCTTATTCCTTCATATTCAACCGGTCTTGCAACAAGAGAGATTCTGCTTCTCGAGTTTTCGTCAACCATGATGTCTCTGATTCTTGCAGGAAAAGTTGGAAGTAATATAGCTTCTGAGATTGGCACGATGCGAGTCACCGAACAGATTGACGCTATGGAGATCATGGGCATAAATTCCGCTTCTTTCATTGTTTTGCCTAAGATTGTCGGATTCGTGTTGTTCGTACCCGTTTTATGTGTTCTGTCGATGTTTATGGGACTTATTGGAGGTGCATTGGTTGCAGAATTTACATCAATGCTTACCATGGGTAATTACATTTTCGGCATACAGTCTTTCTTCAATGAATGGTATGTGTGGTATGGTATCATAAAGACTCTTGTTTTTGCTTTTATCATCACTTCTGTTGCGGCCTATTACGGATATTACGTTAAGGGAGGCTCTCTTGAAGTGGGACAGGCAAGCACAAAGGCTGTGGTGTCAAGTTCTATCCTTATCCTTCTGGCCGACGTTATATTAACCAAACTCTTATTGCAATGATTGAGGCAAAAAATGTTTCGAAATGGTTTGATGGAGTGCAGGTGCTCCACGATATAAGTGCAGTTTTTGAAACCGGTAAAACCAACTTGATCATTGGTCAGAGCGGTTCCGGAAAAACTGTATTCATGAAATGCCTTATCGGGCTAATGACCCCGGAAGAGGGTGAGATATTATATGATGGGCGAAAATTCAGGGCACTTAATTCAGAACAGAAACGTCAGTTGAGATCTGAGATAGGAATGCTTTTCCAAGGGTCGGCCTTGTTTGATAATGAAACCGTTCTTGGAAATGTCATGTTCCCTTTGAAGATGCTTAGCAAGATGAGCCATGAGGAGCAACTTGAAAGGGCTCATTTCTGCATAAAGCGTGTTGGTTTGGAAAATGCTGATAACAAATTCCCTTCTGAAATTTCCGGAGGTATGCAGAAACGTGTGGCCATAGCAAGGGCTATAGCCCTAAACCCCAAATATCTTTTCTGCGACGAACCGAACTCCGGTCTTGATCCGCGCACCTCGATTCTTATAGATAATCTCCTGAGTGATATTACCCATGAATATGGAATCACGACGATTATCAACACTCACGATATGAACTCCGTGCTGGGCATTGGTGAACACATAGTTTTCATCAATAAGGGCCACTGCGACTGGAGTGGTGACGACAAGACAATCTTCAGAAGCAAGAGCGAATCATTAAATGATTTTGTTTTCGCCTCAAAATTATTCAGGGAGGTAAAACTATTTCTCGAGAGAGAGTACGAGGCCGAGGAAAATTCGGATAATCCGTGATTTTACTTCAGTCATATCGACCGATTCACCGAGTTCTTTTTGCATTGATGCCACCCCTTTGTTAACGAATCCGCAAGGATGAATGGCCGAAAAAGCCTCCAGGTCAGTGTTTACATTAAGGGCTAAGCCATGCATTGTGACACCTCGCGAGATTTTTACACCTATCGCACAGATTTTCCTTTCTTCCGGTGTTTCCTTTCCTATCCACACACCGGTGGCGCCCTCAATCCGTTCCCCCTTTATGCCATATTCCTTAAGGAGTGAAATAACCGTTTCTTCTAAAAGTCCAATATATTGTTTTACTCCGAGATTATGTTTCACCAGATCAATTATTGGATACATGATCAGTTGACCGGGCCCGTGATAAGTTATGTCGCCACCTCGTTCAATCCTTACAAGTTCGCAGCCTCTTCGAGAAAGCTCCTCCTCATTCAGAAGCATATTTGAGGCATCTCCATGGAAACCTAAAGTATAAACCGGGAAATGCTCCCCTATTAGAACATACTCCTCCCGGACAAATTCTTTTGCCTTCTTTTTATTAATTATCGAACCTTGGATCTCTTTCTGTCGTTTCCATTCCTCCCTGTATGAGGAAATACCGAAATCAATTATATCCATTTTTTTGATTAATACAAATGACGTTCTGCGTGATAGCTTGATCTTACCATTGGAGAACTCTCTATGTGCCTGAACCCTTTCTCCTTTCCTATTCTTCCATATTCAGCAAAGGTGTCAGGATGAACATACTCCCTTACCTTGTAGTTCTCCTTTGTGGGTTGCAGGTATTGACCGATTGTCATAATCCTGCATCCTGCCTTCAAAAGATCATCCATGGTTTCGAGAATCTCATCGCGTGTTTCACCAAGTCCAAGCATAATTCCCGATTTTGTCTTAAAGCCTTTATCTGAAATATATTTTATCACCTCAAGGGAATTATCGTATGTAGCAAATGTTCTCACGTCAGGCGTGAGTCTTCTGACTGTTTCAAGATTGTGGGATATGATATCAGGTTTTTCTGCCATTACAATGTCAAGCAAATCTTTTCTTCCTTTAAAATCCGGAATCAAGACCTCCATTGTCACTCCCGGACATTTCTCGTGAATTGCACGTATCATTGCAGCCCAATGGTTGGCACCACAATCGGGCAAGTCATCTCTATCTACGGAAGTTATAACCACGTGCTTCAGTTTAAGCTCCTTTATAGACTCGGCTATATCATCGATTTCCCGAGGGTCAAGTGGCAATGGACGCCCCGAGGGAACATTGCAGAATCTGCAGTTACGGGTGCAGATATTACCACCTATCATAAATGTGGCTGTGCCGGCTCCCCAACATTCAGCTCGGTTAGGACACATTCCGCTTGAGCAAATTGTATGAAGTCCTTTTTCATTAAGCAAACCAACAACTTGTTGAGTTTTAAAACCTTTCGGCAATTTTATCTTTAGCCATTCCGGTTTTCTGCGGAAATCAGCTATTTTTTCAGTTTCTTTTTTCATGGATAATCTAAACCGTCTTATGTTCGGCTAATATTGAATTTGGGTCGAAATTAATAAAAACGTTTCAGTCTCTAAAACAAATCCCCTAAAATATACCTACAATTATGTATTTTTTCATTTGTAAGGTAAAATCAGTCTAAATAATATCATATAATCCACT
>CAMWIH010000150.1 GCA_947174305.1 uncultured Porphyromonadaceae bacterium | reverse complement strand
TAATTTTGCATACATAAAAAGGAAATTTGAATAAATTCCCAGATTATTAATTACTATTGTATTTATTATAAAAACGAATTATTAAATCATTTATTATATAGCCCTATCGCCTATCGAAAAATTTTACGTAACCAACACTTAACATCAGCATGGCAAAATTTTCAAGCATGACCGACGAACAATTGGTCAAAGCTTACGCGGATGGCTCCAACACAGCGTTCGACCACCTTCTCAAACGTCATCAGAACCGTATCTTCAATTATATCCTTCGCATCATTAAGAACGAAGATATAGCAAATGATATTTTTCAGGAGACTTTTGTAAAGGCTATCAATACAATCCGTCAGGGACGTTACACGGAAAATGGAAAGTTTCCTGCATGGATTTCCCGTATCGCTCACAATCTTATTATCGACTATTACCGTCAGGAAAAAGCCGAGAATATGCAGTCGTCCGACTTGACAGACGTTGATATCCTTAACCGCAAAGAACTTTGCGAACAGACCGTCGAAGATATGATCATATCCGACCAGATTCGCGAAGATGTGAAATTCCTCATTCAGGAACTTCCCGATCTTCAAAGAGAAGTCCTCACAATGAGATATTACAAGAATCTTAGTTTCAAGGAAATTGCCGAAATCACAGGCGTAAGCATTAACACAGCTTTGGGACGTATGAGATATGCTATCTTGAATCTCCGTCGTCTGGCAAAAGAAAAAGACATTATCCTCACTCTTTGATTTCTGTTGGAGTCATCCCTTTCGGGATTACCGATAGTGCCCACAGATGTAATGAGTTTGTTATCGTCCGATGAAATTATTCATTCGGACGGTATTTTTTTATTGCTTTTTATAATAAGTTCTATTTTCGGTGCGTTATATTAGCATAACTTTTAAACAGTTCTGCCTATGAGTCACGATTCCTCAAACAAATTTTTCGACTCTGAAATGAATTTGAGAATTATGAAAACTCCAAGAAGTTCCACTCTGAACTTCGTGCGTCAGTTTGCCAGAACGTGCGTTGTTCTGGAAGGCACATCCTTTAACCGGTTTATTGTTAATTGATGCCTTAAATCAATCAGGGTCTAATTATTGAAAAACTCTCTGTAAGTTAAAGAGATTTCTGAGGCCGTTCCAAAATTTCAAAAGTTTTGGCGCGGCCTCTGAGTTTATTATTGAATAGGCTTAAACTTATTTTTCCTTTAATGATTCAACTTTTTTCTTTACGTTTTTCAATATTTTTTGTAATTTTGCGCTTTAACAGCCGGGAGAATCTTTTTTCCCAATAATAAGGACTTCAATGACAGAAATAATAAAAGAGGAAGAGACCGGAAAGGAAGCCGGACTTAATTTTGTGGAGCAGGAAATTGTCAATGATCTTGCCGCCGGTAAGAACGGGGGGCGCTTGAACACACGTTTCCCGCCCGAACCCAACGGTTACTTGCATATCGGGCACGCCAAAGCCTTCATAATGGACTTTGGGGCTGCCGAAAAATTTGGAGGCACCTGCAATCTTCGCTTTGACGATACGAATCCGCAGAAAGAAGACACCGAGTATGTTGAGGCCATCAAGGAAGACATTCATTGGCTTGGCTTCGACTGGGGCGACCGCCTATACTATGCCAGTGATTATTTCCCTCAGCTTTTCGATCTTGCCGTGCGTATGATCAAGGAGGGTAAGGCATACGTGGATGAGCAGTCGTCCGAAGAGATTGCTCGTCAGAAGGGAACTCCAACTAAACCCGGCGAGAATTCCCCTTTCCGCGACCGTCCGGTGGAAGAGAATCTCGACCTCTTCTACAGAATGAATAACGGGGAATTTGAGGAAGGCTCGATGGTGCTCCGTGCCAAGATCGATATGGCCTCCGACAATATGCACTTCCGCGATCCAATTATGTACCGAATAATAAAGACCCCTCACTGGCGCACAGGCGATAAGTGGAAGGTTTATCCTATGTACGATTTTGCCCACGGTCAGAGTGACTATTTCGAAGGAGTGACCCATTCCATCTGCACACTTGAATTTGTGCCACATCGTCCGCTCTATGAATATTTCGTCAAGGAGCTCGCCGACGAAACTTATTGTCCCCGACAGATCGAATTCAACCGTCTTAACCTCACATATACCGTAATGTCAAAACGCAAGCTTCTTCAGCTTGTCAAGGAAGGGCTTGTCAACGGTTGGGACGATCCGCGTATGCCTACCCTTCGCGGGTTGCGTCGTCGTGGCTACACACCATCTTCCATCAAGGAATTTGTCAACAAGATTGGATACACCAAATATGAGGCCCTCAATCATATCGAACTCCTTGAACATTCGGTGCGCGAAGACCTCAACAAGACAGCAACACGTGTAAGCGTTATACAGAATCCTGTCAAACTTATTCTTACTAACTATCCGGAAGGTCAGACCGAAACACTCTACATGGAGAATAATCCTGAAAATCCTGTAGAGGGTCAGCACGGAATGCCTTTCTCTCGTGAATTGTGGATTGAACGTGAAGATTTCATGGAGAACCCTCCCAAGAAATTCTTCCGTATGTCTCCCGATAAGGAAGTCCGCCTGAAAGGAGCTTATATCATCAAATGCACCGGTGTGAAAAAAAATGACAACGGTGAGATTGAGGAGATTTACGCAACCTACGACCCCGAGACACGCAGTGGCCTCCCAGGGGCTGACCGAAAGGTAAAAGGTACGCTTCACTGGGTTTCCGCTCCAACGGCTGTGGATGCTGAAATTCGCGATTACGACCGTCTTTTCGCTGTAGAGAATCCATCGGCAGAGGAAGGTGATTTCAGAGACTTGCTAAATCCTGACTCTCTGAAGATACGTGAGAACGCAAAGATTGAACCATGGCTTGCCGAGCGAATCAACGCCGGTGACAATTATCAGTTCGTTCGTCTTGGTTATTATGTTGTCGATCCGGACTCGACTCCCGAAAAACCGGTGTTCAATAAAACCATAGGTTTGAAAGACACCTGGGCGAAAGAGATGAAGAAATAATCAACCCTATTATATATAAGTTTGCGTTCCCTGTCGATTTATTAAACCGACAGGGATTTTTATTTCACAGATTCCTCATTAATCATAACGGAAGCTGGTGTTCATTCTTTATCTCACCAAGAACGAATGAGCTATTAAGGGAGCCTATGCAATCAATGTCGCCGAGTATCCTCAATAAAAACTCTTGATAAGACTTCATGTCTTTTGTATATATTTTTAAAAGGAAATCATAATCTCCGGAAATATTATAGCACTCAGAAATTTCCGGCACATTTTGTACGGCCTCCATTATCCGCATAGCATTCTCGTATGTATGCTGTTTCAATTTAAGATAACAGAAAACAATAAATCCCCTGTTAAGCTTTTCCGCATTCAAGACAGCCGTATATTTCTTTATAAATCCCTCTTTTTCAAGTCTCCTAACCCTCTCAAAAGTAGGAGTGGTAGAAAGATTAATGGCCTGTGACAACTCCTTGTTTGTCTGGCGCGAGTTCCGTTGAAGCTCAGAAAGTATCTCTAAATCCTTTTTATCTAATTGATAATCCATTATTCAACAATAGAATTTTATTCTGCTTTACAAGTAAATTTTATTAATTCAAAGCAAACATTTTCTGCAAAACTTAACAAAATTAGCAAAATTTTCTAAATAAATAAATTTCCTTGGAAAATATATAGAGATATTGTAATTTTGCAACAGAAATTAAAACGCATTCGATTATGTCAAAAGAGAAACTACATTTTGAGACCCTTCAGCTTCATGTTGGTCAAGAGAAACCGGATCCTTCAACAGATGCGCGCGCAGTGCCCATTTATCAGACCACCTCATACGTGTTCCGCGATTCTCAGCACGCTGCCGATCGCTTTGCATTGAAGGATGCAGGTAATATATACGGACGTCTCACCAACTCCACACAGGCTGTTCTTGAAGAGCGTGTGGCCGCTCTCGAAGGAGGAATTGCCGCGTTAGCTGTGGCGAGCGGAGCTGCCGCGATTGACTACGCTATTGAGAATATCGCTGTCAATGGTGACCACGTGCTTGCCGCTGACAACCTCTACGGCGGAACCACCAACTTGATTGCAAACACACTCTCCACGCGTGGCATTACTCATACATTTGTTGATGTCAACGACTTTAAGGCTGTTGAAGAGGCAATTCAGCCTAATACAAAGCTCCTGTTCGTTGAGACATTCGGAAATCCAAATTGCGATGTAACAGATATAGCTTCACTCGCAAAGATTGCACATAAACATGGCATACCTTTGATTGTTGACAATACCTTCGGCACCCCCTATCTGGCCCGTCCTATTGCACAGGGGGCAGATATTGTGGTCCATTCAGCTACTAAATTCCTTGGTGGTCACGGCACTTCACTCGGCGGAATAATCGTTGACGGAGGCTCTTTCAAATGGAGTGATTATCCTGAAAAGTTCCCAACTCTTGCACTTCCCGATCCAAGTTATCACGGAGCTGTCTTTGCAGATGTTGCCGGTGATGCCGCTTTTGTGACAAGAATACGTGCCGTAGTGCTTCGCGACACGGGAGCTTGCATCTCCCCTTTCAATGCTTTCATAATTCTGCAGGGTGTTGAGACCTTATCTCTCCGTGTGGAACGTCACGTGGAGAATGCTCTGAAGGTTGTGGATTTTCTTGCCAAACATCCAAAAGTGGCAAAGGTGAACCATCCCTCACTTCCCGAACACCGGGATCATGTTCTTTATAAAGAACTTTATCCGAACGGTGCCGGATCGATTTTCACTTTTGAGGTAAAGGGTGACGAAAAGGATACTTGGAAATTCATTGATTCCTTAAAGATCTTCTCCCTTCTTGCCAATGTTGCTGACGTGAAGAGTCTGGTGATCCATCCTTACACCACCACCCACTCCCAGCTCTCTCCGGAGGAACTGGAGCATCAACGCATCACGCCCTCAACAGTGCGCCTCAGCATCGGAACAGAGCATATTGATGACATAATCGCAGATCTGTCGCAAGCTCTTGAACAGATTTAAGAGGAATAACCGAACTTGAACACGTTTAAGTTTCTTTATATTTGAAACACTTTTATGCAGATGACCGAAACTACGGTCATCTGCTTAAATCTTTTTTTAAATTGCCTATGACTGCCATAGCAGATAAAATAAATTCATCATCCTCTCCCCTTTTCTCCTTTGAAATTCTTCCTCCTCTCAAAGGGAACAGTGTTTACAGGGTTTATTCAATTATTGACAAACTGCTGGAGTTTGATCCCTCATACATTAACATAACTTCCCATCATAGCGAGGCAATCTATGTGCCTCAACCCGATGGTAGTCACCGCCGCACAACCATCAGACGCCGTCCCGGCACCGTTGCAATCGCATCGGCGATTCAGAATAAATATGGTATTCCGGCCGTTCCCCACATCATCTGTAAGGGATTTTCAAAAGATGAAACTGAATACGCGCTTCTCGACTTGAATTTTCTTGGAATCACAAATCTGCTGCTTCTCCGTGGAGATTCGAAATCTCTTGATACCAGGAACCAGGATCCGGAAAAATACCATAATTATGCCACCGATCTGCAAAAACAGGTGAACGATTTCAATCGGGGAATCGGGGTTGACGGAACACATATCGAAGGGATAGACACCCCATTCTCATACGGAATGGCATGCTATCCTGAAAAACATGAGGAAGCACCTAATCTTGAATTTGATTTGGAATATGCTAAAATGAAGGTCGATAACGGTGCCAGATATCTGGTCACTCAAATGTTTTTCGACAACACCAAATATTTTGAATTTGTGGAGAAGTGCAGGAAGGCAGGCATTAACGTACCCATCATTCCGGGAATAAAACCACTCACAAAGACACACCAGCTCACAGTGTTGCCACGCACTTTCCATATCGACATTCCTGAAGCATTTGCAAATGAATTGCGAAAATGCCCCACCGATGCCGATGCCGCGGCTTGTGGAATTGAATGGTGCACGGCTCAATGCAAGGAGCTTATTGAAAAAGGTGTCCCCGGCATTCATTTCTATACACATTATGCTTCTGATAGCGTTAAGGAAGTTGCTAAAAAGATTTACTGATTATGCCTATCTATTCCCGTCTTGAAAAAGAAATTTTGGTGCTTGATGGCGCTATGGGCACCATGATAATGAAAGCATCACTCTCCGAAAAAGATTTTCGTGGTTCAAGATTCGCTTCCCATTCTGTCGCACTCAAAGGATGTAATGATGTGCTGTGTCTTACAAAGCCGGAAGTGATTTCCGACATACATCGCGAATACCTTCTCGCGGGTGCTGATATCATCTCCACCAACACCTTCAATGCCAATCGTCTCTCTCTTTCTGAATATATGCTTTCAAGCCGTGTAGCCGATATATGCAAGGAGGGCGCATCGATTGCCCGGAGGGCAGTAGATGATTTTTGCAAAACCCATAATGTTTCCGAGGAGCTACGCCCTCTGGTGGCCGGAAGCATGGGGCCCACAGGTATATCACTTTCCATTGCTCAGCAAGATTCAAGTGATCCGGCTAAAGCATTTGATGATTTGGCCGAAGCATATATGGAGCAGGCCATTGCCCTTATTGAGGGAGGGGTTGATCTGCTGCTTCTTGAAACTGTTTTCGACACCCTGAACGCAAAAGCGACGGTGTATGGGATAAAGAAAGGTTTTCAAAGGATTGGTAAAGAGGTTCCTTTGATGATATCAGCAACTCTGACTGAAACCGGTCGTCTCCTGTCAGGCCAGTCTCTTAAAGAGTTCGTTACTGCCCTTAACCACGCCAATCCTGTTTCCTTCGGGCTCAACTGCGGTTTTGGAGCAAAGGCCCTCATCCCTCATCTGAAAGAGTTGAATGAATTGACCGATAAGTATGTCTCCGTTCATCCGAATGCCGGGCTTCCCGATGCCATGGGTTGCTATCTCGACACTCCGGAAACAATGATGAAGGAAGCTGAAGAAATCCTGCAAAAAGGATTGACAAATATAATCGGAGGTTGTTGCGGCACCACGCCTCAGCACATAAAGCTTATTGCTGAGATTGCAAAAAACTATCCCCCCCGACCTCTTCATAAG
>CAMWIH010000149.1 GCA_947174305.1 uncultured Porphyromonadaceae bacterium | reverse complement strand
TGTAAAAATACCTTCTCCTATGCTGCCTATTTTTAGGGTTTACTTTTATACTTTTCAAATTATTATTTTTGAAAGTTTAATTATATGGAAAATTATTTTAATTTTTCTAAAATATATAGAAAATTTGTATCATTTTCTTTATTTCTTATCCTTTCAAGTAATAATCGTTAACGTAAATCAAGAATAATTATAACTTGATTATGAAAAAAAACATGAACCTGGATCTGAGATAACCTAAGTCTTAGAAACCATCATAAATCAGAAATTTAGATAAAAATCTTTACAAAGGAATTTAAATTCCTCCGACGGATTTCCAAGAGAGGACTCAAGAATTATCTCTTCTTCTAAACATTTATTTCCCTCCTCCCATTCTGAATTTTCAAACTCGAGTAGGATTCTTTTGGGAGATAATTCTCTTCTCCCTTTCACCATGGCACATCTCCTATCCTTTAATCCCCGAGATGATGCGAATTGAATAAGTTCTTCCTTTTGCTGGTAAGGTACAATCATGGATATAATCCCTGTCGAAGTAAGCATTCTTCTCCCCTTCTCTATTAAGATTTTCGGAGACAATGTATCCTGATGCCTTGCTCGTTCTCTTGAATTAACAATTTTGTTAACCCCTGAGTTGAAGAATGGCGGGTTGGAAATTATTAAATCATATCCGTTTTTTTTACAATCTAAAAAATCTGATAGAATAGCGGATAGTCTATCACCCCATGGCGATACCTTAAAATTTTCTTCCGCCTCCTTAATTGAGGGACCGTCCAAATCAATTGCTTCAATTATGGCTTCGGGATTACGTTGGGCACACATTATGGCAAGAATGCCGCAACCGGTGCCAACGTCAAGAATCTTTTTAGCTGTTTTTACGTCGGTCCAGCATCCAAGCAAGATGGAATCAATTCCGACTTTCATTGAAGACAGTCCATGACTTACCCCGAACTTCTTAAATTCAAATCTTTCAGATTGCATACTTATTATGGAAATGCTTTAATTATCTTGACTTGTATTCTTATTTATGTTTCTGTTAGTTTTCTTCTTATGATTGAATGATTGTTTTTTATTACTGAATTGTTGGGGTTTCTTTCCATTTCTCGGTTTCCAATGTTTTTTCCTTGCCGGGGCCTCCTTATTATATATAGGAGTCTTCCCCATCTCCTCGGGTAGTTCAGCCTTCGGCACTTCCTTTTCAAGCAGGCGCTCAATCTGCCTGAGTTTGCCGAAATCAAGTTCAGACACAAAGGTGGAAGCCTTCCCGTCACGGTCGGCACGTGCAGTGCGTCCTATCCTGTGAATATAATCCTCCGGATCGTGGGGCACATCATAATTAATCACTATCTCTATGTCATCAATATCAATTCCTCGAGAAAGGATATCTGTTGCAACGATTACATTTATTTTCCCGGCCTTGAAATCGAGAATGACATCATCTCTCTTAATCTGGTCGAGATCAGAATGCATTTCAGCCACTTTGTAGCTGTTTCCACGCAATTCGCGAGCCAATTGCTTAACCTTTATCTTGGAAGAGGAGAAAATAATAGCTCTCGAAGGAGGTTCTTCCTTGAACAGCTTCTTTAATAGCGGCAACTTCTGAGTTTCATAACATATGTATGCCCTTTGCTCTATTTTTTCAGCAGGCTTGGAAACTGCTAATTTTATCTCCACCGGATCTCGCAAAATCTTTTTTGCCAGCTGTTGAATTTTTGGAGGCATAGTTGCAGAAAAAAGAAGGGTCTGTCTCTCTTCTGGCAGATGAGAAATTATCTGCAAAATATCTTCGGCAAATCCCATATCGAGCATTCGGTCAGCTTCATCCAATATGAAGAAAGAGACTTTTGACAAATCCACATACCCCATATTTAAATGAGAAATCAGTCGGCCAGGCGTGGCAATGATAATATCTGCCCCTGCTTTCAGGCTTTTTCGCTGTTGTTCGTAGGTATATCCGTCGGTTCCTCCATATATGGCACAACCGCTTACCGGCATGAAATAGGAGAAGCCTTGAAGCTGACGATCTATCTGTTGGGCAAGTTCACGGGTTGGAGCCATTATGACGCAGTTCACTTGGTCTTCGGGATAACCACCCTCTACGAGTTCATGTATGACCGGCAAAAGATAAGCCGCTGTTTTCCCCGTTCCGGTCTGGGCGCAAGCAAGAAGATCTCGCCCTTCCATTACAACCGGGATTGCCGCCTCCTGAATGGGTGTGCAATTATCAAAATGCATATCGTAAAGACCATCGAGAACAGAGTCATTGGTCAAAATATCTTCAAATCTCATTATTTATAATAATAAAGGAAATAATACCGACTTTTTATTTTGCAAAATTAATTATAAATCCCCATATAATCAATTTTAATAAATTTAATTAATTTAACCCTCATTACCAAAGTGTTGGAAAATAATTTAAAATATTTTACAATTTTTCAGAACAATTTGAAAAAAACAGATGTTATGAATACAGAAAACCAAATAAAACGTATAAAAGAAATGAAACATCAGGAATCATTTAAAGATCGCGTGATTGGCCTTCAGGGCAATCTTATGAGTTTTGCATACCAGCTTACATCAAATCGTGAGCAAGCACAAGATCTCCTTCAGGACACTACTCTTAAAGCTCTGTCAAACGAGGATAAATATGTTGACAATGTGAATTTCAAAGGATGGATTTTCACCATCATGAGAAATATCTTCATCAACAATTATCGTCAGACAGTTCGTCAAGCTACAGTTATCGACAAGACTGAAGATCTCTATCATTTGAACATCAGTCAGGATTCCGGCCTTAACACTCCCGAAGGTTCATACGCAGTAAAAGAAATTTCTGTTGTTCTGAATTCTTTCTCAGACGACTATCGCATTCCTTTCAACATGTTTGTTGCAGGATATAAGTATAATGAGATCGCTGATAAGCTCGATCTTCCTCTCGGAACAGTGAAGAGCCGCATCTTCTTCGCCCGCAAGAGACTTCGCGAAGAACTTAAAGATTATCGTTAAAATATAAAACCCAAAGATATAACCTCCTTTTTAGAGGAGAGAGAATGATTCCGATGTCTTACGTTTTATGGTTGGATTGAGGAGAGTTCCAAAATATCCAAAAATAACAGTCGCGATTTATCGCGACTGTTATTTTTTCACATTACAGTTTTATTTTTATTTCACGCTATATTTACGCAATGGAACATTAATAAGGAAGTACATCCTCCTAAAATGAAAGGTGAAGCGAGATCCTCACACCACTTTTATCAATATCCGGATTGTCCCTGTAGGTGAGACGCCATACATAATCAATCCTGAGCAAAGTGAAAATGTTATCTATCCCAACTCCTACCTCCATATATGGTTTCTTACCCATCACCATTGTGTGGGATTCGGTTGGGAATATATAAAGGTTCTTATTATATTCCGGATTATTCCTTTTGGTTAATCCTCCAAAAAATCCTTTAAACGATACAATCTCGCGTAACTTAGCTTTCTTTATTAATGGAATCCTATTAAATAGGGCTCCGTTGACAAAATATTCTAAATCCCACGACGCGTATTGATCCATGGCGAATTCCATGGGGTTGAGCAAGGCAAAAGATTCTCGTTGAATCGTATAAGACAGATTGGAGTTTTGCCAAAGCAGTGATGGAAAAGGAACCTGGCTCCAAATCTTTCCCCCTTTTATAAGCACATTAGCGTAACCGAATGCCGAGAACCAGAACCTCTTCATGAACGAGGCCTCTGTCTTATTCATTACAAAGTCTGCTCCAAACAAGCGTTTCGGACCATATTCATGAGATATTGAAAAAATGGGAGCATCCATATTAACCGGAAGACGACTCGATGTGGTTTGAACAAACTTCTCTCCCGGAGCATACCTTATTGTGACAAAGAATGTTCCCATATTGTATTTGCCAAATGATTCACCGTACCCGTTCCTAAATGCGACCCATCCTGTGGATTCCGACCTTTCATGTCGGTAGCCTAAATTAAATGATAAATTATTCCTTAACTCTAAATTATATTCAAGCTGAATCAGACGTTTATATATTATAAGATCATTTCTCTTCCTCCTGATTGATAAAATCACATTATCCGGATTGGAATACAGATATCTTACGCCGATTTGATCAGTGTCATACTGATAGGTGGCACGGATACCATTCATAGGAAACTCTCTTGAATGGAGTTTCTTCTTTATAAATGAATATTCTAATTCACCCTTATATTTCCATTTATGATCTTTAAACCCGTAAGCACCATATCCCCTGAGAAAAAACCGATCGGAAAAAGAGGATGTGGTCATCCCTCCTGCCTTTAACCTTAATCCCTCCACATCGTTGTAACTGATGAAGGTATTGACAGGCCCCACATTAAACTTGCTGTTTTTGGGTAGAGTGCCGACATATCCCTGAAATAATATCCTTAGTATCTTTTCACCCCAGTATAAAGCCTTAACCTTACGCATGTAGGGAACCAGATTTGTCATATTGCTTTCTGCGTATGAGAATGGAATTGTTCGTTTTTTCGCCCAGTATTCTTCAGAACGAGAAAAAGCATTTTCCTCTTCAAATTCATCTCCTAATGCCGTGTAATATTCTGAATATCCTTCAACATCAGAATAGGAAAAACTTCTGTAACGTGTCTGTCGGGAGGCAAAGACAGGGGGTATGCTTTTAAGGATACTTATTTCAAGTGACAAATCGTCAAGAACTTTATGCACTCTTCCAATAGAATCTTTTTCATAATTCTGACTTACGAATATATTATCTATATAATTGACATTAATGGCTTTGGGTACGCGCATGGAAACCCTTTTTACATATTTCACCGAATCATCGCGCGGTATGTAAAGATGTCCGTTAAATCCAAATGTTTCAGGCGTTTTAGGAGCAAATGATATTTCAATACATTTTTCACCTCCGAAATATACTGTATCTGTAATATGGTACATATAAAAATCAGGGCCTATACCAGACAATGGGCTTACAAACCGATTCTGCAATAGATTTAGATCATTGTCATAAATATCTATCTCTCGAAGAACATCGGTCAGCATTTTCCTTATATTATCGGTATCAAACATTTCACTGATCCCTTGTTCCCTTCTTCCCGTTACAATTTCCTTATCCACCTTTGGCTCTTTCCCCTTTAAATGTATTGATGATTTTTCTAACAGTGAGAGATCAAGCATTCGTTTCCCTGTCCATGGGGCGGTGTCGATGAATTGCTCCATAAAACGGAATTTTTGCTGAGACTTGGGAAGCTTGTTGAAATCAAGATTGAAATCTGTGGTGCCAATCAAGGTCTTTTCATATTTTTCATAGCTATATTTGGGTAGTTGAGTCGGATCGGTTACATCCCTGTCTTTCCCTATCCGCTTAACTAACTCAACTGCCGGATTATTTTTCTTGGAGTATTTATTCTTTTTTCGATAAATCACCACTTCATCGAGATCTTTAGTCAATATCTTTTCATCCAGTGTATCGGAATCTATCTTTATTTCCCCCTTGGTGTTTTGAGCATTCAAACCTATGGAACACAAAGACAATCCCGATAGAGTCACCACAACCGAGATCATAATCATCATTATACCTTTAAAGATTTCCTTTGTACTCATGGAATAAAAAGATTGACCTTATGTCTTCACTCCTTTATCGTCAAGGTTTCATTATAAAAGACGTTTTAAAGTAAACGTGAATTACAAGATAAATGATATATCCGCGTTATTTAATTGTCAAAACAGTTATCAAAACGATTATCAAAATGGGGAAAGAAATAGAGCATAAATACCTTGTAATTTCTGAGGACTATAAAACATATTCATCTGAGTCTCATCATATAATACAGGGATATATATCAAGAGACGTTGAAAGAACTGTGCGAGTAAGGATATATGATGAGAAAGGCTTTATCACAATAAAGGGAAAAAATGAGGGTGACACACGGCTTGAATTTGAATATGAAATTCCTGTGCAAGAAGCAAAGGAATTATTGAATTTATGTATAGGAAACAGGATAGAGAAGAAAAGATGGATAGTGAATTATGGCGGTCACTGCTGGGAAATTGATGAGTTTGCTAATCGGGATTTTCCCACCGTAGCCGAGATTGAGCTTCCCCACTCCACATATAATTATCCTCTCCCCTCTTTCATTGGTGAAGAAGTTACCGGGAATCCCAAATTCTATAACTCCAATTTATAATTTCCGGCGAATTGCATCTACTCCAGGAAAGAGATATTGCCCTTTTTTACATGTAATTTTTCCATACTCCACTGCATGATAAGGGCAGTTATGGTAACATGCCAGACAGGATAAACAATTGTCACCCCAAATTGGGCCTGCGCTTCCTAAAGAGATATTTTTTACCGGACAGGATTTAACGCATTTCCCGCATTTTACACATGCCGGAGAGAAATGCCATTTCTTTGTCGAGATTCCCCATCTTTTAAATAGCGGATAGATTACTTTTGTGCGAAGGCCAGGAAATGAACCTCTGTGAAGATTCCATTCCCAGGCTCCTTTCTTTATTTTTTCTGCAATTGCTTTAACTGCAATAATTGAATTTTCAAGTTTTTGCTTCTCAACTTCAGGGGAATCCACATCAAAGCCGGGTAGAAGCACGTATGTGTTAGGCATGATAACACTCCAGGATGCTTTTAACTCCAATTCTCTTTTCGCAAGACAATCTTTCAACATCTCTGGCGCATTGCCTGTTTCATCACCACAAGTGCAGACCATCCAGACAGGTGTATTCCTATTCTTTACTTCCTGAATAAAGTCTTCGGGGAGGGCATGAATGAACTCCATTACAATTTCAGGAATGCCCCAGGAATAAATCGGGAACAGGAATCCTAAGGATGAACCACTGAAAATTTGCTCTATAGGATCAGCGTCCGGAATAAAATATTTCTCCTCTCCTATTGATTCGGCTATTGTTTGTGCCACATATTTTGTATTGCCTAATCCGGAAAAATAATATATCATCTTACTTAATGAAGTTGTTTAAACTAATTTACGAATGTTAAAAAGAAGTTTATTTACCTTCTTTTATTAACCCTTGCGGATCTTTTTGGTTGCTTTTGCCCCTCTCATCGGCA
>CAMWIH010000148.1 GCA_947174305.1 uncultured Porphyromonadaceae bacterium | reverse complement strand
TCTTTTTTCATGATTCATCATGATGATTCATATTTCATCTTCCGGCATTATGATGAATCATCTGTTCTCAATTTTTTTTACATTATTTTGTCATTTCAAATATTTTTACTAATTTTGTAACCGCAAATGCGCACGTGGCGTAATTGGTAGCCGCGCTAGACTTAGGATCTAGTGTCTAACGACGTGGGGGTTCGAGTCCCTTCGTGCGCACAAAATAAGACCCCGAAAGGATTTCCTTTCGGGGTCTTATTTTGTGCGTTCATTTAAATGGTTGCGGAGATTGGCCAAACAAAGGCTCTTAAGCCAAGGCGTGGCTTTGATTCATCAAGCTCATGAAGGCGATCGAGCAGATGCGATACACGGTCGTCTTCTACAAAGGTAAACATGGCTTGTGCCAATGAAGGCCAAGCATGGCTTCCATAGTGAGGTTCTCCCTTCTCTGAACCTCGTCCCTGAACGTTACCAAATGCTGTGAACCCACGACATGACAGCTTGTCAAGAATCTCTATTATGGCTTGATGATGAGCCTGATCGTATGCTATGAATATTGCTTGCATCTTTAACTTGTTTTTTATCAAAATCTTTTGTTTTGAGGTTTTAATCTAATGGTGTAGGGACTCACCTCGGTGCGTCCCTACATTATTAGATTAATTGTTTTAAATACTTATGCTGATTATTTATTTTGCTTTCAGCAATTTCTTACGAAATTTCTTTCTTTCGTTCTTTACACCTCTGCCGGCAAAAACACAGTAGAGGGTAGGAACGAAGAGCAGGGTGAGGATGGTGGAAAATGTCAATCCACCGATAACTGCTACACCCATAGGCCGCCACATTTCAGATCCCTGACCTGTTCCCAGAGCCATAGGCACCATTCCGAGGATAGTTGTAAGGGTTGTCATTACCACAGGGCGCAAACGTGATTTACCGCCATCTACGACTGCCGTACGGATACCCATTCCCCTTTCACGGTTCAATGTAATGTAGTCGATAAGCACGATACCGTTTTTAACTACAATACCGATAAGCATAATGGCTCCAATCATTGACATGATATTGAGTGTATGTCCTGTGAGCCAAAGAATGAGGAATACACCGGAGAATGCAAAAAGGAGGGATGTCATGATGATTCCCGGATAAGTCAGCGACTCAAACTGTGCCGCCATAACGATATATACGAGTATTATGATCAGAAGGCCCAGTAACATAAGGTCGCTGAAGGAATCCTGCTGGTCCTCGAAACTACCTGCAATCTGGATATTGACCCCCGGTGGCATGTCGATGGAGTTCATCTGCGCTTCAGCATCTGCCACCACCTGGCTCATCGGAACACCGTCAACCACTGCTGACACGGTGATGAGCCGTTCACGGTCTTTACGTTCGATGGTAGGAGGGGTGAACCGTTCCACAACCGTTCCAAGTTCTTTAAGACGCACGCCTTGACCACGGGATGAATATATCATTATATTTTCAATATCGGATATCTGGGTTCTCTTTTCGGGAGAATACATCACCTTTATATCATATTCTTCACCATCTTCACGGAATTGTGAGGCTGTGGAGCCATTGATTCGGTTTCGCAGATAGAACGCGGCTGTCTGTAACGAGATGCCGTGCATAGCCAATTTTTCACGGTCAAAGTCCACCTGATATTCCGGTTGATAATCCGAACGTGAAATTCTGACATCGGCTGTTCCGTTGATTCCGCGAAGAATCTCGGCAAGATCTTTGGCCACTTTGTCTGTATTGTCGAAATCATATCCATAGACCTCAAAATCAACAGTTGACTGGCCACCCATTCCGCCGCCTTGGCGACCACCCACCATTACTTGAGCTTTCTTAAATTCCGGGAAGTCGTTGGTGATATCTTTTCGCATCTCATCGGCAATCTCCGTGATTTTTCGCTTACGGTCGCCTGGATCGGAAAGACGGATGTTCATAGAGATGATATGCGGACCATTATCGGAAAGCGATGCGTATGTGTTGTCTGAACTTGCAGGACCGACCGTATAGGTCTGCACCTTTATCTCCGGATATTTTTTCCTCCACATGGAGTCGAGTCGTGCCATGGATTCCTCTGCTTCCTCCACTCTCGATCCGATAGGCAACTCAAGATTCACACCAAGTCGTCCGTCATCCTGAGTGGGAAAGAACTCGGTTCCTACATGTTTCATAAGGAAACAGGAGCCAACAAAAATGCCAAGACAGATAAGTATAGTGACTGTCTTATGCGTAACAACCTTCTGAAGAAGGGATGCATAACCGTTATCAAATTTGTCGAGAACCTTTTCAACAGGCCGATACCATGCCATCCCTTTCGACTGTTTGTTGCGAAGGCGGAGCCATTGCGAACAGAGCATCGGGGTAAGCGAGAGGGCACAGGTGGTAGAGATGATCATCATGATCGTCACCATCCATCCGAGCTGACGGAAAAGTACTCCTGTCATGCCTGTCACAAGCGTCAAGGGGAAGAATACGGCTATAAGGGTGAGTGTCGATGCGATTACAGAAATTGCAACCTCGTTTGTGCCATGCACGGCCGCCTGTTTCGGATCCGACCCACGTTCGATATGTGTCGTGACATTCTCCAAAACCACTATCGCATCATCCACAACCATACCGATAGAGATTGAGAGTGCCGAGAGCGAGACGATGTTAAGTGAATTTCCTGTGGCAAACAGATAGATGAACGATGCAATCAGTGAAACCGGAATGGTTATCACAATAATTATCGTCGCACGCCACCTTCCAAGGAAAAGGAATACCACAATCATCACGAACAAGAGGGCATAGAGCACAGTCTCGACAAGTGATGCAATCGTGTTCCGGATGTTATCAGATGTATCCACCACTACCCCGATCTTGATATCTGAAGGGAGATTCTTTTCGAGAGAAGGGAGCATCTTCATCACCTTATTTGAAATTTCAACAGAATTGGCACCACTCTGTTTCTGGATGATGATCATGGCGCCTTTGTTTCCGTTGATATAAGTTTGCTGAGTGCGCTCCTCAAGGCTATCCTCCACCTTGGCCACATCGCGAAGGAATATTGTTTTTCCATCAACTGATGCCACGGGGATATTTTCAAGCTGTGCGGAATCATCAAACTCTCCCTGCACCCTGAGGGCATATGTGTTAGAACCGATATCGAACGAGCCGCCGGGAACGTTCCTGTTTTCGGCCGCTATCACTGATGAGATGGCCTCCACTGAAAGGTTGTAAGCGTCAAGACGGGCTGGGTCAACATAAACGTGAATCTCACGTTTGGGAGCACCTGATATTGATACAGACCCAACACCATCCACACGGGCCAGAGGGTTGGCCACGGCATCATCAAGAATCTTATACAAACCCGACATACTCTCCTTGGCCTCCACAGAGAGGAGACATATTGGTATCATGTCGGTTGAGAATTTGAAAATAATAGGATTCTCCGCATCGTCGGGCAGCATCGACTTCACCATGTCGAGTTTATCCCGCACATCATTAGTGAGCACGTCAATGTCATATCCATATTCAAATTCAAGTGTGATAACCGAAGTATTCTCCCTTGAGGTGGAGGATATATGTTTAAGATGCTCCACTGAGTTGAGGGAGTTTTCAAGTGGTTTGGTCACATTCTGCTCGATATCCTTTGCACTCGCCCCCGGATACATGGTGATGACCATTATCGTATTGGTATCGATATCGGGGTAGAGGTCGATGGGGAGTTTAGCAAGCGAGAAAAGACCTAAGATGATCACCGTGACGAAGCAGAGGGTGGTCATGATGGGGCGTTTCACCGCCGAACCATATAAACTCATGATACTTTACTTTTTAAGAGTTACTTTTTTACCATTGGCGAGGCGTGTCTGACCGCTCACTACAACCTCTGAACCTGGTTCTATACCACTGATGAGCTCATATTCGCTCCCAAGACGCTGGCCAAGTTCCACTTTGTTATATGATACCTTCTGGTCGGCAGGATTATACACATATACGTAATGATCTCCCGAACCCTGTTGTTTCACCACTGCTTTATCCGGCACAACCACACGGTTTTGAGTGCCAAGATTAAGCGTGGCCCTCCCGAACATACCGGGTAAGATCCGGCTATCGGAATTGGCCGATGTGATCTCAACACCGAAAGTGCGGCTTGATGGGTCAACCGTGGGAGCTACCATAGTCACGATACCTTTAAAGACCTCATCCCCGTAAGTGTCGAAAGTGATATTGGCCTCCATCCCTTTCTTTACGTGCGAAAGCTCACTCTCAGTGACATTGATCACAATCTTCACAGGTTGAACGCGTGCAATGGTCAGGATGGGAAGATTCCCGGTCATATCTCCCGGATCATAATTTCTTGCAGTTACAACTCCTGAAATTGGAGCGGTCAATACCGTATTCTCCTGCGCATTTCTAAGGGTCCTTTCTGCGGCGGCCAGAGAGTTTTTGGCATTTATAAGCTGTGTCTCCATCTGATCCACCTGCTGTTTGGTGCCTCCTCCGATCTTGAAGAGTTCAAGGGCACGGTCATAATTTAACTGGACGTTCCTTAGGTTTGCCTTGGCATTATCCACCTGCGTCTGGTAGCTAACGGCATTTACATCGTCCATAAGCACCAGTTTCTGTCCTTTGGCCACCCGCATCCCCTCATCCACATAAATCGCCTTGATGCGGTTGGGAGCGGCAGCCGATATATTATTGATAAGGTCGGGTTCCACAGTGGCTGTATATTCTCCTATCTGATCAACCGGACGTTCTCCGACTGTTTCTACTGTGACAACGGGAGCTTGCTCCTCCTTACCTGTTTTCTCCTCTTTTTTATCTTGGCCCGAGCAGGAGACCAATGTTAACAGAGCGAAAAACGCTGCTGATTTGATATAACTGATTTTCATTACAATATGGATTTCTTATTTTGATAGTTTAAGCGCCTCCTCCTTTCCCAGGAGTGCGTCGAGTTCGCTGGTGGAGACCAGATAATTATAAATGGCTTGCAGATAGGCAAGTTGGGCTGATGTATCGGCCAGCTCGCTGTCGCGAAGATCCAGGTAGGTTGCCGCGCCTATTTCAAAGCTTTTCTGCATTATTTCATGAGCCTTCTTTGCTTGTTTCACACCCTGTTCGCTTGTCGAAATCTGCTTCACCTGCTTGTTGATGTTATCAATGGCAAGGTCCACCTGCATATTGAGACCGCTCACAAGATTTTCTCGCTGAAACTTCATCTCCGTCAGTTGAACCTCCGCCTGCTTGAGGGCATTGTATTTTGTTCCTCCCGCGAAAATGGGAATACTTAATGCAAGGGCTACATTGCTATATGGGTTGAAATGCTGATTCTTGAAAGCGTTGCCATTAGACATTGAATTCCAATTCAGGTTGAATTGCACCCCGAGGGTTGGAATCCAAGCATATTTTTTTAGGGTCACGTTCTGTTCAAGCATCTTTTTCTGGATATCTAAGGAGCGAAGGGAACTGTTTTGTGAAATATTGCGGTCGAACCCGGGTGCCAGACCATACATCTCCCGTTTCATTTCGTTCAAAGTGATATCGGGCCAGATCTCAGCATTATAGTCTATTCCCATCAGGACTTTAAGCTGAAGCTGGCATTGGCGGATTGCGATGTCGGCCTGCAAAAGTTCTGGCTCTATATTAGATACCTGCACGGAAGACCGCAGCACATCATATTCCGAGGCAGTGCCCTGTTCGAATTGTTTGCGGTAAATTTCGGCATTCATCTTGGCAATGTCATAATTCTGCAATATCACATCACGCGAAGCAACTGCCAGGAGAAAGGCATAATAGGCCTTGTTTATGTTATTGATAAGGTCAATACGGGAGGCACGCGCACTTTCCAGTGACGACAGAATTTGCGTGTCGGATATCTTGATTGATTGCCATAAAGATGCATTCACCAGAGGCATGGCGGCCGAAAAGCCTGCGTTCCAGTTATTATCCGTTCCCATCTTTATGGTATTCGTCTGGCCTCCCATATTCATGCTCATGGACTGCAGCTCTATGGAACGTTGGTAAGCCAAAGAGAAGTCAATGGTCGGGAGCAAGTTACCCTTCATTTCCTTTTTGGCGTATTCCATTTTCTTTATTTCGAGATCCGCCACCTTCACCGTCGGGTTATCCTGCAATGCAATTTCAATGCATTTTGATTTGGAAAGGCGTAAGGTATCGGAAGTTGATTGGCCAACCGCCGTCTGGGAGAAAGAAAAGAAAAGGAGGAAAGGGAAGATTTTAGAAAAAAATCTCATGATACGTCTTCTGTTATAAGGGAATTAGAATATTTTTGATTCTGAAGATAAAAATTATCTATGATTTCCATTCCTTCTTGGGAAGCAATGGAGCGCAGGAAGCTGATGCTTATGGAATCGAAAGCATCGGTTAATTCGATACCTTCCGGAAAAACTTCCTCCATTCGTTTCAAGGACTCCATCTGCACCCGCATCATCCGTAGGACAATAGGATAATTGACATCCGGTCTGAACACACCCTGATCAATACCCATATTGATAGCATACATTAGCTTGTCAATCCATAGATAGCTGTGTTCGTTGAAAAGCTCCCTGACCTCCGGATAGTTTTGATCCATATCGAAGAAAAATTCCACGTTTACTTCTGTCATCAGTTTCTTATGGTAAGCAAAAGTACGAACCAAAGCTTCCATCACCGTCTTGGATGACGTAAATATATTGTCGATGGTTTTCCTGCGTTGTTGATGCCAATAGCTGACGGCTCGGATAATCATATCCTTTTTTGATTCAAAAATTTCATAGAGTGTTCTCTTTGACATTGAGAGAGCAGAAGCGACCGAATCCATTGTTGTGGATTTCATCCCATTTTTCAGAAGAATTTGTGAAATGGCGATGATTAAGTCTTCATTGGGTTCTTTAGTTAGTTCAGCCATAGCGGACTGTGAAATTAAGTGGTTGATGTTGTGTTAACTAACAATATTGAAATCAAAAGTAAATTTAAGTTAAAGTAAACTTGCTTTTTCACTTCACAAAGGTATAGAAATAAAATGAAAACTCAAAATAAAAAATAAGTTTTTATATAATAATTTTTTTAATTGTTTCGGGCCGCCCCGGGAATAAAAAATTGGAGGAACAATTACCGAAGCAATTGTCCCTCCAGGGA
>CAMWIH010000147.1 GCA_947174305.1 uncultured Porphyromonadaceae bacterium | reverse complement strand
GCCAAAAAGATCCGCAAGGGTTAATAAAAGGATGTAAATAAACTTCTTTTTAACATTCGTAAATTAGTTTAAACAACTTCATTCTGCGAAATTACAAAAAAAACGACAAGGAAACAAGAATTTCCGGCTTCTACTCCTTTAGGAATAGAAGTCACTCTCATATTTGCAATTATACTTATGACTGTTTTTTATAAGTCATTGCCGCAATGATTGAAAATGAAACTGCGAATATAAAAAGGATGGTGTATGGTTGCCACAATTCTGACACCGGGGTCCCTTTAAGATAGATCGATCGCATTATCTCGATGTAATAGCGTGGTGGAATGGCGTATGTTACACATTGTGCCCACTCAGGCATTGACCGGATCGGGGTGAACAATCCGCTCATCAGCTGGAAAACCATTATGAACGCGAACATAACGAATATGCTTTGTAGCATCGTGGAGGAGTTGTTGGCTATGGCTACACCTAATCCTGACATTACGAGACTGAAAAGTATGGTGGCACAATAAATCGCCAATATATTTCCGTGGGGAGTTAATCCATAAACCAACCGGCCTATCAACATTCCAACAGTAATTACGAAAAGACCAACCACCCAGAAAGGGATAAGTTTTGATAAAACAAAAATAAATCTGCTCACCGGCGTAACATTCATCGCTTCAATCGTCCCTGTCTCCTTCTCATTGACTAAGTTCAACGTCGGAACAAAACCGCATATGATTATCAGGAGCACAACCATCAATGCCGGAATCATGTAATTCCTAAAGTTTAGTGTGGGGTTATATTTGTTAAGTACGCTTACTTTTTCTGTTTCCGGAGTAAGGTCAACACCCATTTCTTCCCTCCATTGCTTGAGTGTGCCGGCTACTGATTGAGCCACATAGTTTGCTCCCAACATCCCCTTGGTTGCATTCACTCCATTAGCTTCAATATCAACTTTACTTCCCCCTGATAACAGAAGCTTTGAATAATCGGGAGGAATGGTGAGTATGACATCCGCTTTTCCATTTTCTACGGTCAACATGGCCTCATTATGTGTATCACATACCTTAGTGACAGTTAGTGATGTAGCCATTTGAATGTCATATATTATTCTGCGCGAAAGCTGACTCCTGTCGTTGTCAACTATCGTCACACCAACATTCCTGACATCAAGATTCGCCACTAACGGAAGCACAAGCATTACCATTAACGGCATAGCCACAATCATCTTTGGAATAATCGGATTACGGCGCATAAGAGCAATCTCTTTACAAAGAAGGGCTTTTAGTATTCTGATTTTCATTTTTTCTGTGACGAATAGAATTTACATATTGAAAGCGACATAAGGAGGATAGTCATGGAAAACAGGATTATTATCTCCTGATATATAAAACTGAAGTCGAGTTGCTGAATCATTAACTTTCGCATTGCCTCTATGTACCATCTGGCTGGTATGACGCAAGATATAAATTGTAAAAAAACAGGCATATTATCAATTGGAAAGATCATTCCGGACAGCATAATAACGGGAAGCATCAATATCACCGCCGACCCAATGAGTGCCGTGAGCTGGGAATCGGCTATTGTGGAGACCAAAAGGCCGAATGAAAGCGATAAGACAATATATAAGAGTGAGACTAAGACTACATCAATGATTGTGACTGATACCGGCAAACCCAAAAGTGTATAGGAGATAAGCATCATTATCAGTAGGATAATGCAAGAAAGAAGGAAATATGGTATCAGCTTTCCCAATATAATCGTCGCAGGTTTTATTGGCGAAACCAAAAGAAGATTCATTGTGCCGTTCTCTTTCTCCCTCACAATGGAGACGGAAGTCATTATTGCACATATCAAGATGAAGATCATCCCCATTATTCCCGGCACAAAATTATACGAACTTTTCATTTGCGGATTATATAAGGTATATGTCAACACAGGTGATGAACTAACTCCATTATTTATTACGCCCATTATATAAGTGGCCACAGACTGTGCATTAGTGGGGTTTGATGCATCTGCTACGATTTCCCCCTTAAGTCTCGTTTCATCTGTCCTGAGAATCAGAATGGCATCTGCTTTGCCGGAGCGTAATAAGTATTCAACTTCATTCTCAGATGTTAAACCTAAAAATGTGAAATAGTGATTAACCCTAATCTTCTCCAACAGGTTCCTGGTTTCATCAGTGTGTCTATCAACCACGGCGGCTATACGCACATCATTCACTTCCGTTGAAATTGCGAATCCAAACAGAAGGAGAAGCACCACGGGCATCAATATCGTTATGACCATCGTTCGTGGGTCGCGCACTATATGAAGCACCTCTTTTTTTATTAAGGATCCTAAAATAGCCATATCAATCTTCCCTTATAGCATCTTTTGCAACAATGCGGAAAACTTCATCCATTGTGGCCACATTAAATTTTTCTTTAAGGGCCTTTGGAGAATCCAGCGCACTAATTTTTCCATCTACCATTATAGAAACCCGATTGCAATACTCAGCTTCATCAAGATAGTGAGTGGTGACAAATACAGTCATCCCTTCTTCAGAAGCCTTATATATGAGTTCCCAAAATTTTCTTCGGGTCACAGGGTCAACACCCCCGGTCGGTTCGTCAAGGAACACCACCTCCGGATTATGAATGGTTGACACAGCAAAAGCAAGTTTCTGTTTCCAGCCGACAGGCAAGTCCTTTACAAGGGTTTTCTTCATTCCTTCCATATTAAGACTTTTGTAAAGCCTATCGGATGCCGATTTTATCATGTCATCCGTCATTCCGTAAATAGTGGAGAATAATTTTATATTTTCATCCACCCTCAATCCTTCGTAAAGCGAGAATTTCTGGCTCATATATCCGATGTGCCTTTTCACCTCTTCTCCTTGAGTGGAAATGTCATAATTAGCAACTGTGGCACTTCCGGATGATGGCCGACTCAGTCCACATAACATTTTCATGGCCGTCGTCTTTCCGGCTCCGTTTGCTCCGAGAAATCCAAAGATTTCACCCTTCTGCACGTCGAATGTGATATGATCAACTGCGGTGAAATTTCCAAATTTTTTGGTCAAGTCTTTTACGGATATTACCTTATCACATTTCTTCATTTCTCGTAAGTTTTATGAATAGGTCTTCAATGTCTCCTTTCGCAGGATATATGGATATCCCCTTTAACCCCTTCTCCTCCAATTCTAATTTTGCACGTGCCGGATTAAATCCCTTCTTTGCAACAATATGAAGAGTGGATCCGAAGGTGTAACAGTCTTCAATCTCCGGCATAACCCTAAGTTCGGAAAGAAGTCGGAACATATTCTCCCCAACTGCATTGAACAGGTTTTCTCCTATTCTCGACACGAGGTTTTGAGGTGTACCCACTTCCAGTATTCTCCCCTTATTTATCATTGCAATCCTTTCGCATCTGTTCGCCTCATCCATGTATGAAGTTGAGACAAGAATGGTTATGTCACGTTCTCTAAGTTTTGAAAGCATCTCCCAAAACTCGTTTCTCGAGATAGCGTCCACCCCGGTTGTTGGTTCATCAAGCAGGAGGATAGCCGGTCGGTGAATCAATGCACAGCTTAACGCAAGTTTTTGCTTCATTCCTCCTGATAAGGCTCCGGCTTTACGATTTGGAAACTTTTCAAGCTGACTGAATACAGGTGCTATCAAGTCGTAACTATCCTTTATCTTCACACCAAACAATGAAGCAAAGAAATTTAGATTCTCTGCTACTGTCAGGTCTTGGTAAAGTGAGAATCGCTCAGGCATATAACCTATCTTTTCTCTGAGTTTACGATAATCTCTCACAGTATCCAGCCCGAATATAGAGGCTTTTCCACTGTCAGGGAGTAAAAGGGTTGCCATTATCTTGTAAAGTGTACTTTTTCCGGCACCATCAGGACCTATGATGCCGAACATCTCCCCTTTTTCAACTTTCAAATCTATATTAGAAAGGGCCTCTTTCTTCCCATAGAGTTTAGAAAGGTTATCAATTTTTACAGCACAGTCCATAGCTTACTCTCCTGTTTAATAATATCCTTATGGCTTAATCCATTCTTAGAAACTTATAATTTCACCTCTCCATACTGACCGAGCTTAAGACGTCCGTCATTCTTAACGGCTATTTTGACAGCATATACAAGATTAGCTCGGCTATCTTGTGTCTGAATGGATTTTGGAGTGAACTCACTCTCTTCGGCAATCCATACTATTCTCCCGAGATAATCAAATTGTTTATTGCCACCGAAGTCTGCTACGACTGTCACTTTCTGTCCTATTTTTATATCGGCAAGTTGAGAGGCTGTAAAGTACGCCCTCAGGTAAATATTGTCAAGATCGGCGATTTTGCAAAGTGGGCGACCAGGCGTTGCATACTCGCCCATTTCTGAAAATTTTAAAAGGACTGTTCCTTTTAAAGGTGAGATGACAGTGCTCTTGCCGATCTGCTCTTGAATCTGCTCCCACTGATACCGTAATGCATAGGCATTATCTGATATGGAAGCTCTGCTCTTTTCAAGCGTGGAGAGCAAAGCGCCCATTTGTCCCTCTAAAACTTTAAGCTGCGCCTGTGCGTCATCATATTGTTTCTGGGTTGTGGAGCCGTCTGCCAACAATCGTGTTAATCGTTCACATTCCTGCTTTTGGTGCGATATTTGCATTCTCAGAGCTTGTGCCTGTGCTTCTATATCGGGTGAGGAACTGATGGCAGAGGTTTTTTGACTATTTATCTGTTTCTGTTGCAAGGTGAGCAGAGTAGTATCAATCACAGCGATCAAATCCCCTTTAAGGATCCTGTCTCCCTCTGAAATTGGGAATTGCAGAATTTTTCCGGCCGTTTCCGCAGAAACGGTGACAGTTGTAGCCTCGAATATCCCGGTGGCATCATACTCCCTCTCTTCCCGACATCCACTAAGTAAGATACAAAGCAAAACAATATGAATAATCTTTTTCATAGGTTTAGAATATATTTAAGCTTATATATTTCTTGGATATATTGAATTTCATGAAGTTTGGATATGAGGCATGCCAAATTCTCATCTGAAATCTTTTTGAGAAGAGCCGTGGCATCTATAACCCCGTTTTCCAATTGTGATTCCGCCGATTTGCGAATACTGCTCCGCAATTCAATTATTTTGGAATCCTCTTTCATCACTTCGCGAATGCCTTCAATTGCTTTCATCTGCGTTGCAGTTTGCAATCTTGTATTAAATAAGAAATTATCCCTTTCAATACGTATGTCATCCTCATTTAAAGCTGTCTTTTTATGACTGTCTTTCTTTGTATAAAAAGAATCTATATTCCATGTCACTTTTAATCCGGCCATAATATTAAAAGAGAGATCTCTTGACATCATGCTTTTGAAATAATCAAAACCGGGATAGCCATAATATGCCTGTGCAAAAAAACTTACTTTCGGTAAAGTCTTGGCTTTCGCGAGCTTATCCGAAAGCATATTGAATGAAAGCTTATAATCTAAAAGCTTTAATTCCGGCCGATTATTTTCAATGGCTAAGGGAATTATAGCCTGCGGCATTTTAAAAACTTTATGGCCTATCTTTTCTCCCGTGAATATTTCCAGGACACCTCTGTAACCGGCGACATTATTCTCTTCCTTCAAGATTTGTTGTTTCAACGATAGCATCTCGGCTTCAACCATATCCACATCACTCTTCATGGCGACACCATTTTTTAACATGGAACGCATTTTCTCAAGATTAGCAAGAAGTAGGTTATATGTTACCTTATTCTGTGAAATATGTTTCTCAGCCAAAAGGATGGCAAAATATATATTTTCCACTCTTTCCCGAATGGAATACATCTCCACATCAAGAGAGGCTCTCCTTACAACCTGCCGCGATCTGACCATTTCTCGGTTCACTTTGGAAACACCGCCGTCCCATACAGGTTGCGAAATATCGACACCTATCTTATATTGGATCTTTCCCAGACCTTTCACATCCTGCCCCATTTGCTCAAGTACCTTTGATAAAGCTTCCGGATATGAAGGCACAACGTTTTGACCTGTCAACTGTCCATACACCCCGACTCGCGGTAACCATCCTTTATTTATCTCGGAAAGGTCGAGAGCAGTGAACAATGAAAGTAAACCGTATTTTTTTATGAGTGGATAATTGTCTTGGGCCCCCTGTATGCATTGTTCAAGGGTCAGACTCTCCCCCTCTTCTTCCTCTTCAGTTACGCATCTGCTATAGGAAGCACCATTATCCCCTTCCTCCACTGCAGTCATGCATCTGCCATGGAGAAGTCTCTCTGAGTCCTCAACAGGATTCTTCATACAAAGGTATGTGTCCTGATTCGCCGATGTAGAAAAAGAGAAAGTGAAAGCAATAAAGCAAAATATGAAATAACTTAAATTTTTCATTTATCCAATTTTCTGATTATTGTTTCATAATTCTCGAATTTTCTTTTTTCCAGAAAGGAATTACGATCTTCCATCATCCCGTTAAAAGCAGAATTTACTAATGGAGAAATCATATAGGGAAAAACATTAAGAGAGATGATATCAAGAAGAAGTGTTTTTGCATCAACCCATTTATACACGCCTATTGACGCGTAATGATTTATCATCGTTTGAAGGCGCTTAATCAATGGGTTGGCAAAGACTGCAATCTTCTCCTTCACAATTTCTAACCTTTCAGGATGACTGAATATTTCCCCTATAAAGAAACGGGGGAGATTAGGATTCTCCGATAAAAAAGTGAGGTGACGGTCAATTATTGATTGGATCACTTCCTCAAGTGAATGTTTTTCCTCTGTGATAGAACTGACGATGATCTCCTTGATCATCGTAATTTTTTCTGAAATTACTTTTTCGAATATTTTCTCTTTGGTACGAAAATAATAGTGGAGCATCGCATGCGTCACACCGGCTTTTTCAGCTATCACTGTTGTCCGTGCGCCGGCGAATCCCTTCTGCATAAACTCCTGTTCGGCTGCCTGCAAGATTCTTTTCTCGGTATCATTCACATCCATAATTTTCATCTCGGTTAATATTGAATTTTTATTAACATTTTTGACTAACAATTTTGATTAACAATTTTGTTAGCGCAAAGATATGAAAAAAATATTACATAAAAAATTATGAATAGAAATATTTGAATAGAAAAAAATTGAATAGAAATATTTGTATAGAAATAAAT
>CAMWIH010000146.1 GCA_947174305.1 uncultured Porphyromonadaceae bacterium | reverse complement strand
ACCAACGACCCCGAGATTACAAATCACGTGCTCTGGCCAACTGAGCTAAAGAGGCTTGCTCAATCCGGTTTTTCTCTGTAGAACCAGTGTTTAACCGAATCCGAGTGCAAAGTTATAACAAATTTCCTTTACCACAAAATTTTTGAGCAAAAAAATTCTAAAAAAATTTATACTCATTTCTCGACCATGGTCTGAAATCACTGATTATTTGAAAATTACAGTTGGTAAATAATCTTTGTTAATTTCATATAATCATTCCACCGTTACCGATTTTGCCAGATTGCGCGGCATATCCACGTTCTTCCCCTTATTTATGGCTATGTAATAAGAGAGAAGCTGCAAAGGTATTGACGTAATGATTGGCGTGAGACATTCAGGCATGGCGGGCACTTCGAGCACATGGTCTGCAATGTTCTTTATCTCAGTGTCCCCTTCTGTCACGATGGCTATTATGCTTCCTCCACGAGCCTTCACCTGCTGCACATTGCTTACAATCTTCTCATATAGATGATCGTTTGGCGCAATAATCACCGATGGCATCTCAGCATCTATCAAGGCTATCGGACCATGCTTCATCTCGGCAGCCGGATATCCTTCTGCATGGATATATGAAATCTCCTTAAGTTTGAGCGCCCCTTCAAGTGCTACCGGATAGCTGTATCCACGACCCAAATACAGGAAGTTTCTCGCGTATGTATAGATCAGGGAGAGATGTTCTATTTCATCATTCAGCTTCAGGACCTTCTCCACATAATCGGGGATCCTAAGCACCTCCTCCCCTATCTCCGCTATTTTCTCCTGAGGCATCGTGCCTTTGAGCTGCGCTATGCCGAGAGCAAGAAGCGTGAGAACCATCACCTGTCCTGTAAAGGCCTTAGTGGAAGCCACACCGATTTCAGGTCCAACATGGATATAGGTGCCGCTGTCAGTTTCGCGGGGTATGGAGGATCCTACTGAGTTTGAGATTCCGAACACAAAGGCACCCATCCTTTTCGCAATCATTGCGGCTGCAAGGGTATCGGCAGTTTCACCGCTCTGCGAAATGGCAATGACCACATCCCTATCATCGAGAACCGGATTGGAATAGCGGAATTCACTCGCATATTCCACCTCCACCGGAATACGGCACATATCCTGAATAAGATATTTTCCCAACAAAGCCGCGTGCCATGATGTGCCACAGGCAACTATGACAATTCGTTTGGCATTAAGGAATATATCCTTATTATCGTTGATTCCGTTAACATTGATTTTTGCGCCTCCCTCTATGATGCGACCGCGAATACAGTCGCGCAAGGTGATGGGCTGTTCGAAAATCTCTTTGAGCATGAAATGAGGATATCCTCCCTTTTCAAGCTGGGATATGGAAAGTTCGAGAGTTTTAACATCGATTGTGCTTTCACGGTTATCAAGGTTAAGAATCCTCAATGGCTCCCCTTTCTTGATAACCGCTATCTCCTCATCCTTGAGATACACGACATCCTTTGTGTATTCTACAAAAGGAGTGGCATCTGAAGCAAGGAAAGTCTCGTCATCACCTATACCGATCACAAGCGGACTGCTTTGACGCGCCGCAACGATGGTGTCGGGATGATCCTTCTCTATCACGGCAATGGCATAAGCTCCCACTACCTGATTCAAGGCTTCACGCACGGCATCAACCAGAGAACAATTATTCTTTACCTTAATATATTCTATAAGCTGGACAAGCACCTCGGTGTCGGTTTCGGAATGAAACTTGCATCCGTGCTGAATCAAGGCATCCTTAAGGACCTTGTAATTCTCTATCGTGCCGTTATGAACCAATGCAAGATTGCCATCCTCGCTGTAATGCGGATGGGCGTTACAGTCTGAAGGCTCTCCATGAGTAGCCCAACGGGTATGGGCTATGCCCACACCGGCTTCAAGTGATTTATCCTTGCAATAGTCCTCAAGGTTGCTCACTTTCCCTTTGGCCTTATAAACCTTAAGGTTACCGTCATTGCCAACAAGAGCAATTCCGGCACTGTCATATCCACGATACTCGAGCCTGTGAAGTCCTTTTATCAATATATCATATACATTACCGTTTCCGATGTATCCTACAATTCCACACATATTGGTTGAAATGAATGTTTTTGTAATAGCGGTTTTTAGTCTCCAATTCGACCAAAGGACGACAGGAGTATTTTGATAACGCAAAATTACCTCTTATATTCTAATATTCCAACTTTTTATCAAAAATAATCCATATTATGCACAAAATCCGAGTCATCGCTTTCGCGACAACCCGGATTTACAGACCGCATGCAGAGTTAATCTTTTATATTTAATCTATATTAATTCAACACCACTTCTCCATCTCCTGTGGCAATCACATTGGATGTATCTGATGAGGGCATCTCTTCAATGTCGCCTACCACGTTAGGATTCATCATCCCGGTGTTGGAGATATCGCTGATGGGGAAAGCTTCAAGACTGGAAAATTCCTCCATCTTCTTGACATTCTTTTCTCCCAACTGCTGGGCATTCGCCGCAAACAAAGCATTTCTGAACGTATCGAGATACACTGCGTCAGAAGCCATGGTGGCGAGCTCGTTGGTGGCATCAGCATATTCCTTGGAAGTAGTCTCAACTCCACTGTTTATAACGTTGAAATAAGGTTGCGCCTTCTCAGCATAGTCGGCACAATAATCTATCATTGCTGAATAATCAGCTTCTGTAAGTGTTTCACCGGCGGCAATTTTATCTGCCACTGCCTTGGGATCATTCTTGCTTCCACATGAAGCCATGATGAGGCAAACAACAGCCATCATCATAAATGTCATAATTTTTTTCATAATATTTCGCTTTAAAGTTTAATCTTTTACCTAAAATTCATCTCCCAGTGGAGTCACGGCAGGTTCCCTGAGCTTGTAGAGAAGCTGGCGTTTCAAATGGGGTGAATCCTCTATGATTTCAGAAAGCTCCCAATGATGACCGGCCTCTTCGCGAAGCAATGGAGAAGTGGCATCAACATCAGTTAGATTCCATGTCAAAAGAACTGTCTTTATTTTCAGGGCCTTCAGTTTTCTGACAAGCATTTCGTGATCGGCATCGCCCGTGATAAGGACCACATAATCAAACTTTCTGAAAGTTGCCAGCTCGTATGCCTCCAAAGCAAACCATACATCCACTCCTTTCTCCACAACTTCCGTCTGTCCGTCACGCTCCACTTCACGAAGATGTTTATAATGAAATATCACATCATTCTCTATCAATGTATCTTCAAATTTTCTTTCATTATACAGTAGATGTTTATCATAGGCCTCCTTTACGCGGAAACGTCCTCTGAAATAATGTGCTTCAGTGATCTGGCAATCGGAAATATGCACACCTTCCTCCATAGAGAGTCGGGCACAGATATAGTCGAACAATGATCTCACCCTGATTATAGAACGTTCTTGCGCCTTGAGGGCACGGTTCACTTTTGCATAATAGCCTCCGTCAATGAAGACTCCAACTGATATATATTCGAGCATGATAATTTATTTCTTGTTTTCATTATTTTTAACACTCTCAATAAAAAAAGGTTCGCCCATTGACGGACGAACCTTATACATTTAGCAGAATGTGACGGATATTTTATGCCAATCTCTTGAGGATCTCTGTGAGGAGTTTCCAGAAGTCTTCTACCGACTTGATATTTGCTTTCTCGCCCGGTGAATGAATATCCTTCAGTGTAGGACCGAAACTTACCATATCGAGAGCCGGCATCTTTTCAAGGAACAGTCCGCATTCAAGGCCGGCATGCAATGCCTCCACTTTAGGCTCGGCATGGAAAATGTCGCGATAACTTTCCTCAGCCACTTTCAGAACCTTTGAATTTGGATTGGGCGCCCAGCCCACGTATGCATCGTCAAATGCAACGGCTGCCCCAATGAGCGAGAAGAGAGCCTTCACGCGATCGGCGATCTCGTCGCGACGGGAATCAACAGATGAACGCTGATGCACAGTCACTTCTATCTTATCATCTTCCACCATTTTAACTGATGCAAGGTTGCAGGAGGTCTCTATAAGGCCCTCGATAGCGTGCGACATTCCCTGCACGCCGTTAGGACAGGCATAGACAGCCTTGATTAGATTATGTGCCGTGAGCATATCGATCACCTCTTCACGGACCTCCACCTGCTCCACATTGAAATGGAAATCATCTTCTTCCACTCCGGCATATTCCGCATGAATTGTGGAATTAAATTCCTGAGCCAAGTTAAGCAATTTCTCCACGTCGGCCGCGGCAACTCCAATGACAGCGTGTGCGTCGCGGGGAATTGCATTAGCAAGTCCACCACCATCAATCTCTGCCACTTCGAAGGCTGACTTTTCAGCAAAAGTACATAAGAAGCGAGCGAGTTGCTGGTTGGCATTTGCACGTCCGAGACCTATTTCCATTCCGGAATGTCCTCCTTTAAGGCCACCCAACGAAACTTTATAATAGATCATCCCCTCGGGAGAAGCAACGCGCTTATAGGGAACGGTTGCCACAGTTACCTTACCACCTGCGCAACCTATCACGAGCTGTCCCATCTCCTCAGAATCAAGGTTGAGAAGGATCTCTCCCGTCACAAAACCGGGCTGGAGTCCGTTTGCTCCAATGAGTCCCTGCTCCTCATCAACAGTGAAAAGGCATTCAATTGGACCGTGCACAAGCGTATCGTCAAGAAGCACAGCCATTGCGGCCGCACAGCCCATACCGTTATCAGCACCCAGGGTGGTGCCGTTTGCACGAACCCACTCCCTGTCAACTATAGTTTCAATCGGGTCGGTGAGGAAGTTATGATTTGAGGAGGGCAATTTCTCGGCCACCATATCCTGATGTCCCTGAAGTATTATTGTGGGCGCATTCTCATGGCCGGGAGTGGCAGCTTTGCGCATCACCACATTGCCCACTTCATCTGTGGCAACTGCAATATCATGACGGTCGGCCCAGTCAACCAAAAACTCGCGCATACGGTCGAGATGATGAGTGGGACGCGGCACCTTGGTAATCTCATCGAAACATTCCCAAATCAGTTTGGGATTAAGATCTGTGATTTTCATGCTTATTAAATTTTTACGAAGCATAGGCATCGGGATGCCTATGCTTCGTGAGTTTTAACTGTTTTATTTCTTTTTGAATTTTGCGTAAGCATTGGCCATTTTGGTGTGATAACCTCGCTTGGCATAGCTTGAGCCGTTATATTTTTTTGCAAAACCGGCCCAATTCTTTTTTCTAAGGTCGTCAACCATTCCGGAGTTAATTATGAAAGTGGCAAACAGCTCAAGCTGTTCAAGTTCGGAATATGACATGAGCCGAACCATTTCGGCCACCGACTCGCAACCGCATTGTTTGTAGTTGAATCCTCCTATCTGGAACATTCCCCAGAAAGTTCCCATATTGGCTCCATCAACATTCGTTTTTCTTGCGTTCACAAGCTGTGTCCACTCCTTCAATGCATAACCCGAAAGCCCGGATGGCACCTTTTCAGAAGGATTCCCCTTCTGTGATTTCGCCTTACTCCGGTATCGGCTATACATGCTGTTGTCGAAGTTGACCACGGGAACTCCCGGTGCCCAGAAACCTTCCATCTTCTCTCCGGCTTCTATTACCACCACAGCCTTAATGGCCGCCACCTCCACACCAAGACGCTTTGCGACACGCGAGAAATCGGCATCAGTGAGGGTGGTGTACCGGCTTTTGGCATCTGCAGCAGGAAGGGAGTCGAGAACAGTCTTAACCATTTCCGTGGTCTGCTTGGCTCGTTCCGGCTCGGGAGCAGCCTTAGTCTTCTCCTTATGCCCGAAAGCAATCCCGGAGCCCAAAAACAACGACACCCCCAACAGCAATGTCGCTAAACGGCCTTTCATAAGGCAGCCACTTTTTCAAGCACTTTGCAAAGATGCTTCCAGAATTTGTCAACTGTCGGGATAAGAAGCTGTTCATCAGGGGAGTGAACGCCAGTCATTGTGGGGCCGAAGCTCACCATATCCAGGTTAGGATACTTGTCGAGGAAGAGACCACATTCAAGACCGGCATGGATAGCCTTAATGGCCGGTTTCACACCGAAAAGCTCTTCGTATGCTTCAGCCGAAATCTTCATTATCGGCGATTTCATATTTGGAGCCCACCCGGGATAGCCGTCGCTGTGAGTAACCTTGGCTCCGGCAAGCTGGAAGTGTGCTTCCACCTGACCGGCGATATCCTCCTTGCGGCTCTCTACAGATGAACGTTGAGATGTGGTTACTATCACTTTACCCTCCTCCGGCATCTTTACCGAGGCAAGGTTAGTAGAGGTTTCCACAAGGCCCTCTATGTCGCGGCTCATTGAAATAACCCCATGAGGTGCGGAATAAACTGCACGGACAATTGCAAGAGAGGTTTCGGAGTCCATGCAATACTCAGGACGTTCAATCTCTTCGATTTCAAGCTTCATGGAAGGCTCCACACCTTCATATTCTTTTTTGATTTCGCTTACATATGTTTCAATACGGCGCATCATCTCCTCGTGTTGGTCTGCATGGATTCCAAACACTGCGTTGGCTTCACGCGGAATTGCGTTACGCAGGTTTCCACCCTCTATTGAACAGAGGCAGCAATCCCAGCGCTGGGAGCATTCCCATACGAAGCGTGCGATGACCTTATTGGCATTGGCACGGCCAAGATGAATGTCACCTCCGCTGTGGCCCCCGAGGAGACCGCTCACCGAAACACGCATATATTTGAAGTTCTCCGGTGTGAAACTGCGGTTGTAATGGAACTCTGCAGTGGTGTCGATACCGCCGGCACACCCCACAAATATCTCACCGTCATCTTCTGAGTCAAGATTAAGGAGCATTGTGCCTGTAATCATATCCTTACCGAGATTCTGAGCTCCTTCAAGACCGATCTCCTCATTCACTGTAAAGAGAGCCTCAACAGGACCATGGACCAGCGATTTGTCAATCATCACGGCCATTGCGGCGGCCATTCCTATACCATTGTCAGCACCCAATGTTGTGCCGCGTGCCTTCACCCAATCTCCATCAATGTATGTGTCGATAGGATCTTTCATGAAGTCGTGCTTCACGTCGCTGTTTTTCTCAGCCACCATATCCATGTGTGCCTGAAGAATAACAGTCGGTGCATTCTCATGACCCGGAGTGGCGGCCTTATGCATCACCACGTTCCCAACTTCATCAGTCTTTACGGGGATGTTGTTTTCTTTAGCAAATTTCACGAGGAAATCCCTTATCTGTTCCTCATGGCAGGAGGGACGTGGAACTTTTGTCACTTCGTCGAAACACTTCCAGATCAACTCCGGTTTAAGGTCTTTTACTTCCATAATATATGTTAAATTTTAGGTTTTTTCTACCCTTGGATATATAGTGTAAACTTTCTATTTTCTGTCTTTGA
>CAMWIH010000145.1 GCA_947174305.1 uncultured Porphyromonadaceae bacterium | reverse complement strand
ATAACCTTATAACCCCATAACCTTATAACCCCATAACCTTATAACCCCATAACCTTATAACCTTATAACTTTATAACTTTATAAAATGGCAAAACAGGAATATATAGAGAAGAATCGTGCTTGGCTTCAGGCTAAGGCACAGGAGCCGGGTGTCAAGCCGCTCGACAAAGGTATATATTATAAAGAGATAAAGAAAGGGAAGGGTGGTCCGACGCCGAATCGCGGCAGTGTTGTGACTGCCCATTACGTAGGGAAGACCATCAATGGCAAGACCTTCGACAGCAGCCGTGGCGGTGTTGCCCCGGCTTTCCGTCTCCGTGATCTGATACCGGGCTGGATAATAGCTTTGCAGCAGATGCATGTAGGCGACCGCTGGGAGGTATATATTCCCGCCGAGCAGGCCTATGGAAAGATGAATCAGCCCGGCATTCCCGGAGGCTCCACCCTCATCTTCGACATCGAACTCTTAGGGATAGCTTAACTTAAAAAGTAGAGGTTTTTGTCTGCAAATAGTTTTGTTAATCAACCAACTATAACTATCTTTGTTGTTTAAAAATAGAGATAAAATTAGAATTATTATGACACAGATTGTAGTAACACTGGAAAAGGATGCTGATAGCAAATTGCTTCGTCGCATGATAGAGAATATGAAAGGAGTTCTGAAAGCCTCTGTAAAAAGAGAGGAAAAAGTTGAGAAAGGAGTGACCGAAGATTGGATAAGAAAAATGAGGGAACTGAGTAACAGTATTGATCCTTCAATGATAGATATGAATGACGAGAGGACAAGATATATCTTAAGATAATGAAAAAGCTCTTTTTTATTTTCTCAGAACTTTTTTCATCCTGTGGCGTTATAATAGATGAAAAGTAAATCGTTTCATGATGTTAGGTTAGTTTAGAAAGTATTATGGAAAACATGCGAATGCGGCGAGTCGTGACGACCCGCCGCATTCGCGTTATTGTTAGAAAACAGGGCCGGAGGAGACATAAGATAGGTGTTAATTGAAAGGATTTAAAGATAGGGAAAGGATAGGTGGAAAATATTTTGTAATTTTGTATTCGGATAAGAAAATCGTATGAAAGTTGCAAAGGATAAGATAGTAGGTTTTGTCTGGCAACATGTTTTGTTGCTTCTCTCTATGTTTTTCATGACCTTCGGGGTTGCTTTGTGTGTTCGGTCTAATCTTGGAAGTGGAGTTATCTCTTCAATCCCTATGGCTTTCACCCTTGCTGGGGAGGCCGGTCTGGCTCCCGGATTGACAATCGGAGGATACACCAACATAATGAATGTGATCCTTGTCGTGGCCCAGATTTTGGTGCTGAGGCGGAGGTTTGAGCCTATTCAGCTTTTTCAGCTCCTTGTGGGGTTTGTGTTCGGAATGTTCCTCGACATCAATATGTGGATCACCTCTTTTTTCAGTTACGATGCCATACTCAGTCAGATATTAGCACAGTTCATAGGGGCGACGGTGCTTGGATGCGCAGTGGCGTGTGAGATACGTTGCGGTTCTGTAACGATGCCCGGAGAGGGGATTCAGGTGGCTATTGCGCGTGTCACCGGGAAACCATTCCCTATCATAAAGATAATGGTTGATACAGCATTGGTTATCTTGGCGGTGATTTCCGGCTTCTGTTTCTTCGGGTCGTGGCCCTGGACAGTGGTTGGCCCCGGCACGCTCTTCGCAATGTTCTATGTGGGATATGTGGTGAAGCTTGTCAATCCTCATCTCCGGTGGTTTGACCGGCTGCTCGACTATCGTCCCGGTTTCCGACGTTACATATATGGCCTTGCAAGGTTTATTTATCCAAAGAAAGAGGGATGAATCTCAGGCTTTCTCATCGATGCGATTCACTTTCCAATAACCTGTTTTATTGCTGCCGATACGTTCAAGGATACCTAATTTACGCAAAGTGGAAATATGGTTGCGTACCATGCGTCCGCTTATTCCTAATGCTTCGCCTACTTTTTCTGCACTTGCTCCGGGGGTATGGTTTATCAATGAGGCTATATACCATACTACTTCTGATAGTTGAGGATATTGAGACTGAACTTTATTAGGAAATATATTAGGAATTTTATTAGGAAAAATTCCATGAACTTTAATAGGAACATATTCTATATCATTCGCTGTTGCTTCTCCTTCTTCCCGAGTCAGAGTTGCTAATATCTCTTCGAGCATAAATTCTATGAACGGTGTAGATTCCCCTGCTGAGTTAGAAGCAGTGATTGCATCGTAATAGGCTTGTTGGTTGGAATGGACCATATTCTCCACCGGCAGATGTGCAAAGAGTGGATGGAGACGCGAAAGCAGAAGCGATTGCCATAAACGGCCTATGCGTCCGTTACCATCAAGGAATGGATGGATAAATTCAAATTCGTAATGGAATACGCATGAGCGAATCAACAGATGATCATCTGAATTTTTTACCCATTCAAAAAGTTCCGACATAAGCTGCGCTACGCGATCGGCCGGTGGAGCAACATGCACACAACCGGTTTCACCGAATACACCGACTCCGCATCTGCGCCATTGTCCGGGATTGTCAACCAGTGCCTCCATCATGGTTTTATGGGCTCGAAGCAAATCCTTCTCATCGAAAGGATTGAGGAGAGGAAAAATATCGTAGGTTGCCATGGCGTTTTTTACCTCCTGAATCTCTTTGACCGGTGCAATGACATTCTTTCCATTGATTATATCGCGTACTTGATTCTCAGTGAGTTCATTACCCTCAATTGCAAGGGAACTGTGAATAGTCTTGATACGATTGGCTTTGCGGAGATGTAATGAGGTGTCTTGTTCGAGCTCTATGGCATATCGCTCAATTTTGGCAGAAATGTCCGCAACAAGGTTTAATATTTTTGATGTTATTCTGAAAGGAGGGATCTGCATACTCTTCGGATTTCGTGAATGATTTTAGAGTTCGGAACTATTAAACCGATTCTTGTCGCGGGTATATTTCTTTTTAAGGGAGGCTTCCAAAGCGGAGGTGAGATCTATGCCGGTCTGATTTGCCAGGCATAACACAACCCAGAGAATATCGGCAAGCTCTTCGGCCATATCCTCTTTGCTGTTTTCCGGATGACGCAGGTCGCCCTCCTTGGCTACCTGGTCACCGTATGTGCGTGCTATTACCCTAGCCAGTTCACCTGTCTCTTCGGTCAGCAACGCCATGTTGGTCAGGGGAGAGAAATAACGTTTCCCCACCTCCTGAATCCATTTATCCACTGCTTCCTGTGCTTCTGATATGGTCATAATTCCGACTCCTTTCTTTTTTACAAAGATACAAAATTTAAGTAAGTATTTTCCATCATTCCGCAACTAAATTATCTTAAAATTGAAAATCGACGAGTTTCCTTTAAGGAAGAATAACGACGAGTCAAATAACTTCCTTTTAATTTTTTTCAACACTTATTTTTATTAACTTTGCCAATAGTTCACCAATCCGTAAAATTATGGAGCAGCCGAGATACCCTATAGGAATACAGACCTTTTCCAAGATTATTGAGGAGGGTTATACATTTGTAGATAAAAGTAAATTTATCCCTTCCCTGATTTCCGGGTCTCAATATGTATTTCTCAGCCGTCCTCGACGGTTCGGGAAAAGTCTGTTGCTTTCTATGCTTCACTCCTATTTTGAAGGCGACCGCGCGCTCTTCAAGGGATTGGCGATAGATTCGATGGATGTTGACTGGACCCCACGTCCGGTGATCCATATTGATTTCAATCCGGAAAACTATATGATGGAGAATGGATTGGAAATTATTCTGGATCGGATATTGCGTGAATATGAGAATAAATATGAGGTGATCGAAAAGGAAACCTCCTTCTCAGGCAGGTTCATAAGGCTTATCCGAACTATCAATGAGCGCACCGGTCATAACCCCGTCATCCTCGTTGACGAATACGACAAGCCTCTGCTCGGGATTGAAGATAACGAGGCACTCTTTGCCAAAAACCAGGCCATACTCAAAGGGTTCTTCGGTGTTCTCAAAACAATGGACACGCATATCCGTTTCGCCATGCTGACCGGGGTGGCACGCTTCAACAAAGTCAGCATCTTCTCCGACCTCAACAACCTTAGGGATATATCCCTAAGCGACGAATTCGCAGATATATGTGGCTGGACAGAGAGAGAACTGACGGATAAATTCGAAGTTGGGATAAGTAAATTGGCCCGTAATCTTGAAGTCAGCTACGAGGAAGCCTTGCGGCAGATGAAAGAGTTTTACGACGGTTATCTCTTCGCTCCCCGCGGGTCGCGTCTCTATAATCCCTTCAGCGTGCTCAATGCCTTAGCCGACGGTTATCTTGGCCGTTATTGGTTCCAGACCGGCACACCGACCTTCCTTGTGAAAAGGATAAAGCAGTCGAAGATGCTCCTTGCCTCGCTCAATAGTGCGCGGAGCATGAAAATTGATCTTGAGTCCGTTGGGATGGACGATGCCAACCCCGTCCCGTTGCTTTTCCAGACCGGCTACCTCACAATCAAGCGCGCCTCCGGCGAGCGATATGAGCTTCAGTTCCCCAACAAGGAGGTGGAGACGGGTTTTGCGCAGCAGCTCCTTCCGCTCTATGCCCCCCAGATGAAAGATCTGAGCGGGGAATTCTCGCTGTGGGAATTTCAGGATGACCTAACCGACGGACGACCGGAGACCTTCATGAAGCGGTTGCAGACGATGCTCAAGAGTTTCCCCTACGAACAGCATAACGAGAAATTCTATCAGAATATAGTCTATCTCCTCTTCACCCTCTCGGGAGTTGACTCCCGGGTTGAGGAGCACACCAACAAGGGGCGCAGCGACCTTGTGGTCCGCACCCCTGATTACATCTATATCTTCGAGTTCAAATATGAGGGCTCGGCAGAGGAAGCGATGCGGCAGATCCATGACCGCGACTATGCCGGCAAGTTTGCAATGGATCCTCGTCCGCTCTACCTTATCGGTGCCAACTTCTCCGAAAAGGAACGCGGATTGGAAAAATGGATAATAGAGAAGAAGGTACCCGTATGACATTAGAATTCATATCTGAACTTCAGAAATAACAATTCCAGAATTTATTTCTTTTTAAGCATAATAGATTCTGTTGCCTCAATTTCTCCCACTTCATCTTTGCGGTTGATCCTTTTTCCATATCCGATTGAATAAGATAAAGTTATTTTTAGGCATTGATGATAGGACGGTGAAAAGCTTGTCTGTTGACTTTGATATATTCCAAAATCATAAAACTCTTTCTGATATACGTATGATTTCACAAGGGGATTGCTGAACCTGATATCAATAAAAAGATCTTTATAGGAATAAGAGGCACTGAGGAACCAATATAAAGGTGTTTCTATATCAAACCCTGTGGAGTATTGTCTTGATGGTGGAGTGAAGTATGCATTAATTTTAAAATTACTGATATAATATGAAGCGTATATCCAACAATCAGGGTGCCATTTATTTTGTTTCCTTTCTCCGTTTTGGGAATAATAATTCATTGTAGCGGAGAGATTCAAGGAGAGAGTATTGTTAAAGTAATTCCCTGATAAAGAAGCACAGATTGAAGCTTTTTTAATATTTCCATTATTGTTTATCTTCCTTATCATCATTGGAAAAGCGGAATTTGAATAATCTAAGGAATAGACAGGTATAAAAGTATTTTCTTCAACACTCATTCTCGCATCTATTCTTGTAGATAGCCAATTGCCCCAATAATGGCTATATCCAATCTTGGCGTCGTAATAATTATAGTCCTTTAGGTTTTCATTTCCTACAATGGCGTCAATTTCGTTCAATCTAACTAAAACGGGACTTCGTAAAGAGGCATCCGGTGCTCCAATTGCAAATTCAAATGACCCATTTATGGTAGATTTATGGGAGAGTTGCAAATAGAGAGGGATAAATGCCTTGGGCAAGCAACGAGTATAAGCATTTTCATTAACTTTTTCAGATGTTGTGCTAATGCGAATGCTTGGAGCGATTGAAAAATTATTGAACTGAAGATTTACGCCACCACCAAGTTGTACATATCCTTCACGATAATACATTCTTGTTGTTTGAGAAGACATGTATTCCAGTTTATTACGGGTCCAGCCTCCAGCACTTATTATTCTAAAGGAGTGCCTTCCGAAACGTTTTGTAAAATTTAAATCTCCATAAGCGTTAAGAATCTGCTCCGATATATCATTAACTATAGTAGGATTCCCTGTTAGGGTGTATGAGGTATTATCTTGGTTTGCAGACCAATCGAAACCACTGCTAACATTCAATGACCATGCGTTAGGGAGGCTAACATAATAATTCCCCTTCCATATTATACTTCTATTATATTGGATGCACGTCTCGAAACTTTCGCTCCCATCGAAAATAGATGAAAAATCTACGTTGCTTATTTGTTCGAAAGGTTTGCGGCGTGAATAATTGAAACTAAGCATATTGGAAAAGCTCATTCCTGAACCATTGTATATAGCTCTGGCGGTTACTCGCGGGCTGAGTTTCCGATTCTTATATTCGAGGGTGCGAGATACTCTCTCAAGTTCTTCGGAATCCAAGTGATAGATAGAATTACTTTCCGAACCGCAGTTGTTCTTTAAAAAATTATATTCAATTCCTGTCGAGATGTCATAGGTCATCTTCTTGTAAGAAAATTTTGAATAGAGGCTATAGGTCGAACTAAATATTGGGATATACTGTGTTCCATCAAGTTTGGTGTATCCTCCATATTCATATTTCTTCATAATGTAGTTGGCCACAATCTTTGCTCCTCCGAATCTTGGGTCTTCAGGAGAACGCAGAAGGTCTATTCTCAGAATTTCCTGTGGACGTATCTCTCGCATTTGTTGATGGGATGCAGGTTGGAAGTCGATGAAAGGCGTAATCGGATCTCCTTCTGAGGAAGTGATTTCGTTATTTAGCGGATTCACCCTTATGTCAGGTAGATTCATGTTGACAAGAACATCAGTTCCGCCGGATGCAAAACGTTTATCCCTTTTACCGGGGTAAAGTTCAATCAGGTTGCCTTTTCTTATCACTCTTTCATTTTGGACTACAACCTCTTTGATATCATAGACTGTGTCAGTCAATAAATTAGGAGAGGTGACATCGGCCTGTGATTTTACAGTGTCAGGAGTGAATTTAACAGATTCGGGATTGGTTAGGCCAGAGGCATAGCCATAATAACTGACCATGGCTATGAGTATTGAGAAGAATATTATATGTAATAACTTGTCATTCAGCATAAGTTGCCCATAGATTGAACAGAGTGTTTGAAAAAAAAAGAGACATTTTTGATGCCGCAAAGTTATGATATGAAACTTTCATATCCAAAGATAAAGTTTCATATTATAAAAAAATATTTTCAGATATGAGGTTGAAAATAAGTAAGTTGTGAAATTTGTAAATTTTAATTTTAATTCTATTCAACACAAACTTTCATAACAACAC
>CAMWIH010000144.1 GCA_947174305.1 uncultured Porphyromonadaceae bacterium | reverse complement strand
TGCGCACGGATATTCCGTGATGTGGGCGGCCGACGTGTCAGAAGGCGGTTTCAAAGGGAGAAAAGGCTCTGCCGTGTTGCCCGACGACAAGGAGCAGAAGGATATGACCGACACAGAACTCTCCCGATGGGTGAAGCTTTCCGACAAGGATCGCGAAAACGCAAAGTTTGAGATCAAGGGCCCCGTAAAGGAGAAAACCGTGACTCAGGAATCACGCCAGCAGACTTTCGACAATTACGAGACCACCGACGACCATGGTATGGTGATCGTAGGAACTGCAACCGACCAAGAGGGCAACAAATATTATAAAGTTAAGAATTCCTGGGATACAAACCAGATTTACGACGGCTTCTTCTATGTGTCTGTACCCTACTTCCTCGAGAAGACCCTTAACATCGGGGTGCATAAAGATGCCGTGCCAAAGGAGATCGCAAAGAAATTCAAATAATGCAAGTAAAAGCGAAGAAACAATTGGGCCAGCATTTCCTCAAGGATGAGGAGATTGCTCGTCGCATAGCGGAGACAATATCGGCAAGCCAACTTCCTGAAGAGGCCCGCAAATGGTCAGAAATCCCCATCCTTGAAATCGGTCCCGGTATGGGAGTGCTGACAAAATATCTTATGGACTCCGGCCGCCCGCTCAAGGCAGTGGAACTCGACTCGGAATCGGTGTCTTTCCTATCGAAAGTTTACCCCAAGCTCGATGTGATTGAAGGCGACTTCCTGAAAATGAACCTCGATGAAGTTTATGAGGGAGATTTTGCACTTATCGGTAATTACCCCTATAATATATCTTCCCAGATTTTCTTCAAGGTGCTCGATTACAAGGAGAAGATTCCCGTTGTAGCGGGCATGTTGCAGAAGGAGGTGGCCGAACGTATATGTAGCCGCCCCGGCTCCAAGGTTTATGGCATACTTTCAGTCCTTCTTCAAGCTTGGTACGACTGCCGTTACCTCTTCGATGTTGAGCCCTTCGTTTTTGCGCCGCCACCAAAAGTGAAAAGCGGTGTATTGCTTCTCTCTCGCAATTCTCGCACCGATCTCGGATGCGATCCGGTGCTGTTCAAGAGGATAGTCAAGACCTCCTTTGGAATGAGGAGAAAGACCCTCCGCAATTCCCTCGCCTCAATGATTCGCCCCGATTCGGAAGCCTCAAAATTAGAGATACTCTCCCTCCGTCCCGAACGCCTGTCGGTGGAACAATTCATTGAGCTCACCAACGCAATCGGGAATTCATACTAATCGCGAAGCCCTTTCCGCCATCGGCTGTGCCGATAATAAAAATTAATATCCGCAAAATTTTGCGGATATTAATTTTTATTGCTAACTTGCAAAATATTTATTAAGCATTGCTTTTAAAATTCACTATTATGTCTGATCTTGCCCCAAATCAATCCGACGATCTCGACACCGTCAAGTCTCGTCTCATCCGTCTCCTCAAAGAGAAGCGCATGAGCCAGACGGAATTTGCCCGGCTTATGGGCGTATCCCCCACCTATATCGGCGCTATGCGCCGCTCAATATCCGAAGTGCGTCTCAAAAAGCTTCTCGAGCTCTTCCCCGACCTCAACCGCGACTGGATTCTCTTTGGCGAAGGGGAAATGTTTATCGAACCCGAAGAAGGCCCCGACCTAACGGAAGGCTACGTGGTGCCTCTTATCCCGGTAAAAGCCTTTGCGGGAAACCTCCAGCTCTGGGCAGAAGGGGTGGAACTCCGCGACTGCGAGAAAGTGGTCTCACCGGTAAAGGGGGTTGATTTCGCAATCCGTATTGCCGGCAACAGTATGGAACCTGAATTTCAGAACGGCTCAATGCTCTTCATCAAGCGCATCAATGACCGCGCTTTCATCCCATGGGGAAACCCCATGGTCATTGACACCGAAAACGGTGTGCTGGTGAAAGCCGTCTATCCCTGCGATTCCGAACCCGGCGAAGAGCAATATATAGAGGCCCGGAGTTATAACCCCAACTACCCTCCCTTCAAGATACCCGTAGAGAGCATTTACAGCCTCTATCGCATCATTTCGGCCATAAAACAATATTCCACTATGTAGAATAAAAAAATTTGTAAAAATAAAGATATGAAGGATAAAAAATTGAACCCCGTGATTGCGGATAAAATAAGGATTGCAGTCAATAATGCGCGCGAAGAGCACCGCCCTCTTGCGTTGCTCTTCGTATGCCTGGGCAACATCTGCCGTTCACCGGCCGCCGACGGCATAATGACCCAAATGGCCAATGAAGCCGGGATAGGTGATGAAGTGACTGTTGACTCCTGCGGTTTTTACGGAGGCCACGCCGGCGACCTTCCCGACCTCCGAATGAGAAAAGCGGCCATTCAGCGCGGCTACAGGCTCGAACATAGAAGCCGCACCATACGTCCGTCGGATTTCGATAATTTCGACCTTATTTTCGGCATGGACGCATCCAATCTCGAAGACTTGCACGACTACGCGCCTACACCTGAGGCTGAGGAGAAAATCATCCCAATGGCATCTTTAGCAGTGAATCACCCGGAAGCTGATGCCGTGCCCGACCCATATTGGTCAGGCACCGACGGATTCTTTCTCGTGCTCGATATGCTGGAAGATGGATGCTCCGCATTACTTAATGAAATCAAAGCGAACATAAAGAAATAGCCATGAAAACAAATAGCCTTCTCCTCCCTCTCTTTTTACTTCTTTCAGTGGTTACCGCCACACATGCAGCCACTGATGCCACCCTCCCGCCGGAACTCGATGGCTCCATGATGCCCTACGATTTCTCAAAAGTTGATTCCTTCCCGGAGATTCCGGATGGGTTAGAACCCGTCCACATCAGCTATGTGGCACGCCACGGTGCAAGATATCTTTCATCCCCGAAAAAAATTGAAAAAATATATTCTGTGCTCAATGAAGCCAATGCCGAAAGGAGGCTATCTGACGAAGGGGAAGCCTTTCTGAAATATCTGGATGCCGTCGCCGACTCCACCGACGGACGCTGGGGACTTCTCTCCCCTGTCGGAATAGAGGAACAGAAACGTCTCGGCACCGATATGGCCCGTATGTTCCCTGCCCTGCTCAACAGAGGGAAGGTCAAGGAGATTTCCACTTTCGTACCTCGCGTTATCATGACCATGTATGAGTTTAATCATTGGCTTGAACTGAAGCATCAGGATCTGGAGATCTATACCTCCTCCGGCCATCAGAATGACTCCCTGCTTTACAGTTTTGATACATTCAGCAATTATCGCGACTTCCGCGACTCAGGGGAATGGAAAGAGGTGTATGATGACTACGTGGCGCGTCACGTATCCCCCGAACCGGCGCGCCGTCTTTTCTCTGAATTTGATGGCAAGGATAAGAAACTGCGCGACCTCACGATGGAGATGTATGGAGTATTGCAAGGGAACCGTGCCGCAGGATTTCAGGCCCCCTCCACGCGCTGGTTCACCGTAGAGGAATACCGTCAATGCTACAATGCTTCCAACCTGAAGCATTACCTCCGCAACACCCCCAATCCATTGGATCCTTATTGTGCCTCAGCCACGGCGATGCTGATAAAACGCATCATCTCCGATGCCGACCAGGCTTTGACCTCGAAAGAACCCGCTTCTGAAAGAAATGTCTTCTCGGGCTACTTCGGCCACGCGGAAACTCTCCTCCCGCTTTTTGCCGTGATGAACATTCCCGGGTGCTATTACCCCATGACAAATTATGAACTCCTTGACTCTAAATGGAAATTACAGGATATAACTCCACTTGGAGCCAACCTCACCTTAATTTTCATGCGTGATTCCGATGGTGTGGCCTATGTCTATCTCCGCCACAATGGACAGAATGTTCCGGCTTATCCCGGGGCACCGGATCTTATCAAATGGTCGGACCTTAAGGCCTACTGGTTGCAGCGCATCTCCTCTTTCTCGCGTCCTAAAGCCCGCCTCCTCTAACTTTTAGGCCACTTTGCGTGTTAGGATATTAAAACACTTTCATAACGTCGGACACAACCGTGTTAATGCACGACGCGTAGCAAACCAAGATTACATTAACTCTTAATAATAATATTATGGAAAATAATAATACATCGGCAGCAGGGAAGCTGTTCAATCAGGCCATCAACCGTTTGATGGAGGATATGCAGGTACGTGAAATAGGGGCAATCCTTTGGGATAATGCTTCAGCCGGCTTCCATTACATCCCGGAAACTACAGTCACCGATAAGAATGGTGAGAAGAAGGTGGTCCGCGTCATGGGTCTTTACATCTTCGACAACAAACTCTATCTCGTTGAGGAAGGGATGGCTCCTGTCGAACTGACTGAATTTTATACCGACGGAGTTGAAGTTCCGCCCACAGTGGTGACTCTGACAGAAGATTCCGCCATGCGGCATCTCGGCGATCCGCGCAAAGAGAAAGGCTACACCACCGATGCCACCGACGAAGAATGGCTCGTCATAGCCGACTGCTATTTCGAAGCTCTCGCAGAAGATTAAGCCACCTTCCTTTTATGTGGCTTCTCGTTCATGATGACCGCTCCGCCATAGAGGGCCAATAAGAGGGTCTTGACCACATAGGCCACCGCTGTGGTGAAGAAACTGTCGGCAAGGAGGCCGGCACCGTAGAGAACACCTGCAAAAAGGAAGTAAGCACCCATCCTTTTCAGATGATAGTTGATGGGATAATATCTTCTTCCCAAGAAGTAGGAAACAACCATCACGCTAAAGTAGCTTATCAAGGCCGCCCACGCCGAACCCATATATCCTCCCGGTATGCCTATGGCCTTTACAAGCCAGATGTTGAACACCAGCATTAGCACAAAGCATAGCAATGACAGGTACATGCCCCACTGTGTGCGGTCGGTAAGCTTATACCATAAGGAAAGGTTGAAGAATACTCCGAAACAGAGCTCTGCGAGCATAAGCACAGGAACAACCTGAAGGCCGGCCCAATATCCCGGAGAGATGAAGTGTTTCAGCAAGGGGAGATAATACATGACCCCCAGGTATATGAAGAACCCGAAGATGACGAAGAATTTCATCGCATCGCTGTATGCCTGTTTCTTGCTCTCGCCCTCCCCTTTTGCCTGTGAGAAAATGAACGGTTCGTAGGCATAGCGGAAGGCCTGCGTGAACATGACCATAACGATTGCTATCTTCATGTTAGCCGCATATATACCCACCATCGTGTCGGCGGCCTCTTTCTCTCCCGGGAAAATGTAGGGCATAACCATCTGCCCCATATTCTGGCTCAACACGCCGGCTATTCCAAGAATGAGCAGGGGCCAGCTATAGCGTAACATCTGTTTCAGCAACTCCCCGTCGAATTTATAATCGCGTCCTATCAGCTCAGGCAGGAGTGCAAGAAGCACACATATCGTTGAGAGTATGTTTGCCACAAAAATCCAGCCTATGCCGAATGATGTTCCTCCCAACGGTTCATAAAACCAGCTCACCGCCCCCGGACAATGTTTCATGATTGCCGGACATCCAAGCAGGAAGAAAAGATTGAGCCCTATATTTAGCCCGACGTTCATCAGCTTTATACCGGCGAAACGGAAGGCTTTTTTCTTATAGCGCAAGTAAGCGAATGGAAGATTGGTGAAGGCATCTATGGCTACAGTTGTGCCGAGTATCCATACGTATGAGGGATGCTGAGATATCTGCAAGGCTCCTGAAATCGGTGAGAGGAAGAGGCTGAGCAGAATTATGAAGAGCAACGAGGTCGAGCCAACCGATATCAATGAGGTGGTATATACCTTTTCCGGATCCTGTTCCTTATTGGCATAACGGAAGAAACCGGTCTCCATGCCGTAATTGAGTATCACCAGCATCACCGCCGTGAAGCTATATAGGAAGCTCACTATTCCATATTCATCTGCCGCGAAGAGATAAGTGTATAAAGGCACAAGACACCAGTTTAGGAAGCGTCCCACAATGCTGCTCAGTCCATACACAGCTGTCTCTTTAGCCAAAGATTTTATTCCTGCCATCTTTAATCAATTTCTATCGTTTCATCCCTTCATATTCCAACTCCCGGTCATTCCGCCTTCCAGCCCGGACCTCAATCATCAAAGAGGGTCTTTTGCTGAGGCCCCTGGATGCGTCCCAAGTGCCGGTAAGCCAACTCCGTCACCTCTCGTCCGCGGGGAGTGCGCTTAAGGAAGCCTTCCTTGATTAGGAAGGGTTCATACACCTCCTCTATCGTGCCGGCATCCTCACCTATGGCAGTGGCTATCGTTGACAACCCCACAGGACCTCCCTTGAATTTGTCGATTATGGTGAGCAGGATACGATTATCTATCTCGTCCAATCCATAGCGGTCTATGTTCAGGGCCTCCAGAGCGTGACGCGCTATTTTCAAATCTATCTTTCCGCTCCCCCTCACCATGGCGAAGTCCCTTACGCGACGCAACAAGGCATTAGCCACACGCGGTGTGCCTCGGCTTCGGAGGGCCACCTCCTGCGCCGCCTCCTCGTCAATGCCTATGCGGAGAAGACCGGCCGAACGCTTCACAATCCCCTTAAGCGTGGAATGGTCGTAATATTCCAGATGGCAGTTAATGCCGAAACGCGCCCTGAGCGGAGCGGTCAACGCACCGCTGCGGGTTGTGGCTCCGATAAGGGTGAAAGGTGCCAGGGTGAGCTGCACGCTCTTAGCTCCCGGACCCTTGTCGAGAAGGATATCGATCCTGAAATCCTCCATTGCCGAATAAAGGTACTCCTCCACCACCGGATGCAGACGATGAATCTCATCAATGAAGAGCACATCGTGATCTTCAAGACTCATCAAGATACCGGCAAGATCGCCCGGTTTGTCGAGCACGGGCCCGGAAGTGACCTTGAATCCCACGCCAAGTTCATTGGCCACGATATTGGAAAGCGTGGTTTTCCCAAGACCCGGAGGGCCGTGCAGCAGCGTATGGTCAAGAGCCTCTCCCCGAAGACGGGCAGCCTCCACAAACACACGAAGGTTCTCGATGATCTTCTCCTGTCCGCTGAAGTCATCGAAAGCCAACGGACGCAGAGCCTTCTCCACATCCTTTTCAAATCCGCGGGGGCGTTCCTGACCTTCCCTTATATCGAAATCTTCATCCATCTGCAATTCTATCCTTGTTTGAATTGCAAAGTTAACGATTTCAACTCAGAATCTAAAATAATGATGGTTCAGAATCCAAAATAATGATGACACATAATATAAAATATTGATGACCCAAATGTAAACGGGGACTCGATCTGCAACGACCGGCCCCCGCAACATCAAGGTTACGAAAAGGTGATTGTCTTCAATCTATATCCGCTTTCACCCGGATATCTCCCCCCTTTTCTCTCCTCTAATTATTTTAAATGCATAAAGCAGCTAATTTTAGCGCTCTTTATTGTTATAACCAACTTCCCTCCCCCTCTGTTCAATTTAATCATAAAATTCTCTTAAAATGCCTATTGTGCCCATTCTGCCTACCC
>CAMWIH010000143.1 GCA_947174305.1 uncultured Porphyromonadaceae bacterium | reverse complement strand
TTTTTGTTTTTTTATTTTTTTTACGTTTGTTGTGTGTATTTGTCACTGGCCCCGTGGGGGTTAATTTAATTGGTGATTTTTTTAAAAAAAAAAAAAGAAGCCGGCTCTCCTCACGGATCACCGGCTTAGATTGATTAAATAACCACAGACTTCTCACGAAGGCTGAACCCAAAAGAAAAAACTTTTACTTATCATAACATCATCTAACTCTACTGACTCATCTGTATTTTCTACTGACTAATCTATATTGTCTGCCGACATGGCAAACATAGTGCAAAGGTAATAATTTTATTTTGATTTTGAGTGCAATTCCGCATATTCCTTGGCGAGGGCGTTGAGTTCTGTCATGGCCCTCTCGAGAGGAAGCGAAAGGATCTGCTCCTCTTTTGTGATATCGCCCTTGGTGAGTGCGCGGATCTGAGCGTTCATCACCTGCCTCAGCCTTGCCGGAGAGACTGCGCCCCCTGTCTCCGGGGCGAGCGAGTCATCAGCTGTGGGTGTGTAGAAATCGGGGTATGCCTTCACCATCCTCTCCTTCACGGCCGAGAACCACATCAGGATGGCGAACCTCCCTGCAGGGGAGAACCGGCCACGCCTGAAGAACCGTCTCCACCATGGCAACCCCTCAACCAGGAGGGAAGCCATGCTGTCGAGCAGTGATGCGGTGGCCTTTCCCGAATCGAGCGAGAGAGCGGCATCATTGCGCGATATGTTGAGGAAGCCGGCATAGAGGTTGTCGGCGGCGAGGAAAGAACCGAAAGGGATCGATGCGAGCGAAGCCGGCAACGGCTTCCGGCCGTCAATCCTCTCAGGCCTCCATGGAGCCGGCAGGGGCTTCAGGATCCAGTCGAGCTCACGGAGCATGAAGGCGAATTCCTCCGGAGAAATCCAGATCAGCATCTTCTTCCTCCTTCCGAGCCACCGGCTCCGTTCACCTGTCGGCACCTCTACGAGCCATTCACCGTCAGAGTCTGCGGAACCTATAATCCTGATCCCGGTAAAGCGCAACAGGGCCACGGCCCGCGGATCCGCGGAAAGTCGTGTTCCTGACCGGGAAAGGAGCTTCAGAAGCCATCGGGCCTGTCTCTGCGTGAGCCTGTTCCATCCCGTGGGTATCGATATGTTCAGAGTCTCCATGACATGATACTGTTTAGAAGAAATAACCTGATGAACCTTTCTCATTGCGGAACACCACCGGACTATATAGCAATGCCGTTCGAGAGTCGGCCCAGGGCTTGCAAACATCTATTCCAGACTTGCAGAGATTGACATAATATTCCTGCTGTTCACTTTTCCTGTAGTAGCAATCAGCCTTAAAGAATCTATCCTGAGCCTCATCCGCCCGGAGCGAGAACCTAACGCTCGACCTCACCAATCTTCTCAACACCTCCAGAGCCTGAGCATCCAAGGGATTCGGAGTCCTCCTTGGAGCTGGTCCGGCACTCCGTAAGACCTCGAGCATCTCCGGCGCCCATACCGTCACGGCGTCGGCATCCTCAGTGTCGCGGATCTTGCGGAAGGCTTTCACCAGCGAATCCCAATCACGCTCACATTCCACTGCATCAAAGACCTCATCGGGTAAATTGAAGGTGGTGGATAGCCAGAGATCCTTGGCCGGTCCGGATTTCCTCCATTCAACGAAGCTCAGTAGCATTTTGAGCAGGTTTTCAATGGATGAGAGCATCAGATTCATGATTGACTTCCGGAACTCCCTTGACCTTTCGGCCGAAGCCGGAGCGAGCGAATCGGTGTTTACCACCGCCAGACCGTTAGGATGCATTGTGACATCGAGAGCCGGGGCTGCGCACCAGAGGGCACGGCACTGTATGATCGTGTCAGCGAGTGACTTCATATCCTTATCGAGCAGAGACTGAGGCGAGATATTAGCCTCGAACCAAAGTGTTGCATCCTGCAACCATGGACCGATGCGTTCCTCAATGGATGTTTCACCGAGGCCTTCACAAATATTATTAGGTATTACATTCATATATAAACATCTAAATCGTTAATCTGAGTAATAAGCACGTCTCGGATCCTGCGGATCTGGTTTGATGGGAAACACTTTATGATGCGCGTCCCCGTATCAAAATCCCATTTTAGCGATACCGCGCTATCCACAAACCGGCACCGTCCATCCTTGGTAAGGAATCGGAGAGAGAAGGCACGCGGGCACTGCATAATCTTCCGGGCTTGAGATATGTGAATTGAGTCCATAAAGAAGGAATTATAATTCAGCCTCAGGTGAACTGAGATGTGAAATGTTCGGTAAATATTGAATCGCGTTCAGAGAATCCAACCGGCCTTTTTCCGGGATTCACTGTGAGCTTGAGGCGCGACATATCCTTGCTGTCAGGATCAATCTCGATTTCCGATTTGGTGAGGATCCCCTCGACATCCATACACCTTGTGCCAGACCATAGCCGGAGGCTCAGTCGCGGATCTACGGCCCCGACCAGTGACATCTTCAGAGCGGTGAAAGAGTCAAGAGGCTGGGAGGTAATCGATATCTCGAGATCCGAATCAGAATCGTATGGTTGCTGAGAGCCCCCCACATTAGCCACCGAAGATGTTGAAGTAATCTTCTCGGACCACTCCCCGAAGAGATGGATCCTCTCCTGGCAGAGGTATTGGTTTGAATAGGAGACTTCGGCCGATGAGGCTTCATCGGTGAGCCATATCTTCAGCGGGTTGCACATATTCTGCCTTGAGCGGTCCCATACTGAGAGCGTGATCATGGCTACATCATCTGCAGAGCCCCCGCCGGCCTTAGCCATGGCCTCCAGTGCAGAGGAGATCATCCCCTCTACGGAGAATTCCGGAGCGAAGATGTGGACGTCAGCCTTCAGGAAAAGATTCATGAAAGTGAAAGAGCGCCCATCCTTCATCACGGCCTCCCCATGGAGATAGAACTCCGAGGCAGAGAAGATCCTGATGGGCAGAACCTCCCGGTCGTGACGATACATAACCCTTGAATTGAAATCGGTGAGGAACCTTGGCTTAGGCATCAGCCGTTCGCCAGGTTTGAAAGCCTCAATACTGTCGGCCGGGAGATTGACCACGTTGTGAAGCACCATGAACACGCATGAGTAGTCGGGCTGTTCATCTGTGGCCACCCCATAGCAGAACCTGTATCTTGCGAAGGTAAGGCCATTGGCCTTCATGTGAGCAGAGATAATGTCATCGCACCTGAAGAAGAAAGGCCTGTCTGCAAATGTATCTCCAATCCACAGAATGGTAGTGAAAATGGAGTGAACCACCGAGTCGTTCTTCTCAAGCCAATAGATCGCAACCCTCACCCTCTGCTCCCCGGACACGATGCCGAAAGGGGGGAGTGATGCGAGCGTAAGCGCAGATTCATCATCTATGTTATGGTCATAAAAATTCATAATACACATAATTAGTTACCATGAGGGTTGCCAAGACCTATCGACCCAATTTTATGTTGTAACTTCTGAGATCTGTAACTGATACCAATTGGGCCAAATTTGGTTCATATTCGCATCTAATTTCGATTTGCGAATATAGAAATCCTCTATTTTGCTTCCTATGGCTATCTGTCTAAAATAAGACCCCTGTTTTGTCACGATAAAACAAATCCCTCCGAATAAAGACTTCTTAAAAGGAAAGTTAATTAGCTTTCCTTTAAGCAAACCCATATCTGTTGATAAATACATTGTGCAGCCATCAGTCAACAGATTGTCAGCGTCAATGTCTCCTTGCAGTGGAAGCATCTTTATATCTGGAAATCTGTTAGTCTTAACAAAGGCATCGGCAATCTCCCCGAGGTTATCCGCTGGCATAGTCTTGAATAACTCTTTCATATCTATAACCTCGCTCATGCCGCCCTCCTTTCTGTCTGCCTGAGATATAAGGGTATTAATTTACCCCCCCCCAGATTCATCCTCTGTTTTCTTAATTAAAACAAACTCCTTGGCTAAATAGCCATCCGGGATTGATCCTTCCTCAAGAACTGGTGTAGCCCTTTCATAGAAGTCTGATTCCACATATATCAGAGAATTAAAATTTGACTTAGAAATATATATCTCAAGATATGATGGGTTAGTTCTAGTAAAAAAACCGGTTTTATAAACAAATCGAGCTTTTATATCGACATTAGTCACTTTTAACCCATTAATTAAAATAAATTTTACTGACTCAATATATTGAGTACTAGTATCTGGAACAATGAAATTGATTAACGCATCAAATCCAAATTCTGCAGTGTACATTCGTGTTGAAACTGAGACAAATCCATTTGAAGATCCGATAAACTCCATGACTCTCACCCACTTTCCTTCTTTTTTGGTTAAATTAGAATTTTTGAGTCTCCTCTTCCCGATCCTCAGCTCGCTTATATCTACAACTTCACTCATAATCTTCTGTTTTAATGTCTGACTGTTCGGTAAAATTCCCTGAATCCTCGCCCTTGATTTCCTCAGTCATCGCCACCTGAGATTCAAAAGAGGTGCCATCAGAGAGATCAATCCCCATAAATTCCGGAGCATCCGTTGCTTCCAGGCTCATAATCCCCGGTGCATCCTGAGTTACCTCGTCCATGGCAAGCATAGCCGCCTGAGGCTCTTCCGGTCGTGAAGTCACCACCAGAACCTGATCCGGGTCAGTGATTTTCACATACTTGCCATTCTTTATGCCATACAGGCAGTTATCTCTGGGAGGGACAGCCGGCAGCAGATTCATAAGTCCGAAATTAAATATCAAGGATCTATGGTTCTGCGACTCATCAAAGACCAACACCGGCACAAAAAACTCACCTGTAATTGGATTCAGGATAGGCTTGAAACGTGTATTCCTTCCTTGGCTGGAAATGTCTGAGAAATCGTGTTGCAAAAGCACGCAGCCGATCTCACCCATTAATGCGAGAGTGAATCCCTGGCGTGTCATGCAAGCTTCCTTGATACGGTCATAGAGCTCTGAGAGGGAATCAAGGTTTCCGTTTATGATGAAGCCTGGTGGCACATACGAGAAGGACATATAACTTCCCAGATCATCATTCTGGAAATATTCATCTTCAGGCTCGTTCCATACAAAGGCAGATCTGTCATCAAACCACATTTCCGAAAAATCGTAAGGAGTAATGACAATCGGCTTGAGTTTTTCCACTAACTCATTAACGGCACCCTGCAGAGCCTGTTTTGTAACAATATCAGCCATAACTCATCATTTGAAAGCATTCTTGACCATATTGACAGCATCATCCTCTGTCATGTAAGACAAGTCGGTCTTCTTCACATAGTCCGAAAAGAAAGTTGCACGACGCCACATGCCGTCATAATAATAGAGATCGTCTGTGACAAAGCATTGGAACAGCCTGTCCTTATAAGGCCTGTTTCCATCCTTTGGCATGAATTGATCCCTTGTATCCCAGTTGTTGTAATACTTGCCGTCCTTTTTTGCCACGAAAGTCTGGTTTTTGGAATAAAATATCACCTCGACAGCTCCCGTAACAGACTGTTGCTCTATTGTGAGCGTGTTCAGCTTCTCAACATCATGGAATGATACGACAGGGAAAGGGAGTTGATCCTGGAGAACCTTTCCAGTATTCTTATCAAGCTTAGCAGTGCGGTTATCAAGATCGCTCAGTGCCTGTTCCATTTTTTTCGACCAGGTTTTAAACTTGGCCGTCTCCCAGTTTGAATCAAGGTCATTGTAAGCAAGGGCGAGCTTTCCGTTATACACCTCATTTTTGCTCTCCTCATCATAGAAGTAGAATGAGCATTCTGAGAAGCGATGCCAATAACCATCATAAGACTCATGTATCTCGACCTGCAAGAAAATGACATCCTTCCTCGGTTCACCGCCAGGAGCCACGACATAATCGTACATCCCCGCAAAAGATTTGTACCATTTTATTCCACCCGGAACAGCTTGCCCATTCTGTGCGTCCGTCTCCTTCTTGGCGATAAAGGTGTTTAATCCGGCATGATAGTAAATTTCGAAATCCTGAGCAGCCGTCGATGTCTCGAATGTTATGTCAGGAAAGACATAATCACCATCCTCATCTTCTTCCGTCTCGATAAACCCTGCAAACCTGCGCACCGCATGAGGGAGGTGATAATTATTAAGAAATCCGGAAGTCTCATCAATCTTGGCCAGATCCTCACGGGCCGAAACTATCCTTTTATCCACCTCCTTCTGCATCTGGCCGACTGCGGCATTGAGAGACTGGGAATTAACAAGAGTAGTCATAACTAAAAGATTTAAAAGAATATTCTAATTAAAATTATTTTTAACTATCTCGACAGCCTGTTGCTCGGTGAGCATGGATATTCCTGAGCCGTCGCCGGCGATCTGGTTGAGTCCGAGAGCGACTCGCAGATTCTCCTCGACCGATGCCGCGCTTCCGGAGGAGAAGTCGAGCAACCCCTCGAGAATACCGGCCAGCCTTGCCGGAGAAATTGAAACCGGAGTCTGCTCCCTGGCAAGATCCGCAATCAGAGCGCGTAAAGAATCTTCCTGTGTCATAGTCAAAAAAGAATTAATACACAAAAATAGATATACAATACCGAAATCGAAAAGACAACATCAGGCGATTCCGGAAGCGAAATAAACAGAAGAGACCGACCTTGGGAAACGCTCGCAACCGATGTAGAGCGTATCGAAAGCATCTGTGCCGTCGGTGCGGAGTTCCAGGCGGTTCTCCTCGGTCTCCTTGAGTTTCTCGCCCGACTTATCCTTACGGAAACCGTTCCTGCCCCTCTCGATCTCGGCCGACTGGATGGCGAGGATGAGATCCTCATTGTTCTGGCGGTTGAAATAAGGGGTGAGGCTGTTATGTCCGGCGAAACCATGGTTGATGAGCAGATACTTCTCGTGGTGCTTCATCGGGGCCCCGAGATACACATCATCCACGCTCCAGCCATTGCGAATGAAACGGTCGCATACCACGCGGTGGAAATCGATATCATTTACCGCATAGTTTGATCCGAGTGCGGTAGAGTCATAGTAGAACACCACCCGCTTGTTCCTGTGGCCACGGTAATATCTGCAGAAATCATCGACAAGTTCCGGAAGCTTACGCTCATACTTTGTGTAGAACGACTTTATCACGTTGAGCCTCCTGCCGGAGCGGTCGGGCTGGCCGGCCACAATCCAGTTAATGTTGGCGTTGAAGTCCATCCCGATGCAGATAGGATGATCCGGCAACACGTCTGCATCCGCCCCCGAATGATCGATATGCTCCCTAATCGACTCGCGGTCCCTCCAATCGGACTGAAAGAACACCTCATCGAGATAAGATAGATCCGAGGCATCATACTTGTGAGACTCGCGCATCGACGAGTAGAACCCATCCTTTGCGATACCGAGCCGGATACAGAGAATCGAGGTCTGGAAAGTCTTTGGCGTGAGGTCGCGCTTCATCTGTCGGATGTAATCCTCACCGAGCAACTGCAGATTCTCAATTGAGGAATATTCCTTGTAGTAAACCGCCTGAGAGCGGAGCTGATTGAGCTTACGGTTATTCTCCCGGAGGTATTTCTTCAGGTAAGCCGGAGGGGTGATCCCCTTGGCCTTCATCTCCCGGATCCTCTGTGTTATCCTCCAGTCCTCATAGACCGAAGCCTCGATCACCTCGATAAGGTCA
>CAMWIH010000142.1 GCA_947174305.1 uncultured Porphyromonadaceae bacterium | reverse complement strand
CCTTTGCCCACGGTAATACTCCTCTGACCGCTTCAATCTCTAAGGAGCTTGCCGAGAAAGGTCTCTCTGAAATGCGTTCATTCGATTCTATCGACAACGCTCCCGAGGAGAAGGAGCGTGGTATAACTATTAATACTGCTCACGTAGAGTATCAGACTGCTAATCGCCACTACGCTCACGTTGACTGCCCCGGACACGCCGACTACGTTAAGAACATGGTTACCGGTGCTGCTCAGATGGACGGTGCTATCATCGTGGTTGCTGCAACTGATGGTCCTATGCCTCAGACTCGTGAGCACATCCTTCTCGCTCGTCAGGTGAACGTTCCCCGTCTCGTTGTTTTCATGAACAAGTGTGACATGGTTGACGATGAGGAAATGCTCGAGCTCGTAGAAATGGATATGCGCGACCTTCTTTCTCAGTATGAATATGATGGTGACAATACTCCTATCATCCGCGGTTCTGCACTTGGTGCGCTCAACGGTGAGAAAGAGTGGGTTGACAAGGTGATGGAGCTTATGGATGCAGTTGATAACTGGATTCCACTTCCTCCCCGCGATATCGATAAACCTTTCTTGATGCCTGTTGAGGATGTATTCTCAATCACTGGTCGTGGTACTGTTGCTACTGGCCGTATCGAAACCGGTATTGTTAAGGTAGGTGATGAGGTTCAGATCCTTGGTCTTGGTGCTGACCGCAAAACTACTGTTACTGGTGTTGAGATGTTCCGCAAACTTCTCGATCAGGGTGAAGCTGGTGATAACGTAGGTCTTCTCCTCCGTGGTGTTGACAAGAACGAAATCAAGCGTGGTATGGTTCTTTGCCATCCCGGACAGGTTAAACCTCACGATCACTTCAAGGCTCAGGTTTATATCTTGAAGAAAGAGGAAGGTGGTCGTCACACTCCGTTCCACAACAAATATCGTCCTCAGTTCTACATCCGTACGCTCGACGTAACTGGTGAGATCACTCTCCCCGAAGGTGTAGAAATGGTAATGCCTGGCGACAACGTAGAGATCGATGTTAAGCTCATCACTCCGGTAGCTTGCGATCAGGGTCTTCGTTTCGCAATTCGTGAAGGTGGCCGTACAGTAGGTTCTGGTCAGATCACTCAGGTTTACGAAGATTAATCGACTATAATTCAAACTCGATAAAAAGGGGGTTGAAGAGATTTCTAAGACCCCCTTTTATTCACGGGAATAGCTCAGTTGGTAGAGCACCGGTCTCCAAAACCGGGTGTCGAGAGTTCGAGTCTTTCTTCCCGTGCCAATTAAGGAAAATATGAAATTATTCAAGGATATAAAGGAATCTTATGACGAATTGGTCTATAAGGTTTCTTGGCCGACTCAGAAACAACTCATCAATAGTTCGGTGCTGGTCTTGATTGCTTCCATCATTCTGGCTGTATTCATCTGGGCTGTTGATAAGATTTTTAATCTTCTGATGGAGTTGATTTACAGTATCAGTTTTTAAACTTTTAACATAGGATTTCAATGGCTGAAAATAAGCAGGAGTGGTATGTATTGCGTGCCATCTCAGGAAAGGAAGCAAAGGTCAAGGAAGTGTTGGATGCAGCAATCAAGAACACCGACATTGGCAATTTTGTTTCACAGGTATTGATTCCCACTGAAAAAGTTTATACCACTCGCAATGGCAAGAAAGTGTTGAAAGAGCGCACGCTTTATTCCGGATATGTGTTTGTAAAGGCACAGCTAACCGGTGAAGTGATTTATGAGCTAAGGAACACTACGAATGTCATTGATTTTTTGCGTGGACGCGAAAAGGGCAGTAAGCCTGTTCCCCTGCGTGAAAGCGAAGTGATGAAAATGCTGGGAACTGCCGATGAGATGCGTCAGCCTCAGGCTGAATCCAACGATATCTATATTGTTGGAGAGGTTGTGAAGGTTAATGTTGGACCGTTCAGCGGATTCAGTGGCGTGATCAAGGAAGTTATCAATGACAAGAAGAAGATTAAGGTGGAAGTCAAGATATTTGGCCGTCCCACTGATCTTGAGTTGGAAAATTCCCAAGTCGAGAGAGAATAATCTGACGATTTGTTACGGTCTGATGAGAATTTAAATCGACAAAACATTTTTAAAAAAGTAGAACAATGGCAAAAGAAATTGCTGGACAGATCAAATTACAGATTAAAGGTGGCGCGGCAAACCCGTCTCCTCCCGTAGGTCCCGCACTGGGTTCCAAGGGTATCAACATCATGGAATTTTGCAAGCAATTCAATGCCCGTACCCAGGATAAAGCCGGTAAGGTTCTCCCTGTAGTAATCACTTACTACACTGACAAGAGCTTCGACTTTATTGTAAAGACTCCGCCGGTAGCAGTGCAACTCAAGGAAGTTGCCAAGATCAAAAGCGGTTCTGCACAGCCTAACCGTAAGAAGGTTGCAGAAATCTCCTGGGATCAGGTAAAGACTATTGCAGAAGACAAGATGCCGGATTTGAACTGTTTTACTTTGGATTCTGCAATGCGTATGGTTGCAGGCACAGCGAGAAGCATGGGTATAACCGTAAAGGGTGATTTCCCTGAACTTAACTAAAAATCTTCAAGAAAATGGGAAAACTGACAAAAAATCAAAAGTTGGCTTTATCGAAGATTGAACCGGGGAAGGAATATACCTTAGTCGAGGCAGCAGAGAAAGTGAAAGAAGCTTCATTTGAGAAGTTTGATGCATCTTTCGATATTGATGTCCGTCTTGGTGTTGACCCCCGCAAAGCCGACCAGATGGTGCGTGGCGTTGTTTCGCTTCCCCACGGTACAGGCAAGCAGGTTAAAGTGCTCGTGTTGTGCGGTCCTGACGCGGAAGCGGCAGCCAAAGAAGCCGGTGCCGATTATGTTGGTCTTGATGAATATCTTCAGAAGATCAAAGAGGGTTGGACAGATGTTGACGTTATCATCACACAGCCTTCTGTAATGGGTAAGCTTGGTCCTTTGGGACGTATTCTCGGTCCCCGTGGATTGATGCCTAACCCCAAGAGCGGCACAGTCACTATGGATGTGGCTAAGGCAGTAAAGGAAGTAAAACAGGGTAAGATTGACTTTAAAGTGGACAAGACTGGTATCGTTCACGCTTCTATCGGTAAAGTGTCTTTCACTCCGGAGCAGATGCGCGACAACGCCAAAGAGTTTATCAATACTTTGATTAAGCTTAAACCCGCCACTTCCAAAGGCACATATATCAAGAGCATTTATCTTTCAAGCACGATGGGCCCCGGCGTGAAAGTCGAGCCTAAATCTGTTGCCGAGTAATTAATAAAGAAACAGAGAAATGAAAAAGGAAGATAAAGCTATCATCATTGCCAATATAGGCGACCAGCTGAAGAATTACAGCTGTGTTTATCTGACTCAGACTGCAGGCCTCAACGCTGAAAAGACAAGTGCACTTCGTCGTGCATGTTTCGGTGAAGACATCAAGATGCTTTGCGTTAAGAACACTCTTCTTAAGCAGGCTTTTGAAGCAAGCGAGACTGATTTCTCAGGTCTGTATGATCTTCTCCACGGTGAGACTACACTTCTTCTCAGCAATGTGGGTAACGCTCCTGCAAAGCTTATCAAGAAGTTCCGCGACAAGAATGACACACTTCCCATGTTGAAGGGTGCATACGTGGAGGAATCTGTATATGTTGGCGAGGAACAGTTGGATGTCCTTTCCAATATCAAGAGCAAGAACGAACTTATCGCAGACGTTGTGGCTCTTCTCCAGTCACCTGCCAAGAACGTTATCAGCGCACTTCAGAGTGGTGCCAACATTCTTCATGGTGTTTTGGAAACCCTTTCCAACAAAGAGTAATTTCAATTTAAAAAAACAAAAAAAACTATACGACAATGGCAGATTTGAAAGCATTTGCAGAGCAGCTTGTTAACCTTACTGTAAAGGAAGTAAACGAACTCGCTGAAATCCTTAAGAACGAATATGGCATCGAGCCCGCCGCTGCAGCAGTAGCAGTAGCAGCCGGTCCCGCAGCTGGCGCTCCCGCAGCTGAAGAGAAGAGCAGCTTCGACGTTGTTCTCAAAGCTCCCGGTGCAAGCAAGCTCGCAGTCGTTAAGCTCGTTAAAGAGCTCACTGGTCTTGGCCTTAAAGAAGCTAAGGAACTCGTTGACAATGCACCCAGCAACGTTAAGGAAGGTCTTCCCAAAGCTGAGGCTGAGGGCTTGAAGAAACAGCTCGAAGAAGCTGGTGCTGAAGTTGAGCTCAAATAAGAATCGACTTAATCTATCTGTAGGTTAAGAACGCACTATAAGTGTCGTTCTTAACCTATTTGCATATTAAAGTCATCTGAGAGATTTTTCTCTGCCGGGTGACTTATTTTTAGCAACTGCCGGCAATTTCGCGGGCGCGGGATATTGAAATTTTTCCTTATTTAATAATTATCCGGCCCATTTAAATATTCGTTAACAATGCCGGGCACGTATTTTGTGAGAGAAGTGTATTAATAACTTTTTCCCAATGTCAGTAAATTTAACCGAAAAACCGCGTGTTAACTTCGCGTCGATAAAGAATCCTCTTCCATTTCCTGACTTCCTGGAAGTTCAGTTGAAATCGTTTAAGGATTTCCTCCAACTTGACACTCCCCCTGAAAAAAGAAAGAACCAGGGCCTTTACAAGGTGTTTGCAGAGAATTTCCCTATTGCCGACACCCGGAATAACTTTGTGTTGGAGTTCCTTGACTATTATATCGATCCCCCACGCTATTCAATTGATGAATGTCTGCGTCGCGGCCTAACATACAGTGTGCCACTCAAAGCTAAGTTGAAGCTTTATTGTACTGATCCGGACCATGAAGATTTTGACACCACCATTCAGGATGTTTATCTTGGCCCGATTCCATACATGACTGAGCAGGGCACATTCATTATCAATGGCGCGGAGCGTGTGGTTGTCTCTCAGCTGCATCGTTCACCCGGTGTGTTTTTCGGTCAAAGCACGCACGCAAACGGCACCAAACTTTATTCTGCACGTATCATCCCCTTCAGGGGCAGCTGGATTGAGTTTGCCACTGACATCAACAATGTGATGTATGCCTACATCGACCGTAAGAAAAAGCTTCCGGTCACTACATTGTTGCGTGCAATCGGACTTGAATCGGATAAAGATATTATACAGATCTTCGACCTTGCCGATGAAGTGAAGGTTACGAGAACCAATCTCCAGAATGCAATCGGACGTAAGCTGGCAGGTCGTGTCATGAATTCATATCAGGAAGATTTCGTTGATGAAGATACCGGTGAGGTTGTTTCCATCGAACGTAACACTCTTGTTGTGGACCGTGGCAACGAAATTACGGAAGATAATATCGATGCAATACTTGAATCCGGAGTGAAGACTATTCTGCTGGAGAGGGAGAATGTAAGTGCCATTGATTACAGCATTATATTCAATACCCTCCAGAAGGATCCCACAAATACGGAGATTGAGGCTGTTCAGTTCATCTATCGTCAGCTCCGCAACGCCGAGCCACCGGATGAGCAGTCTGCCCGTGAAGTGATCCAAAACCTTTTCTTCTCTGAGAAGAGATATGACCTTGGAGAGGTGGGCCGTTACAGGATCAACAAGAAATTGGGTCTTGACACTCCTATGGATGTCAAGGTGCTGACTCGTGAGGATATTATCGCCATAATCAAATATCTTATTGAACTTATCAACGCCAAGAGTGATGTCGATGATATAGACCATTTGAGCAATCGTCGTGTACGCACTGTTGGTGAACAGCTGTATAATCAATTCGGTGTGGGTCTGGCCCGTATCTCACGCTCTATCCGTGAAAAGATGAATGTGCGCGACAACGAGGTCTTCACTCCGATCGACCTTATCAATGCCAAGACAATATCGGCAGTGATAAATACCTTCTTCGGAACGAATGCCTTGTCTCAGTTCATGGACCAGACAAATCCTCTTGCCGAGATCACACACAAACGCCGTATGTCAGCGTTGGGTCCCGGTGGTCTGTCGCGTGAGCGTGCCGGCTTCGAGGTGCGTGACGTACACTACACTCATTATGGCCGTCTTTGTCCTATCGAGACTCCTGAAGGCCCGAACATCGGTTTGATTTCATCTTTGTGTGTTTATGCAAAGATCAATAACCTCGGATTCATCGAGACTCCCTACCGCAAGGTTGAGAATGGTAAGGTAGATCTGAATAATGACAATGTGGTCTATCTCACTGCAGAGATTGAGGAAGGAAAGACCATTGCACAGGGTAATGCTCCTGTAAATGACGATGGCACTTTCATCAACCCGAAAGTTAAGGCCCGTCTTGATGCTGACTTCCCGATCGTTCCTCCCACAGATCTTGAGTTGATGGATGTGTCTCCGATTCAGATTGCATCAATCGCGGCCTCATTGATTCCGTTCCTTGAGCATGACGATGCTAACCGTGCACTCATGGGATCGAACATGATGCGCCAGGCAGTTCCGTTGCTTCGCAGCGAGGCTCCTATCGTGGGCACTGGAATCGAAGGTCAGCTCATCCGTGACTCACGCACACAGATAATGGCTGAGGGCTCAGGTGTGATTGAGTTTGTTGACGCCACTGTAATCAGAATTAAGTATGACCGCACGGAAGATGAAGAATTTGTTGAGTTTGAACCTTCTGTAAAGGAATATAAGATTCCGAAATTCCGCAGGACTAACCAGGGGACTACCATCGACCTCCGTCCTATCTGTGAGAAAGGACAGCGCGTTGAGAAAGGTGATATCCTCACAGAGGGTTACTCCACTGAGAAAGGTGAGCTTGCCTTGGGTCGAAACCTTAAAGTGGCCTTCATGCCTTGGAAGGGATATAACTATGAGGATGCAATCGTTCTCAACGAGCGTATGGTGCGAGAGGATATCCTCACATCCATTCATGTGGATGAATACACTCTCGAAGTGCGTGAGACTAAGCGCGGAATGGAGGAACTCACTTCCGATATTCCAAACGTTAGTGAGGATGCAACCAAGGATCTTGACGAACGTGGCATAATCCGTGTCGGTGCACACGTTGTGCCCGGTGATATCATGATTGGTAAGATCACACCTAAGGGTGAAAGCGACCCCACACCTGAAGAGAAACTGCTTCGTGCAATCTTCGGTGACAAGGCCGGTGATGTGAAGGATGCTTCTCTGAAAGCTTCCCCCTCTTTGAAGGGCGTTGTGATTGGAACCAATCTCTTCTCACGTGCTGTCAAGACTCGCACCACGCGTAACAGTGCTAATGCCCAGCTCCCAATCCTCGACGAGGAATATGAAGAGAAGCAGGCAGATCTCAAGGCAGTTATGCTTGAAAAGATGCGCACACTGCTCAAGGGCTATGTTTCGGAAGGTGTTAAAGACTTCATTGGTGTCGATATCATTCCGAAGGGACAGCATTTCAGTGATGTGAATTTTGCCACAATTGATTACGAGACCATCAATCTCAGCAATTGGACCAATGATGAGCGCATCAACAAGATGGTTGCAACCCTTATCACCAACTATCTCCGCAAGAGCAAGGAGATTGACAGTGAGCTCCGCAGGAAGAAGTTCGATATCACTATCGGTGACGAGCTTCCTTCAGGAATTATGCAGATGGCAAAGGTTTATATTGCCAAGAAGCGTAAGATTGGTGTTGGTGACAAGATGGCAGGTCGTCACGGTAACAAGGGTATC
>CAMWIH010000141.1 GCA_947174305.1 uncultured Porphyromonadaceae bacterium | reverse complement strand
CCTCTAAGGAGGGAGGGGTGTCATAATGAATAACAACGCGCACATCGGGTTTGTCAATACCCATTCCGAATGCATTGGTTGCCACAATAACCCTTATGGCTCCTGATTGCCATTCGTTCTGTCTCCTGGTCTTGATTTCATAATCCAGGCCGGCATGAAAAAAGGTGGCAGAGATGCCCATTGAGTTAAGGTATTCCGCAATCTCCCGCGTTCGCTTCCGGCTCCTGACATAAACTATCGACGACCCGCTGGTGCGACTCAGGATATGAAAGATTTCATTAATCTTAGTTTCCGATTTCCGCACTATATAATTCAGATTGTTGCGTGAGAAACTCATGCGGAAAACCTCAGGTTGTTTCATCAGGAGTTGCCGGCATATATCTTCTGCAACTTCAGATGTGGCTGTGGCAGTGAGTGCAAGCACAGGGGCTTGTGGTGCAATTTTCCTTAGATCCTTGATTTGAAGGTAAGCCGGGCGGAAATCGTAACCCCATTGCGATATGCAATGGGCTTCATCAACCACAATAAGCGAGATTTTCATCATCCTCAACTCCTGCATGAAACTTGAATTGCGGAGCCGTTCGGGAGAAGTGTATATGAACCGGGCACGCGCATTATAGATAAGTTCCCTCGCTTTGCGTCTCTCCTCGGCCGACATGCCGGAATGGAAGAAAACAGCTTTGATGTGTCGTTTCCGCAGATTATCCACCTGGTCTTTCATCAATGAAATCAGAGGTGTGACCACTATAGTGACTCCTTCCATGAGCATAGCCGGAACCTGAAATGTGATTGATTTTCCACCCCCGGTAGGCATAAGACCGAGAGTGTCGTGGCCGTTGAGAACGGATTCGATAATCTGTTGTTGAAGCGGACGGAAAGAGTCGTAACCCCAGTATTTTTTTAAAATTGCAACAGGATCCATGCATTAAGGATTGATGAGAGGCGGTCGGAGGGTCATTTCCCTTCCGACGGCTTGATATCGCGAATCATCAGCTGGATAGATTCAGGCTTGTTGGAGCGTTTGGTCTGTTCGATAGTATAAACGATATCTATGGGTTTATGGGCGTGAATATGTTCAAAATATTGAGCCATATTGAAGGCAATGGCATTTATGACGTGGCTGGTGCTATTGTCTTCCAATTCAAGCTTAATATGTTCCATATTCTTCCCCACAAGCTTACTTGTTCCGAAATCGAAAACATTCTTGGAGCAGAACACCGGTTTTTGATTTCCCGGACCGAAGGGATTGAATTTCTTTAGATAAGAGATAAGTTCGGGAGTGATTTCAGCAAATTCAATCACCGCATCAATATCGAGATGCGGCTCCAGCTGATTAGGTTGGATATGTTTAGACACATATTCCTCAAACCGTCGGCTGAACTCAGGTATGTTCTCCTCTTTAAGGGAGAGACCCACAGCGTAGGGATGGCCTCCAAAATTTTCAAGGATATCTCTTGAAGCATTAACAGCTGAATAGATATCGAAACCTTGAACCGAACGAGATGAACCGGTGGCGAGTCCATTGGAATAGGTCAAGACCACGGATGGCTTATAATATAGCTCAGTAAGCCTTGAAGCTACAATGCCAATAATACCTTTATGCCAATTCTTATTATATATGACAATCGATCTTTTGCCTTTTACAATCTCGACGTTATTGCTGATGAGATGATTGGCCTCTTCAGTGATCTGCTTGTCAAGTTCCTTTCGGTCGCGGTTATATTGGTCGATATCTTTCCCTTTCTCGTATGCATCATGCAAATCACGGCACACCAGAAGGTCAACCGTCTCCATGCCGCTCTGCATTCTTCCTGATGCATTAATCCGAGGGCCTATCTTGAATATTACGTCGCTTATGGTTATATCCTTGTTTGTGAGTTTGCAGAGTCTAATAATGCTCCTCAAACCAAGATTAGGATTGGAATTGAGCCGGCGTAACCCGTGGTAGGCCATCACTCGGTTCTCACCAATGATTGGCACAATATCAGCCGCAATGCTCACCGCCACCAGGTCGAGCAGTGATTCAAGCTCATTATGATTGGTGAGGCCATTGCTCAAGGCGAAGGCTTGCATAAACTTGAATCCAACCCCGCAACCGCTTAAATAGGGACACGGATAGGTGGAATCAGGCATCTTGGGGTTAAGAATTGCAACGGCCGGAGGAAGCACTTCATCGGGCATGTGATGGTCGCATATAATGAAATCCACGCCTTTTGATTTGGCGTATGCTATTTCATCTATGGCCTTTATGCCGCAGTCAAGAACTATTACGAGTTTTATATTGTTCTCGGCGGCATAATCGATGCTCTTGAGAGATATTCCATATCCTTCCTCGTAGCGGGTGGGGATGTAATACTCCACATTGGAGTAATAATTCTGGAGGTATTTGTAAACGAGCGCCACAGCCGTGGTGCCATCCACATCGTAATCTCCATAAATCATGATTTTCTCCTTGGACCCCATGGCCTTGTTGAGTCGATTCACAGCTTTATCCATATCCTTCATAAGGAAGGGGTCGTGAAGGTCGGAAATTGCAGGGGAGAAGAAAGCATCGCTTTCCTTGGGGGTTGTCACGCCACGACGGATAAGAAGCTCCCCCACAGCAGGTATGCCCCCACAATGGGCGGCGAGTTCATCAGCAGATTTTTTCTGTTGATTGGTGAGAGGTTGATAATTCCATTTTCCAGTCATGACACTCTATTTGAACGGTTAACGATGCAGGTGGCTTAACATTTTACCTATACCTAAAGAAACGAAATGGTTGAGACATTATTATTAATGCTCAAATTTGGATAAGCCAATATTTCTACAAAAATAATCAATATAAAATAAATATGCAAATTTTTTTTAAGTTAAAAGTTATAAAACAAAAAAGCAGAACTGTTAAGTTCTGCTTTTAAGGACTAATTAGATGATGTGGAGTATAGCGGACTCGAACCGCTCACCTCGACACTGCCAGTGTCGCGCTCTAGCCAGATGAGCTAATACCCCATTTGTGTTTTGTGATGGCAAAGGTAAATAAATTTTTTTAAATGACAAAATATAATTCAATTTTTTTGCTGAAGTTCTCAAAAATAAGGGGGGCTTTAAACTTATTGGATGCATTCCTTCAGAGAAGAAAACAGGAGTTCTCATGTTTTTACGGGAACTCCTGTTTTGTGAAAGCTTATTTATTCTGTGAAAGCTTATTTAAATGTATCGGGAAGGTCATTTTCATAAAGCACCGTGTCGCCGGGTTTGAGGATGGTGGAGAGGACTTGCTGGGCATCATTGAAGGTGTCAACGATATGAATCCCGGATTCCTCCATTCCTGCTGAACGCACACCTTTAACCAGGGCATCACGGTTATATTCTCCCACGATGATCGCTATGTCGAGGTTTTCTCCAATATGTCGGCCGAGAGTTTCGTTAAGTTCCTCCTGTTGTGAGCCAAGTTCAATCATCCCTGGAGTAACAATTATCCGTTTCCCACCAGTGAAATGAGACAAGACATCAACTGCCATTTTTGACCCGGCCGGATTTGAATTGAAGGCATCGTCAATGATTGTAACGCCTCCCGGTGTTTGCTTCATGCTTAGACGATGCTCAACTTGCTGAATCGAACTGATTGCATACTGGATTTTCTGGGGAGCGACATCCATCTGAATTGCCATCACAGCAGCCGCAAGGAGATCGGATACGTTGCATTCGCCAAGCAACCTTGTCTCGACTTCAAGAGAGAATCCATCCTTCCCTTTTATTATGAAGGCTGTGCCATTGGGGGTGTAACGAATGTCGGTGGCCACGTAATCGCAACCTTCAGGATTGGTAATGCCATATCTTATAGCCTTGACGTTATTAACCGGACGGTTAGCACAATATTCGAAATCGTTATTTATAACTATGAAACCATCAGATGGAAGTTCATCGGCAAGTTCAAATTTGGTTGCCTGAACGTTTTCAATGCTTTTGAATGATTCAAGGTGCATCGGGCCGACAGCGGTAATTATGCCGCAATGAGGATGAACAATGTCACAGATCTCCTTTATATCATTCCTTTGTTTGGCTCCCATTTCGCAAATGAAAATTTCATTGTAAGGTTTAAGGTATTCGCGGATGGTGCGCACAACCCCCATCGGGGTGTTAAAGGATCCCGGAGTTATTAATACATCATATTTTTCCGAGAGTATTCTTTGGAGATAATGCTTTGTACTTGTCTTGCCATAGGAACCTGTTATGCCGATAATTTTCAGATCAGGCATGGATTTGAGGATCCTTTTTGCATCATTTATAAATCTTTGGTTTATCATTTTCTCTACCGGCATCAGAATTATGTCGGCGATTATTAGAGGAATGAAGGAACAAATCGTAATGATGAAAAGTACACCTAAGGAAATTTCAAATTTTGGGTATTGTGCGGTGCCAAGTCCCGGAGAGAGTATTGTTGCGAGGAAAGCTCCAACTGCAAGGAGGGATGTCACGATATATAAACGCCATACTCTTTTGGTGAAAACAAGAGGTTTTTTATATTTCCTCTTTGATATTATGAAAATCTTTCCTAAAGCTATAATGGCCGCTATCAACGACGCACCTTGAGCAGGAATCAAAGTAGAGAAAAGCATGAAAAGGCACGCGATGTCGATAAGTCGCCAGGTGGAACCCATGTTGCGTTTGAGCCATTTCCAGTATCTTGGGATTCGGTAACTGTTTTGCTGGAACATCTGAATGTCGTATTTGAAATTCAGAACCATATAAATCCCGCAAATCACATAAATGATTATAAGAAAAGCCATATCTATATACAAAATTTATTTGAACACAATATCTGCCTAAGCATCAAAATAGAAGATTTATTTGAGAAGGAATGATTGAATAACAGCCCTGAATTGCCCCGGGTTGTCGAGAAAAGAATAATGTCCGCAATCAGGAAAGCTGACAAGCCCGGCATCCGGAATTAGTTTTTCCATTTTCTTGGCATCTGAAAGGGGGGTTGCGGTGTCATTCTCACCCCATAATAGAAGTGTCGGTGCTTTTATTGAAGGCATAAATCTCTTTAAATCTTCATTGACACAGATGCTCATCACGGCGCGCATCATTGGAGACGACTGACGATAATCGGCAGAGCCGGCTTTTCCTCTCCACGCATCGATCACTTTCTCCGCTCTCTTCTTTCCCAAAATATAAGGAAGGATTTTTTTGGCAGATTTAAAAGAATACACTTTTACATAATATTTTAGGGAATGATGCGGTTTAATGCCTGCTGAGTCAACTAAAACAACCTTGTTGATATGGTTACGTGAGGCCACTAAAATTGATATGCGCCCTCCGAAAGAATGGCCAATCAGTATGGGAGATTGAATTCTCTTTTCTCTTGCAAATTTTTCAACAAGTTCAGTGAATTTTTCTATTCCCCATGGTTCAGGAGGTTCTTGACTCTTCCCATGGCCCGGAAGGTCGAGAGAATATACTTTAAGTTTAGAATTAAGGGCATTGGCAATGCTGACAACTGTTGTGTGGTCACAACCCCAGCCATGCATGAGAATGACCGGTGCGCCACCATCGGGTCCGGTTTCATCATATGTCAATTCTAAGCCATCAATGTTTATCTTTTTTTCCATGATGCAAATTTAGTAATAAATAGGGAAGTTTGAAAAAAGATGGGTATAAAATTTTTACTGGAACATTTAAACTTCAGTGGAAAGAATCGGAAAGGAATAAAAGAAAAAATTAAACAAGGAAGTGCATTATGTTGAAATGTCAAATGTTAAGAAAAATTAAACAAAAGAGATGAAAAAATGGTTATATTTTTATGGAAAGAAATGAATTGAAACGACAGATGATGAATCTATGGAAGGAGACTTTTCATGATTCCGAGGAATATATTCGCCTTGTTTTTGATGCATATTTCAATTCGGAATATGTGGAGTATGAAGAGCGAGATGGGCGAGTTATAGCCTGTTTATTAGCGATTCCATATACATTTGGAAATGATAATTATGCCATAAAAAGTGTTTATTTATGCGGACTTTCTACATATTATAAAAATAGGGGTGAGGGAATCATGACGCATCTTATACAAAAAATAGAAATAAAAATGCGTCAGAATGGATATGCCTTCATGTTTCTCATCCCGGCTAATTCAGGTCTTAGAAGGTATTATAATGACCGCGGATTTATTAACGGATTCTATAGATCCGCATTCCATTTTACCTCTTTACATGACTTCAAGAGGGATTTTCACAGTTCCATCTTAAGTGAAGAAAGTGCGCTTTTTGACGTTAAAAAAAGATATTTTGACGGACTCACTATTGAGATTATTGATAAAATGGAAGCTCTTGATGAGCCAACCGTATGTGATGGTCTAATCAGGTTCATTTTGGAATGTGAGAATAAGCAGAAGGGATTAAGCCTTTATCAATCCGGCGAGCAGATAAATGTCTTTTTGAAAGAGACCTTATTGTCGGGAGGAAAGGTGGTTGTCTGTAGAAATAATGATGGAGAATATGCCGCCATCGGTTTATATTCCGTATCGGAAACAGAAATAAAGGAAAATGGAAGGTTTGCCATTAATTATGGCTCCTTATGTAAGATTAGGGCAGCCGTATTGTTAACGGAAGATGGTCGGAACCTAACGGTTTATCAATATGGATATGAAAATCCCTCTGGTAAGGATTCTATATGGAATCCGATGTTTAGTTCTGTATTTCCCAATGCAGAACAGATAGGAAGTGTTGGAACAATGGAGAGGGTATATGATCCAAATAGTCATTCCGAAGTCTATGGAATGATAAGGATTTTGTCAATTTCTGAGATTCTAAAATTTCTGAGCAATTGGAGGAGAGATTTGAAATATTCGATTCTCGTGCGTCAGGAAAAAAGTGGAGAAATTGTAGAATTTATCTCAAAAAATGGACACATTTCGGAAAAAGTAATTGAATACGCTTCTCCTCGTAAAGATGATTTAGGTTCTGAGAATAAAAATAGAAAAATTGTGTATATACAGGATCCGCACGGAAAAGAGCGGATGGTCTTGACCGAGCAGGATCTTGGAGAGATCCTCTTTAGAAGACCGGGAGGAGATCGGATAATAGAAGAGGCATTTGACCTTCCGGCCATGAATGGACGCATATCATTGTTGTTGGATTAGATGTAAAGAATAAAAAATAAAGATGGAAATAAGGGTAGGAGCCATGGCTCTTATCCTTATTTGTTTAAGCGCAAAAGTCAAATTTTAAGAATTTGAGTCAAAATAATGTTAAATTGTGAGGATTTTATCTATTTGATCAAAAAAATTATACCGAATTTACAAATGTATAATGTGTTGATAAACAATAGGATTATATATGTAAACAGGATTATTTAGAGGGGTGAGAATGTAATGAAGTCCAGCCATCGTATAATTAGAGGGGAAAATAAGATTGTAAAGCCATAGAACGTGCCACACTGATTCTCTTGTTTGCGGCAAGGATATGAGTTGGATGACGAGAGTAGAGTAGGGATTTTTGCAAATTATGAGTAAGAAATAAATTGGTCAGATTGGCGCATCACTTAATTCGATGAAAACAACCTTTTAAGAATTGTAAACTGAGATAGTATTCATTTGTAATTTTGAATTTGTAAAATCAAAAAATGAAAACAAATTGTTATTACGTATGTAAACTGAACGATTGTTTTTATTTTGCAAATTGCATAATTTAAACTGCAATTCGCCATGTTTTATTA
>CAMWIH010000140.1 GCA_947174305.1 uncultured Porphyromonadaceae bacterium | reverse complement strand
GTCTCAGCCTTGGCATTGGGCATCCATAAACATAAGGCTATGGCGACATATAATATTAATCGTTTGACTTTATTCATATAATCCGGTTTTCCGACATTTAGTAATAAAACGTATCCTTACATCTTTATAATGTCATTAATACGTATAGTTTTTTTACTTAACACGAGTATTATATTATAACGTAATTCCTGCCCGCATCGTATGTAAAAAACACATCCATTATTTACAATAGGCCCACATTCTTCAGGATTTCAGGATCAGAGAATATTTGTGAGGTGTTTCCATCAAAAGCCACCACTCCCTCCGACAATATCACGGTTCTTTCACACAACTCTTCAGCCATTTCAAGGTCGTGGGTTGCAAGGATGATGGTATGTTTGAATCCCTTGAGAAGCTCTATAAGTGAACGTCGGGCCCTTGCATCAAGATTGGCCGAAGGTTCGTCAAGTAAAAGGATATCCGGTTCCATGGAGAGAACGCAAGCTATTGCCGCGCTTCGCCGCTGACCACCGGAAAGCTGATAGGCGCTCTTCTCCTCCATCCCTTTGAGACCAACCTCTTGCAAAGACTTGTTGACACGCCTTTCCACTTCCTGCTCAGGCAAATTCATATTTCTTGGACCGAATGCCACATCGTCATATATTGAGGGCATGAAGAGCATATCATCAGGATCCTGAAAAACAAAACCGACACTTCGCCGGATGGTTTCGGCAGTCTTTTTGGTTACAGGCACATCCCCTACATTAACTTCACCTTCTGACGGGAAAAGCAAGGCATCCGTAAGGAGTAAAAGGGTTGATTTTCCCGACCCGTTCAATCCGAGCAAAGCCACTCTCTCCCCATGAGTCACCTTAAAGTCAACTCCTTTCAGTGCCTCTGTACCATCTTCATAACGATAATGGACATTAGTGTATTTAACAAAATGATGACTCATCTAACTATTATTTCTGTTATGATTTTTGAAAAATCCATGAATCTAAGCAATGCTATCACTGCGGTCCATGAAATCAACCAGATCCAACTTCTTTTATTCCATGAATACTTTGCACCAAGAGGCAATGTTCCGGAAAAACCTCGCGCCATCATTGCGCGATGAATACCTGTGGCCCTTCGAGTGCTTTTCATAAGCAATTGACCTATAAACCGGCCCCACATCGAAAATGGATATGCTTTCCTGCCATATCCGCGTGCCTCCCTTGCTCGTTTCATCACGATTGCTTCTTCGAGTATGACAAAGAGATAACGATAACTTAACAGCATCTGCGTGCATAAGACCGACGGGAAACCAACCTTCCGCATCATATTGAAAATGTCAATAAATCCTGTGGTGAGGATCATCAATATAACGGCCTGAAAAGAGAGGAGTCCCCTGAAGATAATGGAAATGAATGTAAGCCATCCCCGGTTCACGGCCAGCGACCCTATATGCAGAACCGTTACCTTATCAAATATTGGATTGAACACCCCGATAATGACTAAAAGAGGGAGAATCCATATAGACTTAACAAAAACTTTTCCATAGCCGATCCCTTGCATTTCAGATGCAATCACCGGATAAGCCGCCAGCCAAACAATTCCCTGTGGTCGGTCAACCGGAACGCTCAAGACTGCAATCAGATAAATGATAGTTACCAACAATATGACCGGAGAAGAGTCCGTTCTTCTCCGGATACGGTCAATATTATTGACAGCCAGATATGCCTTTTCAAGTTTTGTCAAGTTATAATGACTTTATTTCTTATCTACTACTGACGTTTTAGTACGCCTGAAGATTAAAGCACATACGCACCAGAGCAGCACCATTACGATGATTCCTCCGATTACGCCTGCAAAGGTGGAATCATAGTCGGGAAGGAACGCCGTGGCCGGAACCGACGCCACTCCAATCTCAGTGTCTCCCGTAATTTTAGCTATGGACCATTCCAAACCATCTGGATCACTCGATGCAAGCCATGTGAAGCCAACTGCCATTACCAATGCAAGTGAACCTAAGACAGACATAACGATCTTGGTTCTTTTGGGCATGCGCTTATCCTGACTTTCCCTTTCCTGACAAGCATAAAGCATATCCGGTTTATAGGAAGCCACGAATGAAAGCACTACTGCGGTTGCGACTCCTTCAACCGCCCCTATGGCAAGATGGATTGCAGTCATCAACCCTAAGAAATCATTTGTAGGGAGTGCCGTGACCCCTGAAAGCTCTGTTTCGACGGTAACCAAAACCGCCCCCAGCTCAAGTCCTATTATTGACGCTAAAACTGCACCAAGCGTTATCCTCCAAATACTTTTTCCATCCCCGGCTATAGGCTTATAAATCAATGGTGCGGCTACAAGACAACTCATGGCGGCCATATTGATGATGTTGCATCCGAGTGCCATAAGCCCTCCATCGGCAAAAATAAGGCACTGGATTATAAGAACAGAACATAACGTTATAAAGCCGGCCCACGGCCCTACGAGAGCAGCCAACAGGATGCCTCCTATTATATGACCGCTCGAACCTGTACCCGGTATTGAGAAGTTTATCATCTGTGCGGCAAACACAAATGCACCCAATACTCCCATAAGAGGGACTATATCATTTCTCTCTATTTTCTTTATCTTGCCCGATGAAACGGCAATCAAAGCTACTGCCACCGCTCCGGCTACCCCGGCTACTGCAGGTGACACCAGCGCATCGGCCATGTGCATACCTCAGAATGTTTAGTTAGACTTATATGAATGCTTGTATATACATTTATTTTCTTAACAATACTTTTCGGCAATTTGTTTAGAATGATTATAAATAAGAGAATTCAGATGATAAAAAAACGGTATGCATCTTAAAAGACGCACACCGTTCTATTTGATATTACTCGGGTTATCAGAGATTCATTTCTTTAGGACTCAATCAGTCGATATCCTTGCCATGCTCGAGGAGGAGAGTCATAGAAGGACGGTCGCATATCTCAGCGGGACCGAAATACTGAATCGGGCCGGGATACTGATAAAGGGTGTTGAGTGCCAATGTCTCACGTCTTGAGGCAAATTTCAGATATGGACGGCCGTTGAGGTTAACGAGAGCTTTCTGGATTACAGGCTTAAGCTCACCGTTACGACGCTCCATATTCATCATCATTGTGATAGGAATACCTCCGCAAATCCAGTTCTCGGTGTGGTCGGTAAGGTTTCTTACGCTTGACATGTAGCCCGTAAGGCCCGCATTGATGAGCATTGCGGCATTGTAACCAAGAGCGTAGGTATAGTCTGCATCAAAGTTGGTGGGGTCTGCGCAACGACCTTCATAACCGAAGAAATGATGCTGAGCGGCAAACTTACCGCTATACTGACCCTCCTCCCTCATCTCTTCAAGACGGTTGGCAACCATCTCGCTGAGGAGGCTTTCAGTCTCGATAAGAGATACCTGCACGTTGCCATGGCTATCGCGGTCAAGGCTGAGCTGGAGGGCTATATGCTTGGGAAGCGATTTGTAAAGGTCGGCATTCACGGGTGAGAGATGAGAATGAATCTCTACAAGTTTCTCTTCCTCTTCCTTACCCTCCAATTCTGCAGAGTAATTCACAAGCACTTCATTAAGCTCGGAAATAAGGCTTTTCACTGAGGGTATGAATTCAATAAGGCCTTCTGGAATAAGCACGGTACCGAAATTCCAGCCCATCTTTGCGCGCTCTGCAATTACATAGCAGATATAGTTGACAATATTGTCAAGAGTCATTCGTTTTGCAAGAATCTCCTCTGAGATCAAGCAGATGTTAGGCTGGGTCTCAAGCGCACATTCAAGCGCAATGTGAGAAGCAGAACGGCCCATAAGCTTGATGAAGTGATAATACTTCTTTGCAGAATTACAGTCACGCTGGATATTACCGATCACCTCACTGTAAACCTTGCAGGCAGTGTCAAAACCGAAAGATGTCTCAATCCACTTGTTCTTAAGGTCACCGTCAATCGTTTTGGGCACACCGATCACTTGAACACCGGCACCGATATTCTTGTAATATTCAGCAAGGACAGCTGCATTTGTATTGGAGTCGTCACCGCCAATGATAACGAGAGCCTTTATATTAAGCTCCTTGAGCACCTTCAGGCCCTTGTCGAACTGCTCGGGATATTCCAGTTTGGTACGGCCGGAACCGATGATATCGAAACCTCCAGTGTTGCGGAAATCCTTGATGTAACCGGCAGTGAGCTCCATATACTGATGATCGATAAATCCGGAGGGACCCATGAGGAAGCCATAGAGACGGTTTTCCTTGTTAAGCATCTTGAGGCCGTCGAAGATACCGCTCACCACGTTATGTCCACCGGGAGCCTGACCTCCTGAAAGGATGATACCCACATTAAACGGCTCCTCAACACGCTCCGGATTCTCATCATTCTCAAACTGAACGATAGGCATTCCGTAGGTGTGGGGGAAAAGATTCTTGATTTCCTCCTGATTTGCTACCGATTGAGTGGCTTCACCAAATTTGACTTTCACTGAGCCCTGAAGATCTTTGGGCAATTTAGGCTGATATTCAGCTCTCACTCTTTGAAGTGCGCTCTTTTTCATGATTCGTATGTTGTCTTTTTACCTTAATTTCAATTGACCGGGGGTTCTTTTAGCCCCACAAATATTTTGACTTGCAAAGATAGTCATTTTTATGCAATTATCTTTAAACAGAACGTTGCAAAAAAAACATTTTTAACAAATTTGCCTGATGTTTCAACGTTATGGCTATTTTTCAAGACTTTTCAAGTATTCTTCCGCCGCAACCAAATCGGCCGGAGTGTCGATGCCGATAGTCTGTGAATCCGAAAGGGCCGAGGATATCTTAAAACCATTCTGAAGCCACCTCAACTGCTCAAGGCTCTCTGCTTTTTCAAGAGATGAGGGTGGAAGCGTAACAATTTTTTTCAGCGTGTCGGCCTTATATGCATAAATCCCAATATGCGTATAAAAATCTGCTTTTTCAAGCCAATCCACCTCAGCAACATTCCTGACGTATGGAATCACACTTCGCGAAAAATAGAGTGCGTCGCCTGAATCAGCGAGTACAACCTTAACCAGATTAGGATCCTTAAGGCCTTCAAATCCGGATTTTGAATCGTATAATTTCACAAGGGTGGCTATCTCAGTTTCGGGAATTGCTTCAAAGATATTTTTTAGCCTCTCAATCTGTTCTTTACGGATGAATGGCTCGTCGCCCTGAACGTTAATAATCACATCAGCTTCTGAACCGATATTTCTATATGCTTCCTCCACCCTCTCAGTGCCACTTCCACATTTCTCCGATGTCATGACGGCCTTAAAACCGGCATTTTCAACACATTCATAAATCCTTTTATCGTCAGTGGCAACCAGACATTCAATGCCCGCTTCAACAACACGACGGCAAACCCGCACAATCATTTCCTCTCCGCATATCTTGGCAAGAGGCTTACCCGGGAACCGGCTCGAGGCATAACGGGCCGGTATAATTGCAAGAAATTTCATTGTTTATCCTTTTGATGATGATGATCGATTGTTTTCTTAAGCCACGCAGGCACCATGACCGCTCCAATGGCAAGATAAAGATAATAGGTGATTATTCTCCAGAAGATGGCCAATACAAGAGCAATCCCGGCAGAAGTGACCAGATCTCCATAATATTCAGAGAAAAGCCACTCGCTCAGCCCCGCTCCTCCGGGTGTCGGACTTACCATAAGGACCACCCAGATCACAAACTGACGGGCAAGGATGATCCATTGATAACGGTCGTCGGAGGGAATGAACCCCAAAAATAGCACATTAACCACCAGATAACGCGACGTCCACGCAAGTGCGGTGCCCCAGAAAACCTCAAGCCAGAAAGAAAATGGTTTCTTTCTGAGTTCTACTGATGTGGCCACCATATTATCGCCCAGGCCGCTTATCTGCGTACTCCACTTCTTCAACCATCTCCAGCTTGAAATCTTATCAAGTGTTTTCTTAATCCACGCCGGTTTCCAGATGATTCCGGTGAAGAGGATAAAGGTCCAGAGTGTAATTATCAAATATACAATCCAGAATGTATATTTTATCCCGTGGGAAAAATCAGTACCTGTCGAAGCAAATATATCTGCCGAAGAGGTGAAGAGAACTATAAAAGGACATGCCACCACGAAAAACAATTCATCCATAAACAATGTGGTCAGCATCAGCGTTGTGGCGCGCCCCATCTCTATGCCCTGAGAATTAAGGAAAACCATTCCTAAAGAACTGCCACCAACAGCGGAGGGAGTGACACAATTGGTAAACTCACAAAGCATATCCACTTTCCACGCCTGAGGCCAGGTTAATTTTCTGTCGGTCAATGCGCGGAAACGCCACGTAAGGCCAAAATCGCGACCGAACATACATAAGAATCCAAGTATGATGCATATCACACTCCGGAAATCAAAGTGCATGGATGCCATGACCGCAGAAAAATCTTCTTTATGGGCATCACGCATAAACATATACACCACCACACCCAGACCGATGGCAACAGGTAGAAGCACTTTCCAAAACGAAAACGCGCCCTCCCCCTTTTTTCCGGATGATGATGCAGATGCTGTCTTCATGCTACTTTTTATAATTATTTATGATAACTTTATATCTATCAGCAACCTCAGTCACCACATCCTCCCAGCTCCTTACGAGAGATTCACGCGCGCCAAGGGCAATTCGGTTCAGTTCATCCCTATCTTTAGAGAGATGGCCGATTAGATTCCCGAACTCTTCCGCTGACTTCTTTACAAGAAAACCGTTTTTGCGGTCCCTTATCACCTCCGCGGCCGTGGAGCCTTCCAGCAACACCGAGGGCGTGCCCATTGCCGCCGCCTCCCTTACAACCAAAGGGGCATTGTCATAAAAAGATGGGAAAAGGAAGAGGTCTGAAGCCGCATAATAGCGAGCAAGTTCCTCGCGCTTCTTTATCACTCCATGAAAAGTGACACGGTCGGTCAATCCTTTGGAGGCAACCCTCCTCTTCATCTCTTCACATGCGTAGCCATTGCCGATAAAATTCATCTTAAATTTTATCTTCCCGTCAATCCGTTCAAGTGTATCGAGAATGGTATCCACCCCCTTCTCCTTTATATGTTGCCCCACAAAAAGAAGTGCCATCTCATCTTCGGCTATACCGGCCTCCTTTCTCGCCTCCTTTTTATAGTCCATTAGATCCCCTTTGACAAGGGTGGCAAAGTCATTGCCATTCTCAACGACTGACAATTTTCCCTTATAACCATATTCCCTCACCGTATCCTCAACGTAAGCCTGGGGAATCCATACCTCATCGCACGCGTTAAAGAAATTCAGGATTCTTTTCATAATAATAGGCACACACCAAGGCATCCTCCGGAATGAATGCTCAAGGTCCTGACGATATTTTGAATGGAATGTGCCTATCAATGGAATGTTCTGTCTCTTCTTTACATACACTGCAAGTCGCCCGGAGGAGAAAGGGCAATGGGAATGAAGAAGGGTGAAGTTCGTGTTTCTTAACCTTTTCCAAATAAAGGGGTCAAGCTTTGGATACCCATAACGGTAAGGCTTCCTGTTCCATATAGGAAGAGAGAAATATCGCATCACTTCGTAAGGATATTCCAAATGTTCCGGATTCCAGGGTGTGACCACGCATGGCGTTTTCCCCTTCTTACCCAACCAATACACATAATTCTGCACAGTCAGGGTAACCCCATCAAGTATTGGAGGGAAACTGTCATTAAAAATCCCATAAAATCCGTGCGAGGGATTTTTG
>CAMWIH010000139.1 GCA_947174305.1 uncultured Porphyromonadaceae bacterium | reverse complement strand
CAATAAGATAGGCTTCAAGATCTTCTTTTAATTGCGCCTCCATTTTGTCACGTTCCGGTGTTCCTATTGGACCCTATGTGCTATCGTTTATCTCGTTGAGGGATTTAAGTTTTATCTTTGCCATATCTTTCTAATTCAAAGTTAACAAAAGTTTCCATTCTTGGCAACTTTTTTTAGTTAAAAAATCTTTTTCTTATAAAGAAAAGTTTTATTTTCTCACGCAGAGACGCAGAGAACGCGGAGGCGCTTCGCTTTATTTGTCACTCGCGAAGAAAGGAAGAATAAAAGAAAAGGGATCTCCGAACTTCCGTAAATTTCGAGGCTCGAAGCCGAGTAAATTTTTCTCTGCATGATGGAATAGCCAAGATATGTCAGATGTGCAATCGCTGATTTAAACCTTTGTAATGGAGTAAATGTTAAATTAATAAAAGAAAAAAATTATAAATGACATTGACTATGGAAGACAATAAGACTTATATCGTCAGTTTGGGCGATTCTCAGAAATATCGCGCCACGGGTGCGCAGCTGAAGGAATATAGCGCGGAATTGAAGAAGTATCTCTCCACTCAGTTTGCCGGTGAGGCCATAAAGTATTATGATTCGGCTAACGTTGAGGAGAGCGGGGATCCTGAGAAATATCCTGAGCTCACTCATGTGGAATTTGAGAAAATCAAGAGCGACCTCAAGCGTCAGATTGAGGTGCGCAATGAGGATAAGGAGATGAATTCCGACGCTCCATACTCGGATGTAAATCCAAGTGCTATTTGATATTGGCGAAACTTTTGTGGCGGGAGCTTGCAGCTTCCGCAGGCTATGAAGGGGCTGGCTGCCCATTCATAGCCTTATTTTTTTGCGGAAGCTCCCGACCGGGGGCCGGCTGACATTTTTGCGAAAGCTCGGAGGCTTCCGGCCGGGGTCCGGCTGATATTATTGCGGAAGCTCGGAGGCTTCCGCCACGGGAGGGTTGGAGAAAAATAAAAAAATCCGGGGAAATTGGGATAAAAGAGGAAAAGAATTTGTAATTTTGTGCGTAGTAAAAGTCAAGGAAGATGTATTACAAATACGATTATCTTGTGATAGGTTCCGGCATAGCCGGAATGAGCTTCGCACTAAAAGTTGCGCGTGAGGGGGGCAAGGTGGCTATGATTTGCAAGACCACCCTCGAGGAGGCCAATACATATTTCGCTCAGGGCGGTGTGGCATCTGTCACAAACTTGGAGGTGGATGATTTCGACAAGCATATCAACGACACTATGATTGCCGGCGACTGGCTGAGCGATCCGAAAGCCGTTGAGAAGGTGGTGAAGAATGCGCCGGCTCAGATTAGGGAGCTTATAGGCTGGGGCGTAGATTTCGATAAAAAGGAGAACGGAGAATTTGACCTTCACCGCGAGGGAGGCCATTGCGAGTTCCGAATCCTTCATCACGCCGACAACACCGGCGCGGAGATCCAGCAAAGCCTGGTGGAAGCAGTGAAACGGAATCCGAATATTGATGTGTTCGAACATCATTTCGCTGTGGAGATAATCACCCAGCATCATTTAGGGAAAATCGTGACGCGACGCACCCCCGACATCACCTGCTATGGCGCCTACGTGCTTAACGAAGAGAATGAACGTGTCGATACCTTCCTTGCCAAAGTGACAGTAATGGCCACCGGAGGGGTGGGGGCCGTATATACCACCACCACCAATCCTCTAATCTCTACCGGCGACGGCATAGCGATGGTGTATCGTGCCAAGGGGGATGTAAAGGATATGGAATTCATACAGTTTCACCCGACAGCCCTCTATCATCCGGGCGACCGTCCGTCGTTCCTTATCACAGAGGCGATGCGCGGGTATGGAGCCGTGCTGAAGAACCTCGACGGAGAGGAGTTCATGCACAAATATGATCCGCGCCTGTCGCTCGCACCGCGTGACATAGTGGCCCGCGCCATAGACTCGGAGATGAAACTGCATGGCCATGACCATGTATATCTCGACGTGACCCATAAAGACCCCGAGGAAACCAAGAAACATTTCCCTACCATATATGAGAAATGCCTTTCGTTGGGTATAGACATAACCAAGGATATGATTCCCGTGGCACCGGCCGCCCATTATCTCTGCGGAGGGATTAAGGTTGACCTCAACGGACGAAGCAGCATCGACCGCCTTTATGCCGTGGGGGAATGCAGTTGTACCGGGTTGCATGGAGGTAACCGCCTTGCAAGCAACTCGCTCATAGAGGCTGTGGTTTATGCCGACGCGGCTGCCAAAGATGCAATGGAAAGGGTGAAAGGTATAGACCTTCGCGATGATGTGCCGGAATGGAACGACGAGGGGACGGCGCATCCCGAAGAGATGGTGCTCATAACCCAATCGGAGAAGGAGGTGAACCAGATAATGGGTTATTATGTTGGTATCGTAAGGAGCGACCTTCGGCTGAAACGTGCGTGGAACCGCCTCGACATCCTTTATCAAGAGACGGAGGCGCTCTTCAAGCAGAGCAAGCCCACACGTCAGCTCTGCGAGCTCCGCAACATTATCAATGTGGGTTATCTGGTGATGCGTCAGGCCATGGAACGCAAGGAGAGCCGTGGACTGCATTTCACCGTGGATTACCCGCATCCAAAGAATGAAAAATGATTAAAAGTATCAAGAGAATAACCGGCATAGCGCTTATTGGGGCACTTGCCGGAGGGTCGTTTGCAGGCATGGCACATCAAAGCCACGAGGCTTCGTTGAGCCGTAACCTCAACACCTTTAACGCAATAGTGAAGGAGCTTGACCTGAATTATGTGGATTCGCTCAAGCCTGATGAGAGCATGCGCAAGGCCATAGGTGCACTCCTCACCACTATCGACCCTTATACGGAATATTATAACACCGACGACCAGGAACAGCTTCAGCATCTCACCACGGGAGAGTTCGGTGGGATAGGAAGCTACATCATGCAGCGCGACGGGAAGAGTTATATCTCCGCTCCGATGGAGGGTGCCCCTGCCGCGCGTGCCGGACTGAAGGCCGGCGACCATATCATACGCATCGATACCACCGACGTGTCGGCAATGGGGAGCGATGCAGTGACCAAGCTTCTCAGGGGCCAGGCAGGAACATCGGTCAACGTTACCGTGAAGCGCCCCTATGCCTCCGACAGCATTGTGAGCGTAAGCATAGAGCGGGCCAAGATTCAGGAACAGAGCGTGCCTTATTCGGCTGTGAAAGGGAACACCGGCTATATCCGCATCACGAGTTTCATCGACAAGACACCGCAGGAGGTGAGGGATGTGCTTGAAAAATTCAAGGATGACCCGCGGGTTGAGAATATCGTGCTCGACCTTCGCGGCAACGGCGGCGGATTAGTGGAGAGTGCCGTGGAGGTGGTCAGCAATTTCGTTCCGAAGGGTACGGAAGTTTTCCGCATGAGATATAAGGACCCCTCGCAGGAGAAGATATACAAGACCACGCGCAATCCTCTCTTTCCCGAGATACCTTTAGCCGTGCTTATCGACGGAGGCACAGCGTCGGCCTCTGAGATCACGGCAGGAGCGCTTCAGGATCTTGACCGCGCCGTTCTCGTGGGAAGCCGGAGCTTCGGGAAAGGATTGGTGCAGGCAACGCGTCCGTTGCCATATTCGGGTGTGCTGAAGATAACGGTAGCCAAATATTATATCCCCTCCGGACGGCTTGTGCAGGCTCTCGACTGGTCGCACCGGAATCCCGACGGCTCGGCGGGGAGAGTCCCTGACAGCCTTACAAACGTATTTTACACCTCTCATGGGCGTGAAGTGAGGGATGGGGGAGGCCTGCGCCCCGATTCCACAGTGAATTGGGGGAACGTAAACAGGCTCGTGTATAATGCCGTGGCCGATAACTGGGTATTCGATTTCGCAACCAAGTATGCGGCGGAACATCCGGAATTGGTGGCTCCCGAAGAGTTTGAGATAAGCGACGAACTATATGCAGAGTTCAAGAAGAGCATTGATCCCGAGAAGTTCAAATATGATAAGGTGTGTGAGGAGCTGATGAAGACCTTGCGCGAGACAGCCGAGGCCGAGGGATATATGACCGATGAGACCAAGGCTCAGATTGATGCCCTCTCGAAGTTGTTGACCCATAATCTTGATCACGACCTCGACACCCACCGAAAGGAGATTGAGGAATATCTCGGCTCGGAGATAGCGAGCCGCTATTATTTCGACAGAGGTAAGATTGGTTATGAGCTTAACCGCGACAAAGGTTTCGACAAGGCTGTGGAGATTCTGAACGACAAGGCACTCTACAACAAAATCCTTGCCGGCCCCGCGGCTAAAGATATAAAGAAGAAATAATCACCCCCTTCTAACCCTATAACCTTATAACCCTATAACCCTATAAGAATAGATGGAATTGAAGGAAGCCGACCTTCTCTTCGCCACCCCGGCACGTATCGGGGCATTGGAGAAAGGTCTTAAAGATAAGAAATGCCGGAGGATTTTCCTCGGGAGTTTGCCGGGGAGTTCTCCGGCAATGCTTTTTGGTGCGTTGCATAAGCAGGGGAAGCCGGCCCTGATTGTCATGGACGATATGGACTCGGCCGGATATATGTATCATGACCTCTGCCAGATTTTGGGAGAGGAGAACATCGCCATTTTCCCGAGCGGATACAAACGTGATATAAAATATGGACAGCCCGACGCTCCTCAGCAGATTCTCCGCACCGAAACCCTTGATGCATTACGATCGAAAGGGGGACTGAGATATGTGGTTAGTTATCCGGAGGCCCTGGCTGAGAAGGTTGCCGACCGGAAGGATTTCGAAGTGGCGAGCGTGACGGTGAAAAGCGGTCAGAAGCTGTTGCTTTCGGAATTGGTGGAAAAATTGCGGCTCTTGGGATTCCGGGAGACGGAATATGTGTATGAGCCGGGTCAGTTTGCACGCCGCGGTTCGATTGTGGATGTCTATTCCTACTCTAATGAGTTGCCTTACCGAATCGATTTCTTTGACGATGAGGTGGATTCGATGCGCAGTTTTGAGGTGGAGACGCAGCTGAGCCAGAAGCGTCACGAGGAGGTGAGTATTGTTGCTCCCGGAGCTTCCGAAAGCGGAGGGAAAGGTATTTCCCTGCTCGAATATATGGATGACGCCACTGTTGTCTATTGCCGTTCCACCTCCTATATGCTTTCTCGGGTGAAGGCTATAGGGGAAGAGAATTTCTCTGAATCCGCGCTCATAGCCGATGAAGGGGATGCGGAATCGATGAAGAAGGTGGTGGACTATGACCTCTTTGAACAACGATTCTCCGAGATGAAAGGGGTGGAATTCAATGCAGGCAGCACGGCGGGCGATTTCAAGGCAGATATGGCAATTGACTTCGGCTGCACTCCTCAGGCTCTCTATCATAAGAACTTCACCCTGATTGCCGACAGTTTCAGGGAATTCATATCCAAGGGTTACCGAATCTTCATTCTCAGCGACTCTGCTTATCAGGCCGATCGCCTGAAGGCCATATTTGAAGACCGTGGAGATGATATAAAATTTACGGCAGTTGACCGTACCATCCATGAAGGGTTTGTGGATAACGAGGGTAAGAACTGTTTCTTCACCGACCATCAGATCTTCGACCGTTTCCATAAATACAACCTTAAGAGCGACCGGGCGCGAAGCGGAAAGCTTGCCCTGTCATTGCGCGAGCTGAACCAGATAGAGGTGGGCGATTACATAGTGCATATTGACCACGGGATAGGGCGTTTCGGGGGGCTTGTGCGTACCGACGTTAACGGCCGTCCGCAGGAGATGATCAAGCTCCTTTATCAGAATGACGACCTCATACTTGTGAGTATTCACGCCCTTCATAAGCTTTCAAAATATAGGGGAAAGGAGGGTGCTGCACCAAAGATCAACAAACTGGGCACCGGGGCATGGAACCGTCTCAAAGAGAAGACCAAGACCAAGCTCAAGGATATAGCACGCGACTTGATAAAGCTATACGCGGCCCGTCGTGAGGAGAAAGGTCACGCCTTTCAGCCCGACAGCTATCTGCAACAGGAACTCGAAGCCAGCTTCATCTATGAGGACACCCCCGACCAGATGAAAGCCACGCAGGCCATAAAGGCAGATATGGAATCGGCCAAACCGATGGACAGGCTTATCTGCGGCGATGTAGGATTCGGCAAGACTGAGCTTGCTATACGAGCCGCCTTCAAGGCCGCCTGCGATTCGAAGCAGACTGCAGTGCTTGTGCCGACAACGGTGCTTGCCATGCAACATTATCACACTTTTGCAGAGCGCTTGAAAGACCTTCCGGTAAGGGTGGATTTCATCTCGCGTGCAAGGAAGCCGAAGGAGGTGAAGCAGATTTTGGCCGACCTGGCGGAGGGAAAGATTGATATACTCATAGGGACACATAAAATAATCGGCAAGGGAGTGACATTCAAAGACCTGGGTCTCCTTATCATAGATGAAGAACAGAAGTTTGGAGTGGCTGTAAAGGAGAAGCTTAAACAGATGAAAGTGAATGTGGATACCCTGACCATGAGTGCCACCCCGATTCCGCGCACCTTGCAGTTCTCCCTTATGGGGGCGCGCGACTTGAGCTCGCTCAACACCCCTCCGGCCAACCGTCACCCGATTGTAACCAATGTGAGCACCTTCGATGATGACGTGATAAAGGAAGCTGTGAATTTCGAGTTGAGCCGTAACGGACAAGTGTTCTTCATCTCCAACCGCATAGAGAATCTTGCATATATAGAGAACACCCTGCGTCGTCTGATACCCAACATCCGCATAGTGACGGCACACGGACAGATGCCTCCGGAGAAGGTGGAGCAGGCAATATTGGATTTCTCTAACCATGATTATGATGTGCTGTTATCCACAACCATTGTTGAGAATGGTATTGATATGCCAAATGTCAACACCATCATGGTTAATAACGCCCAGAACTTCGGGCTGAGCGAACTGCATCAGCTCCGCGGACGCGTGGGACGCAGTAACCGTAAAGCTTTCTGCTATCTCCTTGTTCCTCCCGGGCAACCTCTGACACCGATTGCGCGGCGTCGTCTGCAGGCCATAGAGAGCTTCAGCGATTTGGGTGCAGGGATACATATCGCGATGCAGGACCTTGACATTCGCGGAGCCGGAAATCTTTTAGGTGCGGAGCAGAGCGGCTTCATAGCCGACCTTGGATATGAAGCCTACCAGAAGATATTGAAAGAATCGGTAATAGAGCTTAAGACGGAAGAATTTGGCGATACGTTCACCGACCTCAGTGCCGGACAGGAGGATGAATTCACCTCCGACTGCACCATCGAGAGCGACCTTGAGTTGCGATTGCCCGCGGAGTATGTGCCGCAGGAACATGAACGTATCTCGCTCTACCGTCAGCTCGACAATATGGAGCGTGCGGAGCAGACGGAGGAATTTCGCAGTCAGCTCCGCGACCGTTTCGGAGCGATTCCGGAAACCACCGAAGAGCTGATAAAGGTGGTTCCTTTGCGTTTATCGGCCAAGAGATTGGGTATAGAGAGACTTGTGCTGAAGGGAGGCAAGATGCGTGCCTATTTCGTGGGAGACGATAACAAAGCCTACTACGGCAGCAAAGCCTTCGGCCGTGTGTTGGGATGGATGCAGAAAAATATGCTCCGTTGCAACCTGAAAGAAGTTAATGGCCGACGTCTCATTTTGGTCGATAAAGTCTCGACCGTCTCCGAAGCCCTCGAAGTCCTCACCGGAATAGAAGCAACTGAAGCGATATAGGAAACTGCCGATAATAAAAACGACGTTATAAGATAAAAACACGGAATTTTCCCTTTCAAAAGGGAAAATTTTGCGTTTTTTTCCCTTTTGAAAGGGAAAATATTATAT
>CAMWIH010000138.1 GCA_947174305.1 uncultured Porphyromonadaceae bacterium | reverse complement strand
TGCTTGATGTAGTGGTTGATTATACATACGCTCTCGACACACTTGATCGTTACGACTATCAGGAATTGAAGATTGAAGATACCACCGGCAACGAAGCGTCATAGACTTCAAGTATGGTAAGCTTGTCGGATGCGGACTTATCCCACACAGGATAAAGCACTTTTACTTCTTTCTCAATAGAGAGTGACGACTCAATCTCGTCTTTAAGAATTTCTTTGTATTTGTCATTCTTTGTGTGATCAACTTCTATTCTTGCTATTGATACATATTTCACTATACTTATTTAATAAAAGGATTCTCACCTTCTTCTTCAATCGCTTCAAGACGGAAATATACCGGACGAAGGCCATCATTGGAGAATGCGATTGCTATACCCTCCTTTCTGATCCAACTGTCACGGAACCAGAATTCTTTTGCTCCATTTGCCAATGCAAACACATATGGATAAATGGCGTGCCATGCGCCATCACAGAAACCTTCCGGTTTCCCAAGTCCGGAGTAGAACACCTGACCTTCTCTGAGGGCAGCGCACGGAATCAGCTCCTCTATCCCGTATGTCTTCACCAATGCTTCATTGAAGGAGCAGCGTAACACTGTGATTTATACTTTCTTCATCAGTACCAATCATGTTTTTCATTACGATTGAGAGCTTCAATCTGTTTCATCTCCTCGGGAGAAAGTTCAAAGTCGAAAATGGATATATTCTCTTTCATGTGTTCAGGATTGCTGGAACCGGGTATCACTACCACACCGCGCTGTAAGTCCCAGCGTAGAATGACCTGCGCCACTGACTTTCCATGCTTTTGCGCTATCTCTGTCAGAACCGGGTCACTGAGCAACTCCTTCTGGTGGCCACGACCGCCGAGAGGATACCACGCTTCTACTGCCATACCAAGAGATTGGATATGAGGCACTATTTCCAAATCCTGATAATAGGGATGAATCTCATTCTGGACAAGAGCAGGCTTGATATTGACCTTCTTGACGAAATCGTCAATCTCCTTGATGTAGTAGCAAGACACACCGATTGAGCGGATCTTCCCTTTTTTGACAAACTTTTCCATTGCCTTGTATGCCTTTACATCATTTGTCCCGGGATGGTGAAGCAACATGAGGTCTATAAACCCTATATCAAGTTTTCTCAGGCATTCCTCTATGGCAGCCTCAGGGTCATCATACTGGTTGGGATAAATCTTGGTTGCAACGAATATTTCTTCGCGTGGCACGCCTGATTCGCGTACCCCGCGGCCGACTTCAACCTCATTGCCATACATGTGGGCTGTATCTATTTTTCGGAAACCAGCTTTGATTGCAGCCTTAACCGAGTTGACACAAATATCTCCTGTCAGACTGTAAGTGCCGAGACCTACTATCGGCATATCATATCCGCTGTTAAGGCGTATAGTGGGAGCCTGTCCGTTTTTTCCATCATCCAAAGGAAATTTTGAATAATCCATATCGTTATTTTGTTCTTTAATATTTAAGTTCAAGGATTCTACCCAATTCTCAATTCCTTTCTTATTTGATCCAATGCTGAAGCGTTTACCCGGTTTCCAGTCTGCCTCGGACACGAGAGAATGGAGATTTGCGTCGTTGCTTCCGATGCCGCTTGAATGGGAGGTGCAAAAAGGGATGATTGTCTTTCCTTTGAAATCACCTGATTCAAGGAATGTACTTATGATACGTGGCGCTTCTCCCCACCATATTGGATATCCAATAAACACTATTCCGTATTTATCCAGATCTTTAATCTGATGCTTGATTGCCGGACGTGATTTCGGATCGTTTTGTTCCCTGTTTGCACGGCAGTCAGAATTATAGTTCAAATCCGCAGATGAGTACGGTTGCTCCGGCTCTATTCGGAAAAGTGTACCGCCTGTTATGGAGGCAATATCTTCAGCTACAGCTTTAGTAGTATTGGTGCAGGAAAAATAAGCCACGAGCACATCATTATCACTGGGCGTTTGCGGTTTCTGGTCCGGTGTTGATTCCTGCTCATTCTTCTCGCTTTCATTTTCCATCAGTTCCTCTCTTTCTGTTGAACAAGACGCGCAAGCCGACAGCGAAAACATTGCCATAAGAAGTGTATATAATTGAATTTTAATCTTTTTCATACGATATTCTTTCCAGTTTGGTTTTAAGTCCACGGATAATTTCAATCTCATTATTGAGGAGTTTGAAAGTATTGCCGGTTTCATTTGAGAAGAAGTCTTTGATAAGGACTTCAGGAGAAACATGATGACGCTCGGCAATATATCTGACGACATCGTCATCAAAGAGTATTTTAAGGATTTCATGTTCCATATCAGTATAACTAATTTTCCCACTGCAAAAATAGATGGTTCCATTAAAATAAAATTACCAATATCATTTGTAGATTTACCATATTCGTTCATTGCTCTCATTATCAGTGGCTCATTCAATAATTTTTATTAACTTTGCACTGAAATTACGTGTATAATGAAAGTTCTTAAAGTAAACAGGCCCTCTGATTACTCCTCCTATTTAGGAGTCACCGACCGACATCCATTGGTCAGTGTTATTGAGTATGACCGCATATCACCTGTGTTTACGACATTGAATGATTACAACGTATATGGTATCTTTCTTCGTGGAGACAATCTCGTGGATCTGACCTATGGTTGCGGAATTTATGACTATAAGGAGGGTACGTTGCTGGCAGTTGCACCCGGACAGTTTGGCGGCACAGAGGATAATGGAGAAAAAGTAAATATATCGGGATGGTCAATCTTATTTCATCCGGATCTACTGCAAGGGACATCACTTGAAAAGAAGATAAACAATTATACATTCTTTGATTATAGTCTTAATGAGGCTCTGCATATGACCGAGGAAGAGCGGAATATTATAATCGACATAATGCGGAGCATAGAAAATGAGATTAATAAGCCCGCGGACTCACACCAAAATAATATAATTGTAAACTATATTGAGCTTATGCTCAACTTCTGCCAACGATTCTATGACCGCCAGTTCCTTACAAGGAAATTGGAGATCTCTGATATTCTGACACGTTTTCAAAACGTTCTTAAAGAATACTATTCTTCGGAAGAACAACTTAGAAACGGACTCCCGACTTTACAGTATATGGCAGAAAAATTATGTTTGTCTCCAAGTTATTTGGGCGACCTGATTAAACGTTCAACCGGGACCAACGCCAGTAAGTATATCCAACGAATGGTTATACAACAGGCTAAAAACCTTATGTCAGCCGGACAAAACATTTCACAGACAGCATATAGCCTTGGGTTTGATTACCCCCAACACTTCTCCCGATTTTTTAAACGTGAAGAAGGGATTACTCCAAAGGAATATTTAATTAGACGCAAGACATCTCATTGACTCTTACGTTGGGCTAATCAAAAGCAAAAAGGCACTGATAATCCTGATGAATTTTCTTGTTTATATGCCATTCGACTGTTCCGTATCGGTGACTTCTATGAGTCCTTGTGCGAAGATGCTCATAAGGCAAAGGAAATTCTCAATCTCACTGTCAGCAGCGGAAAAATCAACGGTGAGCAACTGATGGAGCGTTACTATCCCACCAAGCTCATGCTGAAAATGCCGGAAGAGGCTTACAAGTACCCAAACGGTATCGCCGGCCCGAGTGGACCACTCACCGTTGACAAGTTCAACGTCTATAAGGAGAAGGACGAGAAACGTGCCAATTACGGCCAGTATAAGTTCTATCCCAAAGTCGGTGACGAGCAGATGTCTATCGCAGCATCGCGCAAAGACCTCAATGCCTATTTCGACTGTGTTATGACTTCCGGCCAGCTCGTTGAGAAGAACTTCGGCGAGCGTCTGCACCTCCCTTCCCATTATCAGCAGTTCGAGCTTCCGCAAGGGGTTGACCCCAAAGGTATCCGTATCGCCAAAGACCTCCTCCAATGATTTCCCGAAAATAGCGCATTTTATCAGTGGTATTTTATTCCTGGGGCACAAGGAACTCTGGATAACCGCGTATGATTTCGATTACACGTCTTATCCGGGACTCATAATCTATCAGTCCTTTGGAACAACTGAGATAATCAGGCGACTCCGGATATTGAAGCACTCTTTCAAGCATCTCAATCTTGGCCGCGCACATGGCCTCCCGGATCACACCGGCATCCCTCCTTTCGTTACCGGAGAGTCTATGCATCCTGTAGGCACATTTGCCGCTGCCAAATATGTTCTCTCCCCTTATCACCCTGCTCACGAACACCCTCTTCCCCACAAGGGCAACCACATCCTCATCATTTCGTATCTCTTTATGCCCTATCCTGGATCTTTCACGCCTCCGGCTGTCATTGGCTGTTATACCGTAGGTGAGCGCACCCTTGGGGATAAATACCTCCTCATTATGTCCGATCTTCATGAAGATTCCATCAAATTTCCGGTAATCACCGGTTTCACGAAGCCGGGTGAATTGCAATACTACAATCTGTGTTATATCCAGATGATTACCCCCAACCGGTTGCTTCTGCTATTTCAAGAAGCCTGCGGTCGGAAACGGTGTAAGGATTAAAACTTAGCCTACGTATGCCCATGATGCCGTTCAACCGTTTGAGACTATATTCCAGATCATTCTTTGGGGGGATATACATAAATGAAAACTTAACAAGGTCGCTGATAGAACCTGATGACAACTATATCGCAAAAATAACTAATTTGGATATATAAACCAAAATCCTCTTTCTATAAATCTCATGTTGAACATAAAAAATCCCGGTTGCTCACCTGCTGGATTGGTGCATCTTGAATGATTTGCCTCGCGTTATAAAAGCGAAAATGCAGGATTTCACGACACCGGCCAAAGGCACACCCATAATCCGGTTGATTCAGCAGAAAACGTGCAACGAGGTAAAGATACCTATAATGAATCCCAATCTCAAAGCCATCTGTGAGAAATATAGCTACCGTCTGCCGTCTGTCGTTGACCAGATTTTGAACCGCTACATCAAGGATATACTGAAAGACCTCTCAGAAACAGTGCCGACATTAGCTGTTAAAGTACCCACCAAACTGACAATGAAGCAAAAGGAAAAGGAGGGTCTTGGTGAAATGGCAGTAGAGCGTAACGACAAAGGAGAAGTAGTGGTGCCCCGGTATGATTGTGTTGCTACCCACACGGCCCAGTGCAGTGGCATAACCAACATGTACCTATCCCATAAATTTACCATAGTCCAGATGACGCACGTCAGCGGACACAAGACCCAAAAGACCTTCATGAACTACATCAAACTCTCTCCGAGGAGATAGCCGATGACTTAATAAAGGGTGAGTTTCAACAATAATAAATAATGACGAGCCAAATCGCCTCCATGTCAAAGAAAGAGAGTGATATTTGGTTATATTTGGCTTTCTCCCAAAAAGTGGTCAAATGACCGGTTTTTTGGAACTGCGAGAGAAATAAAGAAATGTTTTACACTAAAGGACACCTGATTATTAAATATTGTATAAACATACAAGGTGATCTTTCTGATAAAGATATTAGTATTTCTCGTTGTGATAATAGATCTAATGTTGGAGCGAATAATGAAGATAGGGTTGATTTTGATAAAAAAGTGATAATCTTGCTCCTAAAGATTTGGATAAGTCAGAAATTAGTGCTAACATTACACTAAATATGACCTCCCACGCTTCCCGTTGATCAGCGCACCCGGGGAGGTCTTCGAGTTTTATATGGACTACACTAAACGCCCTCTTAGTCTGCCGGAGCAGATAAGCAAGTTGAAAAGTCGCGGATTGCTGATAGATGATGAGCAACTCGCGATACGATACTTGTCCAACATAAGTTATTATCGTTTGAGGGCATATACATATCCATTTCAAGATAACTCAAATTGAAGAAATCAGCCCAAAAGAAGGCAATCGCCAAGCAATTTGGACTAAATGATGACCGAGTTTTCTCCAACTGGCTTCACGCGATTGCTGTATGGAGAAATTGCTGCGTACACCATAGCCGTGTGTGGAATAGAAGGTGTATCATCAATCTTCAAATGCCAACCAATACTGATTTCCCTTTTTTGGATAGGCAAACGTTAAATTCCCTGCACCCCAACAAGGTGTTTACAGTGCTTTGTTGCATAAAATATATAAGCAATATCATCAGTCCCGACAGTGATTTGAAACGCAATATCTTATCTATCATTGGGGATGGTGGTAATTTATTAAATTTGCAGGAAATGGGATTTCCGAAGAATTGGAAATTATTAGATGTTTGGAAATAGTGCTTTAGAAATTTCAATCTGTCATATATTGATATGATGATAGATTTAACGATAGGATAAGTGATAGATTATATTCAGTACAAAATTAGTATTGGAGTATGTTTGTTGGAAAACCTTGGTACAATCCTCCAAATCTATGGTTTTTGACCGCTTTGGGCGGATTATGAGCACATTATGAGCTCCTGAAAACATTGAATGGGCGTAACGCTGATCTGCCATACTAATGTCGGACTTTTACTGTAAAAAAACCGACATTTTGGTAATTTCGCGGGTGGGATTGAAAAGCTTTTACGGCTTACCACTATATCAATACAGGTGACCGCTGTAGGTTCATGGAAGACTTCATTCGGAAGAGGCGTCGGGAAATTCACTGATAACCTCGATTGCCCTCCGTATCCTTGTCTCGTAATCAAACAGGCCGCGCACACACGACAAATGGTAGGGACTTTCAGGATATCTGAGCACCCTTTCAAGCATTTCAATTTTGGCATTGCACATGGCTTGGCGGATAATCGCGGCATCCCTCCCCGTATCTCCTGTCAGCCTGTGCATACGGAAGGCCGATCTTTCACGGCCGGTAAAATCGGTGCCCCTTATGATATGGCTCACAAAAACACTTTTCTCGAGGAGTCGCTCGGTATCGGCATCCGATCTCAATTGCTTTTTCCCGAGCATGAACCGTGCCTTCCGGTTTGAGTCGATTGCAGTGACGCCGTGAGTGAGGATGGCACCGGAGAGGGGGATCTCCCCGTCTGAATCCCCGACAGTCATAAAAATATCGCGATGTCTTTTTGAATAATCGACAGGGGATAGTCGGGTAAAGCGGAGCACAACCATTTCAACGATGTCAAATTCATTTCCCCACCCTACGGTGTTGACTATCTCGATCAGCCTACGGTCTGAAACGGTGTAAGGATTGAAGCTCAGTCTCCTGCGGCGCATCATGGCGTCAAGGCGCGCAAGGCTGTAGGCAACATCGTTTCTGGGAGGGTGATACATTAGATGTTTTTTTGTTTATAGGGTTCAAAAGAAACTGTTTTAGGATGCAAAAATACAAAAACAAAAGGATAAAAACTAAGTTTTCATGACAAGGTGGTGTAAAACTTGGACCATCCGATTAATTTTCATAATTTTAAAGCGGAATAGAAATTCACTTGTATAATAAAGTTTTTTAACCAACTGTAGTTTGAAAATAATCCGTTCATAATTAAATAACCCCAAAATTTATGACCAACAACACTATCCCGGATGCCCGGGCCAATATGGAGGTAAGGGCATGTTCACTTGGGCAATCCTGTAAATGGATTATTGCCCTGTTCTTTCTTATCTCATTTCCGCTGACTTCCATGGGGGCATCGGTAACCTTCGATTTCCGGACGCTTTATACCGAGGAGGCACGCGAGGATATGACACCGGAAGATTTGCTGGGATACCTTAATTGTAGCTTACGCTCGTGTGGACATCATAAATGGTCAAAATCGGATATTATTCTAACAATTTCAGTGTGTAGATGGCTGGTATTCAGGAATTAGTTAGTAATATTTGTAATATGAACGACTTGACAGTATCAAATATCGAGCGGCAGAACGTTTTGAATAA
>CAMWIH010000137.1 GCA_947174305.1 uncultured Porphyromonadaceae bacterium | reverse complement strand
TACTTCCGAATGGTTTAATCTCCATTATTTTTTCACACTTTATTTCCCTTTAATTCATACAATTTCCCCATATTTCCCGGTATTTAACATATATTAAAGACAGACTGCCTATATTTTGCATACATCCTTTTTACCTTTGCAGTGTTAAAACTTAAAACCGATACTTATGAAAAAATATCAGTCTATTACTAAAACTGCCGGAATGGCTTTGATATGTGCCGCCGGCCTATTGGTTCTCATGCTTCAGGTTCGCAGCATCATTGTGTGAAGTTCACAGCATAGTGTGTCTCTCCCTCCGGAGAAAGGGAACAATTAAGAAATAATTACTTTTAAGATTTGAAAGCCATCTATTTGAAGGGAGGCGCCGCAGTGATTGACGGTGTCTTCCCTTTGGCAAATTTGGCACACTGCGGACTGTAAGCCAATGTTACGATATGTCCCTCCGATTCGTATGTGAACAGAGTCAGCTCCACCTCCTCCCCTTCTCGCAGGCAAAGTGCTTTGCCATACACAATCTCAGGAAATTCCTTCTTATCATACACCGGCACGGCAGGAGAAATTCCCGGGAGCTTCTCTATTCTTATATCCTTTCGGAAATCAAGACCTTCACAGAGCAGGGCCTTATAACAGGCCTCCTTTACTGTCCAGGCAATCACATTAGCCCTGATCTCTTCCGCAGGAATTATTTCCAATTCATTCTCCGAAAGGAAGCGATCCCTGATGTTGAGCACCTGCCTGCGGTCGGCACGCTCTGCATCTATTCCCATCGCGGCGCGGCGCGTGAAGGTGGCCAGGTCAACCTCGGGAGTGGATGGAAGCGTAGCAACCACCAGAAAATGATCAGCGTGCGATATGGATATACGCGATTCCTCCCCGAACAAGAAGGGGGCGCCGTTATGAAAATGGCCAATTTCCCTGAAAGCCTCCTTCCCATTCTCGCAATAAAGCTGATAGGCCATATCTTTCCAAAGTTTTCCGTTCTTATCCTCGCCACCGCATACCTCTTCTATCTTTATACCCGGAATTGAGGGATGACGCCAATACACAAATTCTGTTTCCATATCCTGTCAGTTTTTATCAGAAGCCTTCGCCTCTGAATCATCTTTTTCACTTTCACTGTCCGTATCTTTGGGCAGAACCGTAACCTTCACCTTCACTATGCGGTGTTTCTCCATTTTTAGAATAAGAAACTTCAGGCCATACTTCTCTATCACCTCCTTAGGAACCGGGAAATCACCCTTGATATTGAGAAGCAGCCCGGCAAGAGTTTCCGCATCACCCGTGTCGCCAAGGTCTTCCTCATCTATGCCGAGCACGTCGCAAAAATCTGAGAGCATTATCTTGGCATCGAAATAATAGGAATCCTGACTGATTTTCTTATACATTGAGGCAACCTCATCATATTCATCATCTATGTCGCCTACAATCTGCTCTATAATATCTTCCAGAGTGACGATTCCCTGAGTGCCCCCATATTCGTCGATAACTATGGCGATATGTATCTTACGTTTACGGAAATCTTCGAGAAGGTCGTCGATCATTCTCGACTCCGGCACAAAATAGGCCTCCCTTATAAGCTTCTGCCAATGGAAAGAATCATCCACCTTCCCTATATACGGAAGCAAGTCTTTACTGTAAAGTATTCCGGAGATGCTGTCCTGGGATGTGTCATATACCGGGATACGTGAAAAGCCTGAGTCAAGAATGACTTTGATGGCATTATCCCACGAGTCGTGAAGCTCTATCGCCGTTACGTCAACGCGCGAAATCATGATCTCCCTCGCCTCCTTCTCTCCGAACGTGAGTATTCCCTCAAGCATCTCCTTCTCCTTTGAGTCTTTCACATCGGAGATTTCGAGCGCTGTGCCAAGCTCGTCGGGAGATATATTCTCCTCCTTTTTGTTTACCACCCTTTTTACAATGAAAGAGCTTTTCACCATCACGCGCGACAGCGGGGAGAAAAGGGCGTTAAGGAAGGCAACCCCTGAAGAGGCCATCCTCACCCACCATAACGTGCGTCCGCGTGCCACGAGTTTCGGAAAAATCTCACCACACAGCAGGAGCAGGAAGGTCATGAATACTGTCTGGATGAGGAAACTCACCACTTCGCTATGGAAGCTCACGGTCTGCCCTATGGCAAACGTGAGGAGCACAACCATCGTGATATTCACAAGATTATTGGAAATCAATATGGTGGCCAACAATTTTTCGCTGTTAGCCAGCAGACCGAGCACTTTCTTGTCGGCTGCGGTGTCCGACTCTTCAAGGTCGTCGAGTTCCTGAGGGGTCAATCCGAAAAAAGCTATCTCACTTCCCGAGACAAATGCCGAGATGAAAAGACAGCCAACAACGATTGCTATAAGCACCGACCACGCAAACCACGACATAGAATCGGGTGCATGAAAACTTATGGCCCCACCGGCCTTGTCGGAGATAGCGAGTAATAATGTCAGTAACGGCGATGCCGGTAAAGGATCTGTATCCAATTTCTTTATTATATTGATTATTTCACAAAATTAACCCTTTATCCTCTTATTTGCAAAAATTAAGGGAATTTTCATCATGAAAATCATCGGGCCACAAGCTCCAGCTTGTCAAGCTTGACATACCAGAGATAGCCCGTCACGCTTTTGAACCGGCCTGTATCCTTAAGGGTTTCCACATAATCACGCACCTGCGCCGCATACCTTCTGTGGGTTGACATGGATTCGCCAAATTTATAATCCACCACCACAGCCTCACCATCCGGCGAAATCATGACCCTGTCGGGACGCTTCATTATATTGCCGGCCCTCAGGAGCGGCCGCTCATTAACCACGCGCCAATCTCCTTCGAACCATCCCTTCACCTCCGGACGTGATGTCATGACCGTAAGCATCCCACCGTATCGTGAGGCCTCTGCCGAGGTTATCACCCCTTTTATCGCCATTCTCCTCACCGCTCGAGGAATATCTGCCTGCCTCTCCACTCCCTGCATAATCTCATGAAGTATATTTCCTTCAGAGCGCGGGTCTTCATCTTCGGAAAGCTCCGGATCTTCCGCATCCACCACCTCAGGAACATCCTCCGTGCGGTATAAAAGGAAATCGGGCGTGGTACGCACGGCATAATCTTTCATCACATACTCCTCTCCCGTATTACCCCTGTTCTCATTCTGCCGGTGGGCGTATTTCTCCCCATACGTGAAGCAATCATTATCCATTGCCCCTACCGCAGAGGGTTGCATCATCTCGATGCTAGTCATACCACCATTCGATGCCAAAAGTTCATTAAAGAATCTTCCCAACAAGCCTGACATGCTTACCGGATCTTCTGTCTTTCCAGAAGGTTTGGAGAAGATATAAAGTTCACATGCCGAACGCGTGAAGGCCACATAGATGGAATTCATGCTGTCCATCTTCCGAAGGTCGTAATATTCATTGAGCACATGTTCATGGCGTGTCCCCTCCACTATAGGAGCCGTGGGAATAGGGATAAAGGGAGGAAGGTCGCCCCTTTCCGAACTCACCACTTCGGGCCTTATCCATCTCCATTCCCTCTTTCCGGAACCATCCTTGAAGGTGGCATTGGCAAAGGGGGCGATCACAATTGGAAACTCGAGTCCTTTTGATTTATGCACCGTCATCACGGTTATTGCATCCATATCTTCAGGGGAGGAGATGGACGCCGACTTTTTCTTGTCGGTCCACCATCTCAGGAATGATGCCACATCCGAGGGCCGGCTCTCGCAATACTCAAGAACCAGATCTTGAAAGGCGGCTAAGAACACGGCATCAGTGCGTCGGATGTCGGCCGGAATAAACTCCGCTATTATTGATTCAACGAGTGCGGGCAACGTCACGGCTTGCATCTTTCTCAACATCTCTCCGATGGCATCGTTATCGCCGCCCTCTTCAAAGAAACCGGCAAGGCATTCGGGAGTTGAGAGTTCGGGATGACGCATGGCAAAGAATTTGAAATTGCAAGCCACTTCCGACCAGTCGGCCACTCCCCTGCGGGCCCGCTCCTCCCCGGTGCGCACTTCCGGGTCGGCACCCCGGCTTATCGTTTCAAGAACCGACACCACAAGGGCCACAGCCGCCGAAGATGTCAGCTTAAGCGACTGCTCGCTGACATATTCCAGCCGTCTTCCCCCTTCCGGCACCTGAGCGTTATACTCTGTGAGAGTAGCAATTACATCTTCACCTTCAGAATTGCGATCCACAAGCACAGCAATATCCCGCATGCGGAAACCGCGCGAGAGGGCATCTTCCACTATCTCCGGTATGGACCATAACACATATTCATTCCAGGGCTGGTCGCTATCCGTGCCTCGTCTCACCTCAACATATCCCGATTCATTCTTATGATGAGGATGCTGCACAACATTCAGATAGTCGGCTTCAAAATCCCTTCGTTCGGGAGAGACACCGGCACCGACAAGCCGGTTCAATTCTCCGGCAAGAAAAGAAAAGAAACTGTTGTTGAATTGCACCACCCTCAGGTCGCTTCGCCAGTTGGTGTTCTGAGCAGACGTGGCTGGAGATTCATTAGGGTCGCATCCGAATTCTTCGGGCACCCTCCGGGAGATGAGCGATGAATCAGCATTGCGGAAACGGTAGATGCTCTGTTTGGCATCGCCGATTATCAGGTTCTCATTCCCTCGTCCCACACTTTCATGAAGCAGCGGACTCATGTTGCGCCATTGCATTTTTGAGGTGTCCTGAAACTCATCAATCAGGAAATGATTCAGTCGGGTTCCGATGCGTTCATATATGAAGGGAGCGTCATCCTCACCTATAATGTCGTGGAGCATGGCATTGGTCTCACCGAGCTCTATGGCATTGTTTTCACGCAGATACTCATCGCGTTTCTCCCTTATGGCTTGCAAAAGCCCCATGAAGGGAAGGTTCTCCCTGTATAGCCGCCAGTGGCGGAAGCCCTCACTCCTCAGTTTGGCCGACCATTCGTCATAATTCTCCGCCATCTCAGCATCAGCATCCTCCATAGTCTGATAGGCGGAGATATCCCCCTTCTTTTTGCGTGAATGATAGGTGTTGGGGAAATTCTGTTCAAGACTCTCAATTCTCTCCTTTTTGGAATTCAAGGGCAATTCAAAGGTCTTGCTTCCTGCCACCGTCTCAAACCTGCGCTGGAAAATCTTGACATCCTTAGCGTCGAGACTGCTTTCTACCGAAGCCAATATGGAGCGCATCTTTTTTGAAGCCCTTCGGAGCTTTTGATATGCCTCCCTCACAGGAGCCTCATACCTCTGCTGCATATCCAGATAGATTCCCGGGAAATCAGGTTCCGTTGAAAAATATCTGTCTAATTCACGTCTTATCTCCTTGAACTCTTCATTTTCAAGTCGTTTCACCGACTCTGTAAGTAATGAATAAGGATTATCTCCGGCCACGCTCTTGGCAAAGATATTCCATTTCTTTCCATCGTTCTTAGCACGGCTCATTAGCTCGCCAATCCAGAAAGATGTCCCCGATTCATCCTTGCCCGAATTGATATCTTCCAGAAGGGCATCGATCGCCATGGCTGACAGATAATCGGTGTCAAGTTCTATTCGGTAGGAATCGCTCAAATCTGATTCGTAGGCGAAAGTACGCAACACTTGCTGAAAAAATGAGTCTATGGTAGATACCTGAAAATCGGAATAATTGTTCAGCAATATTCCTACAGCGCGCCGGCATGTGGCGCTGATATCCTTCTCTTCAATCTCCCTTTCCGAATACTTATTGAGTTCATTCAGGAATTCAGCCATATAGTCAGGCCTTTTCCCTCCCTCCTCAGGATATCCGAGAGCGTAGAGCTTCTCCACTATGCGTTGCTGCATCTCGTTTGTGGCCTTATTGGTGAAGGTCACAGCCAGGATATGTCCTAACGAATCGGTTAACTCGGCCGGAGTGCGAAGCCGGCGACGTCCCGCTTCATCAGGAATAGTGATATAATACCATATAAATTTCTTTGCGAGCGTAAAGGTCTTTCCCGACCCTGCCGACGCACGTTGCAGCTCAAGCATCCCTATATTCTCTTTTATCTTATAACCCCATAACCTTATATCCTCAGACTCTATATCCCATCTCCTTAAGCAAAGGTTTCACTTTCTCCCTCACATCCCCCTGAAGCAGAATCTCACCTCCACGTGATGACCCGCCGGTGCCAAGACGTTGCTTGAGACGGGTGGCAACTTCAGCCACTTCCTCATCCGTCCCGGTGAAACCAAAGATGATGGTGGCAGTTTTCCCTCCTCTCCCTTTTCGCTCCATCGCAACGCTCAGCTTTTCCCTCTTCACAGCACCCTTTTTCACCTCCGGTTCCTGAGAAGAGTCCTGCACAGACTCCCCTTCCGGAATAGTCTCCTTCATCTGAGCCAATATATCTTTCCAATCCATGTAGCCTATAGTTTCTTATTCAGTTCTTCAAGAGAAAAAGCCCTATTCACAAGCTGGCCTTCGCCATCGAAAATAAAGAAAGCCGGCAACGTGCCGATATTATATTTGGTCAGGATGCCCGAATTGCGTCCTTCAGGATCCGAGACAGTGACCCAAGGAAGATTCCCGGCGGCATCCCTCCAGGCATACTGGTCGGCATCAAGCGAAACCATATAGAACGTCATCGAATTGCCGTTATATAATTCGGAGAGAGCCTTATTAATTGCCGGTGACTCCTTCTCATTCATCATAGATACAATCATCACACCGCGTTTCCCCTTACCCACGGTTTCCGATAATTTCACCTCCCGGCCCTTCTCATCGGGAAGCGCTATGTCGATAATCTTTATCTCCTCGGCCTCTACAATCCTCTTCCTGCCCGATGCGGCATTCTTACGTTTCAGCGCATCGATAGATGCGGCACGCAGCATCTCTGCATGAGGGTCATTGGGGCGATATTGTTCAAAGGCGGTGGCAACGGCGGCATAATATTTCGCATCCGCATCGTCCTGAATGTCATAAAGGGGTTTGTCGCCAACCACTTTTGTAAGCACGTAATAGCTTATTATTCCTCCCTGTGCATCCTTAAGGTATTTGGAATAGACATTCCGTTTGAATGTCTCCCTCTTTTGAGCATCATTGAAATCAAGAGCAAGGAGTTCCTTCTCAAACTCGGCCATCTTTTCTGCCTGGATAGATCCGGTGACACTGAAATCTGTTCCGAAATTTGAAGCTTTGGAATTGACGGTGAGTGTCTCTGTCGAATCAACCGGCAGATAGATGTAGCGGTCACCCAAAGCAAGACGATAAATTTCGGGTGCGGAAGGACGAGTATAGGAGATTGAGAATTTTCCGTCGCCCGCCACACGCGTCGAATCAATTGGCATCCAACGGCCGTGAAAATCGGGTTTTTCAAGAATCACCGACCTGTCGGCGCCACCCTCTATATTCCCCTGGATTTTAAACTCATCCTTAGTGCATTTAGGAAAGACTGCGGTCAGAATCATACCCACTGCTCCAACCGATAACATTTTCAAAAATTTATACTGACTTTTCATTTTTCTATGCTTTTAGACTGCAAAGATAGTAAAAATTTGCTAAACCCGATTTAATTTGTTAATTTTGTGAGAATTTACAAATAAGGCCCCAACGGGCTTTTCAAGAACCATTTTCGCGAAGAAATACAATAAAGATTTTTATGTTTAAAGCTATTAAAAAAACCATCGCTCTGCCCGATGGTCGCGAGATAACAATCGAGACCGGCAAGCTGGCCAAGCAGGCTGATGGTGCGGTGGAAGTGCGAATGGGCAACACTATGTTGCTCGCCACCGTTTGTTCGGCCAAAGAGGCCGGAGAGGGTGTTGATTTCATGCCCCTCACTGTGGAGTATAAGGAGAAATATTCCTCCGGTCTCTTATCCACATCA
>CAMWIH010000136.1 GCA_947174305.1 uncultured Porphyromonadaceae bacterium | reverse complement strand
GTATGAAGAAAGCTAACCTTTTTTTTGCATCAGTGCTTTTGGCACTATGTTCCTCTTCTCTTATTGCAAATGAATCCCCTTCATTTATCCGCACGTCATCGACTCCGGCTTTTGAAACCGACTTCACGGTTGCGGCCGAAAAGACGGTCAATGCTGTGGTATGCATCAAGAGTTTCACCACCCGTCAGCAGAATGCTTACGGCAGTTATGGCGACATGGATCCGTTTGGCGGGATGTTTGACTTCTTCTTTGGAAACCCACAACAGCGTCAGCAACCCCGTCAACCTCGGCAACAACGTAAAAGCGAACCAGAACAGAGCGGACTGGGATCGGGAGTCATTATTTCAGAAGATGGTTATATCGTAACCAATAACCACGTGGTTGAAGGAGCCGAGAAACTTGAAGTGCTTCTTAACGACAACTCCACATACGATGCTAAAATTGTCGGGACAGATGAAGCCACCGACCTTGCGCTTCTCAAAATAGATGCCAAAGGCCTCTCCCCCATCACTTTCGGCGACTCCGAAACATTAAAGGTAGGCGAATGGGTTCTTGCAGTCGGCAATCCCTTTGGATTCAATTCAACCGTAACAACGGGTATCGTTTCGGCCAAGGCCCGCAGCCTGGGTTCGAACAGTCATAAAAGTCCTATGACAATTGAATCGTTCATCCAGACAGATGCCGCCCTCAACCCCGGAAACTCAGGCGGTGCGCTCGTAAATCTTAAAGGAGAACTCGTGGGTATAAATTCAGCCATTTACAGCAACACAGGTAGCTATGCAGGCTTCTCCTTTGCCATTCCGACCACCATCGTTAAGAAGGTGATGACTGATATCAAACAATATGGCACTGTTCAGCGCGCAATGCTTGGTTGCTCAGTGGCCGATCTTGACGCAAAGATTGCCAAGGAGAAAAAGATAACGGCAACAAAGAGCGGTGTAATAATTGCCTCCGTATCGGATCGTTCCACTGCAAAAGAGATGGGGCTTCAGGAAGACGACGTGATCACGGCCATAAATGGCGCCAAGGTTGAGACAAGAGCTCAGTTGGTGGAAAAAGTGAACAAGTATCGGCCGGGTGATAGCATATCCATCACATACGTTCGTGACAACCAGACCTACACTAAGTCAGGAATACTGAGAAACCAACAGGGAAACACTTCCATAACCAAGAAAGGCGACTTCTCTGAACTTGGATGTGCATTCATGAAATTGTCTGATGAGACAAAACGCAATCTTGGCGTCTCAGGAGGTGTTCAGGTTCAAGGAATAAAGGCCGGTCCGGTGCGTGATGCAGGAGTTAAGGATGGATTCATTATCACTGATATAAACGGTGCTACCGTTAATTCCTCAGATGATGTGGAGAGAATTTATAACTCTATAATGAAGGATGACAGCGAAGATAAGGTAATGTTCATAACGGGCCTCTATCCCACAGGCAAAAAATATTACTATGCCGTGAACCTTTCAGCAGAATAAATCACAATATAATGAACAATATTGTAATTCATGGCATAAACATAATAATCGCTAAGGAGGGAAGAAAAGATTAAAATCCGTTAAACAAAAGGGAAAAACCCTCCGATCATTGTTAGACAATTGTGAGATGTTTAATAAGTTTCACAATTGTCTTTCTTTTATACTTTAAGATTCCAGGGAAACGACCTTGGAACGCTAAAAAAATTTCAACCTTAGAATCACGAATTTTACTTATCAAATAATCCTGATTTACAAAGAATCAGAATAAAATTTGTAGATTTAAAGAAATTTTATTAAATTTGCACTAATTTTTGGAGATATATATGAGACAATTAAAAATCACCAAATCCATCACCAATCGCGAAAGCGCATCTCTCGACAAGTATCTGCAGGAAATAGGGCGTGAAGAACTAATCTCAGTAAGTGAGGAGGTAGAGCTCGCGCAAAGAATTAAGAAAGGAGACCATGCAGCCCTCGAGAAGCTTACCAAGGCTAACCTCCGCTTCGTTGTTTCGGTGGCAAAACAGTATCAGAACCAAGGATTGTCCCTTCCTGACCTTATCAACGAAGGAAACCTTGGTCTTATTCGTGCGGCTCAGAAATTTGATGAGACTCGCGGATTTAAATTCATCTCCTATGCCGTTTGGTGGATTCGTCAATCGATTCTTCAGGCTCTTGCCGAACAGTCTCGAATTGTTCGTCTTCCGCTCAATCAGGTTGGATCGCTAAATAAGATTACAAAGGAACTTTCAAAATTTGAACAGGAAAATGAACGTCGTCCCTCCCCGGAGGAACTGGCGGCTCGTCTTGACATGCCTGTTGATAAAGTATCGGACACCCTTAAGGTTTCCGGACGTCACATTTCGGTTGATGCCCCTTTTGTTGACGGTGAAGACAACTCTCTTCTCGACGTGATTCCCAACGACGACAGCCCCATGGCTGATCAGAACCTTAATCAGGAATCTCTCTCTAAAGAGGTGGATCGCGCCTTGAAACAATTATATGACCGCGAACGAGAAATCCTTAAAATGTTTTTCGGCATCGGCTGTCAGGAAATGACGCTTGAAGAAATCGGTCAGAAATTTGATCTCACGCGTGAACGTGTACGTCAGATTAAAGAGAAGGCTATCCGTCGTCTTAAAGGACAGAAAAGCAAACTTCTCAAATCTTATTTAGGAGAATAACTCTTTCCGTCATGGCAAAGAAAAGATCTTTACTTGCACCCGCAATCCGCAACAAGTTTTTCAAGCTTGCACTGATTGCGGGCGCATTGTTTTTATCATCCAACGCTTTTGATTCAAAAGCTGCTGAAAAAACAAACGCCGACACCGCGATAACTAATTTGGTGCCGGATGAAAATAATAAGCAAGTCAGCAATATCAACAAGACCGAGAATGTAAGGGAGAGTATTTTCGGAGGAAACCGTCCTCTCGATACTTCCCATTTTACTTGGGGTGCTGATTTAGGGGCATCGGTTGACCTTACGGCACATGATATGTCAACCTTTGATCTGGACTTTATTGTTGGATATAAGAATAAATTCCTAAAGACAATCGGCATTGGTGCCGGTATTCATAGAACAGTGCAAGGGGGAGATAACTTCATCCCTATTTACGCATTGATCCGCACAGGGTTCTCTTCCCGGCCTACCCTCTTTTTCCTTAATGTACGCTTCGGGTATTCATTCAATACGGTTGAGGATTCACCAATGTTTGGTGATTATAACTCCGCGATAGGATGTGGCATCAATCTCTCCCAAACTTCAAAAGCAAAAACATATATTATCTTAGGGGTGGCAAATCGATATTTCAACAAACGTCATCAGGATTATATCTCCCGACTTGACACCCCTTCCATCTGGATAGCTCAGTTGCAATTCGGTGTAAATTTCTAAAACCGGATTCAATGAAATTTGGCTTGATATTTGTTATATAAGTAGTGAACTTTGAGTTTAAGCTCATTACCTCTCAAACTTATGCAGAAAAACATAATTCTTAATAAATGCAAGGAGGTGGAAAACCTCCTTGTTTCATATGATATAGCCTCTTCTATTAATATCCTCCTTGATATTGCGAGAGAAGTGCAGGATTATAATCTTGTTGATGAATTAAACAGATTGCGCGACACATACAGATATATGGCCTCATACATGATAGACGGAATAGCCGATCTATCCCGTAAAGAGGTGTATCAGGATATCCTTGAGAACCTGAGGTCGATCACCGACAACCTCAGACGTAATATCCATGCGAAAGATTCTTCAGATTATTACTCGGAAGTGTTACGTTATTCAAATCTTGCAAATCAGGACTTGGAGAGACTGCTTTCACAATATGCCGATTGCTATTCCGAATACTCTTTAGCTTCCTCGGCAGGGAATGATACAACGGATATTTCCCGACGTCTTGCCGAACTCCACTCATCCATCTTCAATCTTATTTGGGTGAGCCATAACAATAAGAAAACCATTTCATTGGCCACACAGGCAGTTTTGTCGAACAAATATGGTGAACTGTTGCCTTCTCACATCATCAGTGCTCTGACCCTTTCCCTGCTTGGTTATTACGATAGTCATAAATTATCATCTCTCCTGGATATTTATGAGGCTGAAATCTCTGAGAGAATTTCAGCAAGGGCTTTAACGGGAATTATCCTTGCATTGAATCGTCATCCTCAACGAATCACGTCTTCAAACAAAATCATCTCTCGCCTTCAACTTTTTGAAGACTCCCTGATAGGTTATCGCCGGATTAGGGAGATTGTGCTTACAATCATCCGTACTCGTGACACGGAGAGGATTTCTAATAAAATGCAGACTGAGGTGCTTCCGGAGATTATGAAGATGCGTCCTGATATCTTGAAAAAAATGAGAGATATTTCACCTGAAAGTATAGAAGCGGGAATGATGGAAAATAATCCGGAATGGGAAGAATTGCTTGACAAGTCGGGGCTCACGGAAAAAATGCGGGAACTCAGCGAGATGCAGACGGATGGTGCCGACCTTATGATGGTTGCATTCTCGAATCTAAAACAATTCCAATTCTTTAATTCCGCATCCAATTGGTTCCTTCCATTCTTTGCCAATCATCCGGCAATAAATGCCGGTGAGCAGGAGAGACATATTATAGAACGCATCATGGAGATCGGACGAAATGTGTGTGACTCAGATAAGTATTCTCTTGCTATTGCCTTGGGAAAGATGCCGGAGGCTCAGAAAAATATGATGACTGCACAACTTGATGCCCAGTTTTCACAGTTTTCTGAGGAGATTAAGGAGAAAGCCCTGTCCTCTTCCGCTCCTGATTTTGATGAAGAGGTAACAAAAGTATTGCGCGACCTCTACCGATTCTTCAAACTGTTCCGTAAGAAGGAAGGATTTGTGGATCCATTTAAAAAACCTTTCAACTTCCTCGACATTCCTGTTATTGGCCAGATAATGTCTGATTCCGAGATTGTCGCTCTCATTGGTGAATTTTATTTTAGTCGAAAGTACTATACCGATGCATTGCCTTTGTTGAATCTTCTTGTTGAGGAGACCCCGGATGAGCCTGCACTATGGGAGAAGATCGGGTATTGCTACCAATCAATGAAATTCTATGAAAAAGCTTTGGAAGCATACACACGCGCAGAACTTCTCAAAACTCCGGGTACATGGCTTCTAAAAAGGATAGCATTCACATATAAAAAGGTTGGTAAATATAACCGAGCTCTTGAGTACTATGAGAGATTGCTTGAAAAAGATCCTGAAAATCTGAATCTTCTTCTCAATGCAGGATTTTGTGCCCTTAAGGGTGGAAAAACTGATGAAGCATTGAAGTTTTACTATCATGCAAATTACATCGACCCTGAAAATATTGATAATTATAGGGCTATTGCGTGGGCAGAGTTTGAGAACAGTAACTTTGAAAAGAGCAAAAAATATAGCGATAAGATCTTATTGTCTGAGCCTGTTGCGACCGATTTTCTTAATGCGGGGCATCTTTATGTCGTTTCAGGAGACTTCAGAAAGGCTCTTGAACTATACAGGAAAGCTATTAATGGAAACTATGAAGAGTTCAGGAAATGTTTCATAGACGACTTTCCTATATTGGAAAAGCTGGGGGTTGAGAAACAGAAAATGTATATCCTTCTTGATTATATAAAAATGGAGTCTTGATAAAAGACTCCATTTTTATATTGCTTATTAACACCTCTTTTTTTATTCTCCTTTAATAACTTCTTCTATGACTTTAGGGAAATGTTCCTGCTCAAGCAAATGAATCTTTGCTTCAACATCTTCCGGCGTATCGTTGGGAAGCACCTCAGTCTTTGCCTGAAAGATAATCTCCCCTTCATCATAGAATTCATTTACATAATGGATGGTGATACCGCTCTCCCTCTCCCCTGCTTCAACTACTGCGGCATGGACATGATGCCCATGCATCCCTTTTCCACCGAATTTGGGAAGCAATGAGGGATGAATATTTACAATGCGGTTAGGATATGATTCAATCAGGAACTCCGGCACCATAAGCATAAAACCGGCCAATACAATGAAGTCAATTCCATATTCCTTCAAGACTCCAAGCATTTTTGATTCCTGATTAATTTCACTTTTCGAGATATGAAGTATCGGCACTCCAAGACGGTTAGCCCTCTCATAAACTCCGGCATCTCGACGATTACATATCACAAGAGCCACTTCAACACCTCGATCTTTTTCTTGGAAATACTTTATGATATTTTCTGCATTAGTTCCATTCCCTGATGCAAAAATTGCTATACGTGTCATCTTATATTCTATTTTACTAAATTCATTTCACGAATTTAGTAAAAATAATTTTATTCCTCAAATTAAATTGTATTCCGATGTTGGAACCGTCCTGACACTAATCAGTGTATTATTTCCAAATTCCTTTTTTAGATTATCCTGAACTCTTGAAGCTATTTCTTCAGCCTCCGTCACATTCAATTTCGGGGCAACTCCAATCTTAAAATCAAAAATAAGGAAATGGCCGTTCTTCCTGCTTTTTGTTTCCAGCAACCTCTCAACTCCTTCCGTGGCTTCCACGATATCCCTTGCCTTATCTGCAATTGGTGCAGGGCAAGAATGATCCATTAGCTCAATAAAAGATGGATATAGCATCCTGATAGCAGCAACAACAATAAAGACCACAAGTACCAACGATGCACATGGATCCAATATTCTCCAAGACTCTCCTAAAAAATGCGCAAAAGAAACGCCAATCAGAGTTGCAATAGAGGCCATTGCATCGCTTCTGTGATGCCAGGCATTTGTCAACAGAGCCATCGTAGATGTTTTTTTAGCGCCGCGACGGTAAAAACGGAATAAAAATTCTTTGGCACACATGGAGACAAGGACCACAATCACAGTCCAAATATCCGGCTGTGCAAGCACCTCACCTCCCATGTACTCCTTTATCCTTTCGATTGCTTCTTCTGCTATATGCCAGCTTATAAAAAGCAAGAAAAGAGAGATAAGGAATGTAGAAAATGTCTCAAATTTACCGTATCCGTATGAATATCGGCTATCGGCATTTCTAAATGAGATTCCGATAAAAAGAAGCATTATCAAATCAGCGGCAAAATCGTTCAGTGAATGGAAACCATCGGCCACCAATGCGTCACTATGACCAAAATATCCTACCGATAATTTCAATGCCATTAGACAGGCATTGACAATACACCCAACAATCACGATTTTCCTAATCTTCCGTGATGTTGCTGAGGTGTCATTGGTAAGAAGATCACTTAATCGGTCACTATGGTCATGGTGAAACAACATATACTACAAATAATAAAAAATTGAAGGCGGCCTTTAAGGTCGCCAATGTGCTTTTCTTCAATTAATTAAAAATTTCCGAATCGATTACCAACTCTCACCGGAACAGGCTGTAAACGAAGTTCACCATTCACGTTAGCTAATCTTTCAAGCGCCTCTTTGAGAGTATCGATTAATTTCTTTTTCATAGCTTTTTTCTTTTTACTTGTGTGATAGTAACGATTTATTATATTTGCTCTCTGTTGAAGAGATTTATTTTTCATAATTTTTAAATCATCTTCACTTGCTCCTATCATTCCTTTTATGCGTTTTGGATTGCCTACAAAACCATCGTCATCCGCACGCATTGAGAGATGAAAATACAGAGCCTGCGTTGATAAGGGCATATCCAAAAATGCGTCGCTATCTATGATTGACTTTGCAAACATTCTTCTCTCTGCCATTATCTACCTCCTATCTATCGTCTCTATCGTCCATAACAAAGGTAGAATATTTTAATAAAGTAGAAGAACTTAATTTTACATCTTTTGGTTCACCTTTCTCTACAAGTCCCGCTTGTACTAAATCAAAGAAAACCTCGAGAGGCACACATCCATGCGTCATTATCTCTCTACTTGGTACCCAAACTATCCACCTAGAGTTATATAGGTCTTCTGCGTCTGCATTTGGATCATTTAATTTATAGTACATCTT
>CAMWIH010000135.1 GCA_947174305.1 uncultured Porphyromonadaceae bacterium | reverse complement strand
ATAAAGAAGAGGTGATTAATAAATCTGAAGAAGAGACGACTGAAGGAATGATTGACAGGGATGATCTTAATCCTGTTGAATTGACAAAAGATGTTGGAAAGGTTCACGGTTCTTTTTCAGCAGCTTCTTTCTGGGGAGGATTCATCACTGCTTCTGTCATTTTTTTATTAATTTATATTGTGGTCCGGCTCTTTTAGAATTTAGGCTCCATCCACTAAAATAGTCGGAAGAGAATATTCTATCCGGGAAATTTTTAATAACTTTGGGTACTTGTTTAAAAAGTCGGGAATATATGAAGCCTTTTACATTCGATAGATTCGTCAGATTATTAATCACGCTTGCCTTGATAGCGGGCACAATATGGTTGCTCGGTATCCTTAAGAATGTGCTTCTGCCATTTTGTCTGGCGGCTCTGTTAGCCTATATCATGGAGCCGTTTGTGGAGTTCAATCAGCGGTTCCTTCATTCAAAAAAATGGGGTTTGGCAGTTGCTGTCACATTGGTCGATGTTACTGTCATAGCCTGCGCTCTCATATATTTCATCACACCGCTCATGGAGGGTGAAATTCATGAATTGGGTGCGATGATTGACCGTTATCAGGCGCGTAGTGTGAAAATTCCGATGCTCCCCGAAAGCATATCCGACATGATGGAGCGTAATCTCGATCTGCGAGGCATAGTTAAAGATATCGAAAGTGGCAAATGGAACACGTGGCTCGACCGGGGGGAGACAATTGTCTCCGGATCGATAGATTTCCTGATGCATTCTCTTGAATGGCTTCTGACATTTGTCTATCTTATTTTCATACTGATTGACTACCATAAGCTCGGGGCAGGGTTCCGGATGATGGTGCCTGATAAATATAAAGCAACCGTGTTCCGGCTGGCTCATGATATAAAATACAGCATGAATGAATATTTCCGAGGTCAGCTCCTGATTGCAAGTTGTGCCGCCGTGTTCTATTGCATCGGTTTCTCAATTGTCGGGCTCCCGATGTCCATCATGATGGGGCTTTTGGTTGGAATACTATATATGATTCCTTATTTTCAGTATATCACCTTGATTCCGGTTGCAATCATCTGCTTCATAACCTCTCTTGACGGAGGTGTGGATTTCTGGACTATGCTCGGAGAGTGTGGCTTGGTCTATGTGATTTCGCAATGTATTTGCGATTATATACTCACCCCCAAGATTATGGGTAAATCGCTTGGTCTCAATCCGGCAGTTATCCTGCTTTCCCTTTCCATCTGGGGAACCTTGCTCGGGATTCTTGGGATGGTGATTGCCCTCCCTTTGACCACACTCCTTACAGCATACTATAAAAAGATAGTGATTGAGCACCAGCCGATATGGGCAGAAACAAACACAGACTCTGTGAAAGAGGATTGAAGTGGTTAAAGATTTTAACGAAAACTTTTAAATTTTTGATAAAAATTCATAATATATTTTGAAATGAGTCACTGTTATGTTATATTTGCTTTTAATATAAGCGATACGAACTTTTCATTTAACAAATCATCATGAATCTTAAAAAAATACTATTGACGGCATTGGTTTCGTCAACTACGTTAGGCGTGATGGCTGTTCCTGCAAAACGGAATCTGCGCACTTTCCGCCAGAGTGACGGGACTGAAGTTTCTGTGAGATTGCTCGGTGACGAACATTTCCATACCTACGTCACGACTGACGGTCTTACAGTTGCCCGCGAAGCTGACGGCGATTTCTATTATCAGACTTCCAATGGAGTGTCGGCCGTCAAGGCACATAACCCGGAGGCAAGAACTGCAGCTGAAAAAGCCTATGTCACTAAGGAAGCTACCGCACTTACACTGGAATCCTTGGCTAAAAGCAGGGTTGAGCAGATAAATAGACGTAAGGTTAACAAGGTTTCCACTCGTTCTGGAGATACTCAGGTTCCCAACACAGGTTCTCCTCGTGTGCCCATTCTCCTTGTGCAATATCAAGATAAGAAGTTCAAGGATGCCGATCCGCTCACCACGTTTAATGAATTTTTTGATAATGGTTCAGTGAGTGCCCTCAGTTATTTCCGTGATCAGTCAAATGGCAAATATACTCCACAGTTTGATGTGTATGGCCCCGTAACTCTATCGGGTAATAGGGCTGTTTATGGAGGTAATGATGCCTCTGGTAACGACAAAGGATGTGGCAATATGGTTGGAGAGGCTGTTCAGGCTCTTGATGGCCAGATAGATTATGCCCTCTATGATAATGACCGCGACGGTGAATGTGATGTACTTATTGTATTGTATGCCGGAGATGGTGAAGCTTCTTCCTATGACAGCGATGCTGAAAATGCGGTTTGGCCTTGTCAGTGGTCATTGTCGGGATCTGAGTTTAGACGTGCTTTAACCCTTGACGGTACTAAGATCGACAAATTTGCCGTTTTCAATGAACTGAACGGCACTAACCTTAGAAAGATTGACGGTATCGGTACTTTCTGTCATGAGTTTTCTCACTGCCTTGGATTGCCCGATTTCTATGATACAAATTATGGAAATCATTTCGGCATGGGCCCATGGTCAGTGATGGATTATGGTAACTATAACAATGATTCATATACTCCCATTGGTTACAGTGCTTACGAAAAAGAATTCATGGGGTGGATTGATATTGAAGAAGGTGTAGAGGGCACGCTATATACTTTGCCTGTATTCAATTCATTGGATCTGGAGAAGGACAAGGCTGTGAAATTGTCTAACCCAAGAGACAAGAACGAGTATTTCATATTGGAAAACCGTAAATTGCAGGGGTGGGATAAGTATATGCCTACAGAGGGCCTTTTTATTTATCATGTCACATATAGTAAATATGCTTGGGATTCTAATGTTGTAAATAACAATACTGTGCAGCGAATGACTCCTGTGCCTTGTGACAATAGTCTGAAAATGGACTTTTACTATGGTGATTATTACATTAATGAAAAAGACCTTTTAGGCGATTTGTGGCCTTATAACGGAAATAATGAATTCACTAATACTTCCGCTCCTGCTCAGAACTTAAACAGTGGTGGTAAGCTTGGCATGCCTGTTACGGAAATAACCAAGAATGATGATGGAACCATCTCTTTCTGGGTTGTTAAGCCTGAACTTGAAAAACTTTCCATTCCGGTGCTTTCCGAGCATAAGATTGAATCGTCCACCTCTGCCACAATCAACTGGGAGAGTGGTCTGGAAGATGATGCCACATTCACTCTTGAAGTGAAGGAACATTCTGATTATGAGGGTCCGGAGCTTGTTTTGTCAACTGTGTTTGATAATAAGAATCATGGTTGGAGCGTTGAAGGTTATGGTGCTATTGAAGATAAGTCAATCAAATTAGGATCCTCAAACCAGAGCGGTTCTGTTATTTCTCCTAAATTTGAAGGAGAAGAAAATGGAATCGTGTCCGTTGCGTTCAATGCTAAAAGTTATAGCAGTGACTCAAGCAGTGCTCTTGTTTCTATAGTTAATACCGGAGATGAGATTATAGATGTAGTGAATGTGCCTTTGACAAATGCATATAAAGACTATGTCGTGGTGCTCAAGGGTATTCCGAATGGAAATATGAAGGTCGTTGTTTCAACTGAACTCGTCAAGAAGAGATTCTACTTGAGGTCTGCAGATATCTACAATGGAGTTTATAGTGAAGATGAGCAGACACGTGCCTCAAATGATGTAATCATAATTAAAGGAATAGAGGGTACACGTTATACTGTTACTGACCTGATTCCCGATGGAGTATATGATTACCGAATAAAAGCTGTTCCGCGAGATAGCAATGCATATAATGAAAGTGAATGGTCTAAAAGGTTGACCTTCGATCTTTCACTTGCAAATGCAACAGTGATCGAGGAAATAGAAACTCAAGACATAGCTGAGGAGTATTTCACTTTGCAGGGAATGAAAATCGAGAAACCGGTTCTTCCTGGCATATATATCGTAAAGAAAGGTTCCAAAAGCTACAAGAAAGCATTTTGAATGTAGTGATTTTTGAATGTAACCATACGGCCTATTGAGTAGGGTAGCCATAAGACTAATCTATATAATGGTTAGGAAAATAAATTAGAGGTCAGGATTGCCGAGCATCCTGACCTCTAATTTAATCTGGTAATATAGGGAGCTTATTAATCTGGTAATATGAGTGGCTTACAATCCCAATCTTTTATTGATTTTGTTCATCTTGACGGCTAACGCCACACGGTAACAACCGAAAGTGATGAAAGATATTCCAATATAGAGCCATACGGCAATACCTCCCGCTATCGGGCCTGCAAGGAATATGAAGGCAAAAATAAGGGTTGAGATTAGGAAAACCAATAGAAGTGCCGTCATCATCCCGAAATGAGAGTAAAGCATGAACGATTGGCAGATGGCGTTTATCGCTACCACCACCAGATAGATTCCCACTCCATAGATGAATGCGGTGACTAAAGTTTCCACCGGCAGTGTGTAGAGCCAGAATGCAAGAATCACCTCCATCAGACCCAAAGCCAGACTCCAGCCCCAACCTGAGTGTGGGGCTGTATTCACTATGGAATATGTGATGTTCATGAATCCTGCCAGAAGCATTATGGCTGTGAATACGTATGCCAATAATGTTAAGGAACTTTCGGGTGAACAGAGACACCATATACCGAGGCCTATCGATAGAAGGCCGGTGATTAAGGGGAACCACCATAGTTTGGCTACCGCGTTTTTTAATGTGCTTTTCATAATTATATCATTTATATTGGTTAAAGAAATATCAGAAACTGAATTGTACCATTGCTCCTACTCTTCGTGCCCATCTTGACTCTCCGTCGTGATTGAGACGGCGCCCGAGATTGAATTCTGCCGCGCAGGAGATGCGGGGGGTGAGATACCAGAACACGTTGGCGGCTATATACATTCCTTCCTTATATTCGGTAGGCTCAGCACCCTTATAAGGATTATAGCGTGTGGCACCGAAAGTGGCGCTGGCAAATACATTATGCGTAAAATTGTATTGAGCGGCAAAATAACCTCCTATGCAGAAAGGAGCATAGAGTGTGCCTTTCTTTTCGGGATCTGCTACAAGATCATAGTCGCCCATAAGCCAATCGCCTCCAAGACTGCCATAACCATAACCTGAATTGACGGCTCCATAAAGAGTGACGGGGTAGGCCGGATGCCACACTCCCGAGAGTTGTACGCCCCAGCCAGGCTTGTAATGGTTCTTTCCGGCTATCAGGTCACGATAGGAGAGGGAACGATAAATGGCGGCGAGACGTAAATGATTGGATTCTCCCCAGGAATACTGACCGAACATGGCCACATCCGGCACATATTGCTCAACTTTCGCTGTCTGGTCAGCTATCTGCTGAACCTTATCGGAGGGTGTTTCAACAGAAGCTGCTATTGTCCAGTGTTTCTTTTGGAAATTGTGCATCCACCTTACGAGAACGTTCGTTGCACTCATCTTTGCATTAGGTCCTGAGGCATCAACAGCAGGAGGAAGCGCGGCTGGATCACTGAATGTAGAATTGGCATAACCTATGGTCCAGTCATTGATAACTCCGTATGCTTTCTTCAAGTGAAAGTCGCGTGCCTGATAGCCATTGAAATTAGCTTCAATATAAAGTTGGTATTCACCCACTTTCCTATTTGTTCCGATTACTCGGAAAAACAGTGATGTTCCCGAAGGGGTTGTACCGAAATATCTTTCTCGTAAAGGGTTCTCTGTCATCGGAATGAGATATGGGGCAAACCCGGGAGAGGGTATTGCTCCTCCCCAGTCGTAATAACCCCGCATCCTCACGCATCCGCCCATACCCATTGCAAGTGTATTGTCCTTAGACATGAACAGGAAATAGGGGGCAAGAGGATCTTGTGAATGGCGGAACTGATCTTCGTAGAATTTCCTTATCAAATCAATTGAAGAATCAGGAGCAGGCTCCTCCCCCTTGCCAAAATATATCACCTTTTCCGATTTAAGCGTGGAATCGTTGTGGACATCCGTCAGACTGCGTGTGTCGGCCATCGATTTGACGGGTAGGAAAGTGCTTAGCAATATTGGAATCAGAAGTTTTTTCATCTTAACATTATTATGGAATGATGGAATCTATAATAATGTTAACAATCATTAAACAGGATAGTTTATTATTGCCCTCGCTCTCTATAAAAAGGGATGGTACATGTCCTTAAGATTGTTCATGGCCTTAAGAGGGATTGTTTATGGCATCAATGACAATCCTCACCTCCTCATCTGTCATAACGGGGGAAATTGGTAATGAAAGTTCGTGAGAAGCAATATATTCTGTGACAGGAAGAGGGAAACGAACGGGAATCTTACCTTTATAACATCTTTGCAAATGAGGAGGCACGGGGTAATGAATCAGAGTTTGAATACCTTTTTTCGATAGGGAGTCTTGCAATTGTTCCCGATTCTTCGCGAGAATCGGGAAGAGATGGAACACATTGTTTTCACCAGCTTTATCCCCATCCGGAAATGGCAAGGTGACCTCCGGATTGACAATTTCAGCTTGAAACCTTCGGGCAATTTCGCGTCGGCGTTCATTGTCTTCATCAAGCCTCGGCAATTTAACTCTGAGAGAGGCTGCCTGAATCTCATCAAGACGTGAATTGCGTCCACAATAATTGAAAATATATTTTTTTTCAGACCCGTAGAATGCAAGGGTTCGAATCATTCTTGCAAGCTCGGCATCGTTGGTTGTGACGGCGCCGCCGTCGCCTAATGCCCCTAAATTCTTTCCGGGGTAAAAGCTGTGTCCGGATGCATCGCCGAGTGAACCGGTGCGTAAGGTGGAAGTGTACTTGCACCCTGCGGCTTGAGCATTATCCTCGATAAGCTTCAAATCATTCTTTTTGCAAAATTCGGCAACACTTTCTGCGAAAGAGCAACGCCCATATAGATGCACAATTGCCACGGCCCGTGTCTTTTGTGTCAATGCCTCCTTCATTTTATTAATGTCAATTTGAAGGGTAACGGGGTCAACATCTACTGCTATCGGAACAAGGCCGCATTCAGATATTGCAAGAAAAGTGGCAATAAATGTATCGCCCGGCACAATCACTTCATCACCCGGCTTCATTATTCCCATCTCTATATAGGCTCTGAAAATCAGTGTGAGTGCATCCAGTCCGTTTGCACAGCTCACGCAATGGCCGGTGCCTATGTAAGAGGCATATTCCTTTTCAAATTCCTTGACTTCATTCCCTAAGAGGTACCATCCCGATTCCACAGTGCGGGCTATTGCTTCTCCAAGAGCCGGTTGAAAAGATTCGTTTATTTTTTTTAAATCAAGGAATGGAACCATTGTCGGGAAATTTTTTAAAGAGATGTTGAAAATTAAAAGGATATTGAAATTTAATTGATTGTTTTCGAACGGACCCGAATATACTCATCGTAATCACGTATGTAGTCCTCCTCGTTGTAAAAATCGGAACATATCACTAATGCAACTGCCCCGGAGGAGAAATCTTCGAGTTTGCGCCATATCATTGGATTCACAAGTAAGCCCTGATATGGTTTGTTAAGCAGTATCTTCTTTTTCTCCTTTCCGTCGTCGAGTGAAACTGTAAAACTTCCGCTTACTGCAACAATAAATTCGATAAGGGTCTTGTTGGCGTGGTCGGCGCGGCTTTCCCCTCCAGGAACATCGTAGGTAAAGAAAACGCGTTTAATGTCGAAAGGAACATTTTCATTCTGCTCCACCACAGATAGATTACCCCGAGGATCTGTGAAGCGAGGTAGGTTTATTAGTTCGATATTCATTTCATCTAAGTTGATTAATTTCCGGCACAACTATAATCATTTTCATCTAAACAGATTAATTTCCGGAAGATACTCAAATCCGGCAGAAGAGAGGGAAGATTTGAGACTCTCTTCGTCAATATCGTTTGCTTTGCAAAGTTCTTCCAGTGAGGAGTACTCGTCGCGAAGCTTCATATTTATCATGCTCAATAGCATGAAGGGGTCTTGTGGGAGGTTCATTACATTTATTGATTTTCTTCTTTACAAATT
>CAMWIH010000134.1 GCA_947174305.1 uncultured Porphyromonadaceae bacterium | reverse complement strand
AAAGTGGCTTACTAAATTTAGTAAACTTAAAGTTCCGACGCGCATACTTTGGTGGCTGTATATTCTTACTTTCATATCAGGAGTAGCAACATTTATCCATTGGCTCATAGAAAATGAACATAGTCCATTAGGAGGTGTGCATGGGAAAATCGGATTTTTAATGATTGCATTTGCCATAGGACATACTATAAAACGTATAAAATTCTTCAAAAGGAAGAAATAAGCGTCTTTTCGCGTATCTTATAAAGTCTATAACTTCGCTGCATAATTCAGCAAGTTATGGACTTCTCTTTTTCCGACCTTAATTTCAACTCCGTTGTAACCGACAACGTCGCTATGCTTTCAAGCATAGAAAACCTGCCCGCTTCGAGGCTCGCACAGCGTTTACCGTCTATTCCGCGTCAGTATTCCGCAAGTAAATTGTGGATTTACGCCTCGGTAATGAACATTCAGGAATTTTATGCCGACTTCTTAGGTCTGGAGTTCTGCCGTGCCATCTCCTACGCACTCAATCCCGACATAATGTGCCGTGCCGTAACGCTATGATAATTTATCCAAAAATATTTCCTGAAAAATTTGGTTTATATTATAAACCTTTTTACCTTTGCACCGGAACAGAGAGCGGAATCGCGCGACCGCTCTTTTTTCAAAGAGAAATGGTTTATAAAATAAACCTAAAATTAAACCCTCAAAAACCAGGAAAATGGAAGAAAAAAGACTAACTGAAAAAGAGAGCCTCGAAGTTATAACTTCGATGATTGCTCGCACGAAAGCCCGCTACCTCGGTAGTGGTAACATACTGCTTATGTGGGGATACCTTGTTGTAATCACTATGATCACTGTATGGGCAATGGTTGCTGCTACTCATAATCCAGTATGGAACTGGCTTTGGTTCGCCATTCCCATCATAGGTTTCCCCACAACAGCCATGATGGCGCACAGGGAACAGAGACATCGTGGGGCAACCTCTTATTCCGATAAAATTACATCAAGGCTATGGACAATATTCGGAACCTCTGAGATTGTAATGATTATCCTATGTTTTGGTTTTTCCTTTTTTTGGAAAATCGACTGCTGGGCAGCCATGTTGGTTTATTCCATCCTTCTTGCTTCCGGCACGGTAATCGCCCAAGGCCTTATAGTTAGGGAGAGCAGCCTTATATTGGGCGGTATATTAGGTCTTATAGCAGGAATGATTACGGTATGCTGTGTTGTCGGAGAGGTTCCGCTTCGGGTAAACTGGTACACACCTCTTTTTATCTTCGCTTTTGTGGCGATGATGATAATTCCGGGTCACATTCTCAACCGTAAAGCGAAGCGGGAATGAAAGAACTGAATCCGCTTCTACATTCGCAACTCCGGCTTGCCATAATGTCCATTCTGATGAATGTGGAAGAAGCAGATTTCGTGTATCTCAAAGAGAAAACCGAATCCACTGCCGGAAACCTAAGCGTACAGATTGATAAACTTTCCTCAGCAGGTTATATAACTGTTGAAAAAGGAATGTCAGGAAAACGCCCTCGGACCATATGTTCAGTCACTGAAGATGGAATAAAGGCATTTGAAGAATATGTAGATGCTCTGAAATCATACCTCAACCTGTAATTAAAAACAACGTGCCTCCGGGCACGTTGTTGACGCTATTACGCCTGAACATCTTGTTTCCGTGTCCGCTCCCGGTATAAAGCATGTAAAGCTTATAGATTCCTGAGATGTCCCGTATGCGACGGGACAGGAACTGTAAGCCTTGATGTGCAATTTCTTCCCGATGTAGATATTCCGTACCTGGAATGCATAGGGTCGCGTTACAGCAAAAAAGCATGATCCTTCAAATATTCCCGCAGCTTCCGGCCATGACGTGTCGCTTCCTGAACTAATGGATAATGATGTTGAGATAGCAAGAGAGGAATGCTCGGCACATAAAAGCGTAGCCTCCAGATTGACAACACTCTATAATCTCGGACTTGGCTACCTCACTCTTGGGGAAGCCTCACCCAGCCTCTCAGGAGGTGAAGCACAGCGATTAAAGCTTGCCACAGAGATGGGACGCGAGCAGAACGATACACTGTTTGTCTTTGACGAGCCAACCATCGGGCTTCATCTGCTTGATGTGAGGAAACTAATTGAAGTGTTCCAGAAACTTATTGACCTCAGGGCAACCGTTATTGTGATAGACCATGACTTTGATGTGATACGAAACGCTGATTATATAATCGATATGGGCCCTGGCGGAGGCGAAGATGGAGGAACTGTAGTAGCCACCGGAACTCCATCCGAAGTGGCAAGAAATCCCAAAAGCCTTACGGGCACCTTCATAAAGAGCAACGATAATTAAAAAGTTATTTATAGACTTATCGTCAGTGCAAGACCGTGAGGATATGTCGATGATTTTTTGTAACTTTGCCATTGCTATGACACCAAAGAAATCATCATACATAAAAGTTTTCAGCCTATTTCTTCTTTGGGTAGTTGTGATAACCTTTCCAATATGTTTTATAAATCAGTATCTCCATAGGAATAGTTTATCCTCATCAACATCCTTAATCATTCTCCTTTCCATTATAGTACTATGCTATTATCGTGTTTGGAAATGGTTATTTCGCAAACTAAACGAGATAGAAAAGGTTTAATGTCAGAACTTGTAAAAATGGATAGACGCTACTATAATTCTGCAATTGGCTCATGGGCCGGATTTATATATCAAGCCTGGTGCGCTATTTATGTGGTTTTACATTATATTTATAAGGCAATATCTAAACATAAAGAGGATATATCTTTTCTGAATTTTAAGGTTTATTTGGATTCTTATGAGGATTTTTCTATTCATGACGAATCCAATAAGGCCGTGAGTCTTCACCAGTGCAAAATATATAAGTCAGGATCTTTTGACGAGGCATTTAAGCAAATGGTTGAAAACAAGAAGCATCTGGAAGCGGCAAATATGTGTAATAACGATGCCACGATGTTTTTTCACTGTAATAAGGAGCAAGATATCCCTAAGGTTTATGGAATTAAATCTTATGAAGATCATGGAAATAAGAAATCAAGAAACTCAAAAGAAGTTCTTGAGGGGATTGACTCATTGGTGGATTCTATATTAGTATTAAAAGAAAATAAAAACCTTCCTTCATCTGCAAAAGCAGCCATTATTCAATTTTTTGAAGAAAAAGTTACTGAAATTCAGAAAAAATATCATAATAGCAAGAAACAGCTTAGAGAAATTGCTCGAGAAGAAGAATCGGCAATCACTTTTGAAGAGATATGGAAACTCCTGACCACAGACCCCATGGAGAAATGTTCTAAAACACATTTGGATAGACTGATAGCTTATCATTTTCTCGAGAATTTAGCAATGAAGGTCGAAGAATATGAATCCGATAACTTATGGGAAGACTTGCTTCCTGATATGGTAAATGTTATGGGTGCCAATTTCACGTCTATGACGAAGGAAAAAATTTCAGAGGTGCTTTGTAGGATATATCCAGATACCAATATCCATAGTGGAACCAAACGTTTAATAGAGATTGCTAATAGCAAAAGAATTGCCGATCTAATAGACTTAATCGGTGAAGCAAACCAATTGACTCTTAAGGGCATTGAGTGGCAAATCAACAAAAAATACGTTTCTCCCGCCGTATTTGAAGATACAAAAATCTCTCGTAGAATCTGGGCACTAAGAAAAAACAGCGCAAATTTAGATATGCTTTGGGAGTATGATTGGCTTCTGGCATTAAATATTACAGAGTCAGTACCTAATATAGCAGAGCATAGACACTATATAACAGATATAGATGATACTGAGAGTGACCGAAGTATATTTTCAAAAAACGCATTGGCCTCCTCTCTATACGGCTGGAAAACGAGATCATGATGTGGATGTCTTGCTAAACATGAGTAGCGGTCAGATATCTGCGGTCATTATATCATTTATGCTGGCTCTCAATAAACTTTATGCAAATCATAGGTTCATTGCTATCGATGATCCTGTCCAGACTATGGATGATATGAATATTTGGGGCCTGATAGAGACACTCAGGCATGAATTCCGGGATTATACGGTTCTCATATCTACCCATGAAGAATCTTTTGGCGCCTTATTACGATATAAAGCCTCTAAAATGGGAATCCCCTCCTATTACTTTGACATGCGAACCATTAGAAATTAGTTGATATGAACTGTAAAATTCAATGGAAGTTACCCCTTCCGCTCACGTGAGGAAACCGATATCCAATTGGTATTAGCTATCAAAAATTATTAAAATATCATACATAATTTAACCTTAGTGCTCAATAATTTGGTAGTCTCGCGCACTAATTTTGCATACAGGTTCAAAGTCTCGTTTTTTTTTCGTAACTTTGTAATCTACTATGCGTACATGCAGACAAAAGACCACCCAATGTAAGCATAACTAATTTTCAACATTTTAAGGAACTTTCTTGTAGTCGCAAAAGGTTTGGTCGCCCGTCTGCCCACTTGGAAGTTATTATCATTATTATGGCAAGCCGAAAGTTCACACATGTTGATTGCTTTGCAGGACCTGGTGGTATCTGCACAGGTCTTCATGCGAGCGGTTTTGAAACTCTCGTAGCCATCGAATATATAAAAAGTTGTTGCGAGACTTACCAAGTAAACCATCCTGAGGTGCATGTAATCTGCTCGGACATTCGCAAAGTTACATCGGAACAAATCGTTCCCTATATTCCTTCCGATGGGGTAGATCTGGTTACATCTGGTATGCCATGTGAGACATTTTCCACAGCAGGAAATTCTTCTCGTTCCTTCTATGACGATAGGCAGGTATTATATCGAGAAGGTATAAGAATTGCTAAATTATGTAAGGCCAAAATGCTTCTATTTGAAAATGTCCCGGCAATAACAAGCAAGCGTATTACAAAGGATTCTCCCAAGTTAGTGGTAGATATGATTAAAGAAGAACTTGCCGAAGCCGGATATGGTAACTATATACAAGTAGTTTTGGATTCAGCTGATTTTGGCGTTCCCCAAAAACGTAAACGTTTCTTCATTCTTGCCACTCGTTTTGAAAATTGGAATCTTAGATTCCCAACAATGCCCAATGTGGAAAAAGTTACTGTTGGAGATGCCCTTATTGATTTACCAGATGTAATTCCCAATTCCGGTATAGAAGGTAAAGAATATAAAATTCAATCTTCAGCTTATTCTCGTTTAATGAGAGATGACAAGTTTTGGGGGAGAACACAATTATCATCTTCTGGGATTACGAACCATTTGCCAATGAAGCACCGCGAATGCACATTAAAACGATTTGCGCTTTTACGGCAAGGAGATAGTTTAAAAAATCTTTTTGAAAGGTATGTCGGAGAGGAGCGTGAAAAATTGCAAGCGCAACGTATTCTTCCCCAAAAAATGTTTATTAAACGAAATTATAGGTTGCCTCTTAATGAATTAGCTCCGACTGTTACGAGTCATTGTCTTGACGAATTTGTTCATCCAATCTCCAACCGAGCACTTACGGTGAGAGAATGTGCGCGTTTACAGTCTTTCCCTGATTCATATTATTTTGCTGGAGGTCCGTATATTGTGCCTCATATTGATCGCACAATTCAAGATAAATACGAACAAATAGGAGATGCCGTGCCACCGCTTTTAGCATATGCCTGGGGTAAGATAATTATTTCGATTCTTAATGATTATGTCAAAAACTGAATATAAAAATTATTGCCGCAAGGTATATACCTCTGTCTTTGATAAAATGATGGAGGAGCAAGTAAAGCAAACTAAAAATTCCACTTTAATTTCTAACAAGAAATTGAATGAATTTGAGGTCGTAGCACAAAAAGAGGCTATCAAACAGGCAATCATTAGAGGGTTGGAATCGTTTCCACATGTAAATGCAGGCCTTATTTGGAGGGCAATTTACGAAACTCATATTCACCATAAGAGTGGGATTGATAACTCAGAAATTATCCACAAAGTTATTAGTGCAGATCAGAGTTGGAAGAAATCAAGTGGGCATGCCTTTGAGGAGATGGTAAAGTTACTTGCCTCTGCGGCTCTTGTTGAAAGTAATATCGAAATTATCCTTCAACGCGATCTAAGTACTTTGATTAAAGCTAATGAAATCAATAATGAGCCAAGAGATATAAGTTGGCTCAAAGAACAAATTGCGGGAGATGTTTTTGATTTGTACGCTGTTGTGAAAGTAAAAGACAAAAAATACTGTTTTGGTTGTATTCAGTGCAAAACAAGTATCCGTGATAGAGTGACACGAGACAGAGAACCATCATTACGAGCGATGCAATCTTATTTTTGGAGTGTTGCAATAGTTCTTGATGGCGACTTCCTGAAACTCAAAAAATTTAAAGAAATGGTTAATGGCGGTACTTCTACTCAACACGCGAATGGTTGGCATGGAATGTATGTTTTTACAAAAGAAGAAATGGGAGAACGTATATTCCACACAAATGTTGAGTTTGAAATCTTTAAACAACACGCTATCGAAGCCGCTAATATGTGGTTAAGTCAACGTCAATGGTTTAATGAAGATTGGAAACCATCCATTTTTGAAATAGATTGACACCGAGTGCCTTCGTTCTTATTACTATTAGCTTTTTTAAGATGCCAATACTCTATCAAAGCAACTGAGTATAAATTTGGGGAGATTTCGGCAATTATTAAAACAACGGTATACCGGACGTTTTTGATGTTAACACCGCAACAAGTTCCTCTATCGGATGCATGTCGCCATATTGGACGTAATAGTTGGAGGCATCCATAGGGACTTTCCCATTGAGCAAGGCGTTCCGGGGAATGACTTGGTCACTCCTGATTACTGACACAAAAATTCTGAATGTGATATACAGCCGGCTATGTCATAATACCAGCCTTGTGAGCTGATTATTGAATCAATCCTCTCTTTATTTATGTCGTCAGAATCATAGCCCTATTGCTCCAACAGGAGAAGATTTGAAAAGATGGCACCGGATTATTTTGAAACATTTTCCGTCATTCAATATAATATGACCGACTATCCATCCTAAGCTTATTCATTCTTAGCTCCCTTTCTGTTTCTCATTATCATCCCCTTTACTCTCTATATTTTTTGCCTGGGCAGAAGCGGCGGCCACTATCTGATCTTCCTGTTTTGAATCTTCTTTATCATCGCCGTCGGGATGATTCTTCACATATTCATGATATGCCTTTATGAGAGAAACGGTTGTGCCATTCTCCTTCGATTCTTTGTTGCGCTGAGTAATGATATTCGTTACATAGACAGTAAAGATCGGGAACATCATCATACCCAATGCAGCCAAAAGCACTGAAAGTACACGGCCTACTCCGGTGACGGCGGTGATGTTTGACCCCACTGTCGTCACATCCATCGCCGCCCACCAAAGGGCATCGGCATACACACTCACAAGCGGGTTGACTCCGGTCTCAAAGAGATAGAACGTGAGGCTTGCAAAATAAACCGTGGAAAAGAGAATGATTATATAAGTGAAGAATAAACCCGTGGCCTTATTCATTGTGAACCAGCTCACCACAATTGCCAAGGCATAGCCTCCTCGAATCAACGGCATGTAGCGTATGAGATAAGATACCTCCTGGGTGAGATGTATGCCGTAATGATATATTATCGCCTGATATGGAATGGAAACAAGCAGAAATATAAGGTTAGTCCAAAAGAAATGCCATTTCCTTTCCGCGACAGCCAATTCAACGAAAAAGGCGAAAATAAAAACCATGCAAATCCAGAACTGCCATTTCTGGAAGCTGTATTCTTCATAAAATGTAGTGTTCTTGAAGCTATCATACGATATCATTCCTATCAAAAGCAAGGAAAGGAGCAGCACAACAATATGCAGGAGCATCATCATTCCTCTCTTTCTAAAAAAAGCACCGAAAACAGATATATTCATAATTCTTAATGTTTTTAAACTATTATAAATGTTAAACGTTAAAATTTATAAAGGGGTTCAAACCGGTATGGCTATATGGGAATTTATGCACTACGCAACCCACGGAG
>CAMWIH010000133.1 GCA_947174305.1 uncultured Porphyromonadaceae bacterium | reverse complement strand
AAGCTGATGCTCTACCAACTGAGCTATTACCGCATTTCTGATGCAAAGATATATAAAAAATGAGAAATTGCCAAAAATATTTTATTTCTCCCATCTTAATTGGTTTGTTTTCCCACAAACTTCTTGCCGTTTCGGATATAGATTGAGCCGGGGAGGGGGTTGGAGACTTTGCGTCCGTGGAGGTCGAATGTTTTGTTATACTTGAATTTTTCCAACGCAAATTCTTTTACTCCGGCAGAGGGCTTGTAGTCGGGATCTCCGTAAATCTGTGTGCCGTCACTTGCTATTACAGCCATTAATTCCGGAATACATGGTAGAGTGAACCAGCTTGACAAAGCAGGGAGACATATTGAAGCCGGACAAATAAAGAACCCGAACCATGCGGTGTAACAACTGTAATATGAATGCACGTCCCCGGCAGTTATACCGATGCCTTCAATTATATTACAAACCTTATAACGATACTGTATATAATCCAATTCAGTCTGTTCAAGTATGAAGGTTTTTCTTCTTTCCTCATTTTCAAATTCATCGGATAATTCCTGATGTTCAATCTTGGTAATGAAGAAACCGCGGTCAATAGGCTCTAATACTTCCGGGTCATCTTTGAAAAAAGGATCGCAAAAGTTTATCCCTGACCATGGCCATCTGTAAGCATCTCCAACGTTATAATTGAAATCATAAAGAAGGAACTCGGTTCTTTCAGGATCTTTGTTCCATACTGTGGCATTCGGGTCGTCATCGTACATATGCTCATTTACTTGAATAATCTTGTTACCGCCCCAGTAGCCTAAAAATATGGAGAGGATGTAAAGTTCGTCAGAACAGTTTTTAACATCAATCTTACAAAGTTCAAGATTGGGTTTCACCCAGACTTTCCCATAAGATTCTTTTAGATGGCAGATTGGAACATCTATGACATTCTGTTCCAATGAGTCCACTGCATAACATGGATACCATTCCGGAGCTTCTTGACTTTCCGGACCCTTTAAGGTAAGTCCAAGAGTGACTTTATTGAAGTGAAGTTCTTGACTCGCTTCAATTACACGAGCACTTTCATACCACCATGTTTTACCCGGCTCAACAAGATTAACTGCAGAAGAGGATATGGAGCAACAGGTATTGATAAGGATAATAAATAGTAAAGTAAATTTAAATTTCATAGGCGATAAATTTTAAGGGTTGATTGCAAATATAGTTGTTATATTTCACTTATGCAAGCAAAATGTTGCATAAAGAGATATTTTTTACCTCTCGCGAAGGAAATAAGATAAGAAGGGATCTTCGTGCTCTTCGCGAGAGGTTTTATTTAATCTCACGCAGAGGTAAAAAAGCCGAGTTGCTTTTTATTGATCCTCTCGCGAAGAGAAGAAGGGAAGAAGAGGTTCTCTGTGCTCTTCGCGCCCTTAGCGAGAGAAATTTATTTAGCCACAAACTTTTTGCCGTTGCGGATATAGATTGAGCCGGGGAGAGGATTGGAGACTTTACGGCCGTAAAGGTCAATGATTTTATTATTGGAATTGTTGAATTTAAGTTCCGGTGATGAATTTCCTGATGGGGTTCCATATATTATTGTGCCATCAGTATCATAGACTGAGTAAAGATAACTCCTGACGGTATCAAACATTCCAGAGGTCAAGAATATTGGTTCTATCGGAATAAGTTCCGTCATCTTTCCGCGCCATGTATTGCCAAGGATTTCTGCATACCGAACGGTTGATTGATCCGGGGTGTTGGCATCCGTATTGCCGTTGACATTAAGAATGATACTTTCCTCCTTATTATCAATGAGGCTTCCAATATTTTGATCGCCATTCAGGCTCCGGATTAGGTCAACATTTGCAATGGCGGTGACTTGAAATTCTTTAGCTTCAGTATTGGTAAGGGATATTGAGCCAACTTCCGATACCTTACATTCCGTTAAGATTGTTTCTGCCTCAATAGGTTCGGATGCGTCTTCCCTCCACAATACATTAACTGCTCCTGTGAAAGATTCATTTTCTGCGACATTGAAGTCATATAAGACACATTCCTGGCCGTCAGAACCGGTAAGAACTTGTGAAAGTTCATGAGTTTGCGCATCATAGGTGCGGAACTCCCGATTATCCATTAGCATAAACACTTTCCCGTCCTCTTCACGTAAAAGCGCTACCTTGGAGTTGAGTATCGTTTCTGTAGATTTAGAGTCTTGTGTGTTGGGGATGGTAGCTTTTTTTATGACCTTCCACACATTATATGATTTCCCGTAGTGAGTCTCCGTACCGTCGAAGCAGAACTGCTCAATATAATTTGTCTCTCGTGTTGAAGTATAATATTCCCATATCCTGTTTTCTTGGATCAGCTTATTTGCTCCCAATATCGGAGTTGATAGCAACAATAGACTGGATAAAGCAAAGAATTGTAAAATTTTTTTCATAGGCGATGGATTTTAAGAGATAATGCAAATATCGTTATTATATTTCACTTTTGCAAGCAAGATGTTGCATAAAGAGGTGTTTTTCTTCTCTCGCAAAGAAAAGAAGAGAAGAAGGAATCTCCGTGTCTTCGCGCTCTTCGCGAGAGAATTTCTAAATTTATTTGGCCACGAATTTATTGCCGTTGCGGATATAGATTGATCCGTGGAGAGGATTGGATACTTCACGTCCGTGGAGGTCGATAAGTTGGTTTGATTGGTTGGTATCCATTTCCAATTCAGGAGAGGAAGCTAACGGGTTTGCATCGTAAATTACATTTCCTTGTTCATCTTCAACGGACAGTAAAAACAGTTCACAATGATATAATACAGGACCTGAATCAATTTTGTAATCTCCTTCACCGGCTAAACAATCCATTGTAAAAAATGTGAGAAATCCGTTCTCAAGTATTCCAAAGTCTTCTGAAACAAGGTGAGGTCGATAGTGGTAGATATAGTCAGGGAAATCTCCCTCTCCAATATAGCTAAGGGTATATTCAATCTCCTTACATTCCAATGGAGTCCCTTGATCCATCACGTTGACAGGCTTGCCAATCGTGGCGGTTATCATATACTTACTTCCCTGACAGCATTTATATTTTCCTCCTGTGTGTAAATTGAAATCATATAACAGGATCTCATAGTCGTCAGAGTCGGATGCATAATATAACGTGTACCATTCAGAATGTTCTCTTTTTTCCCAATTGGGATAGACATAGAATTTACCATCCTCCTGTCTGACATACCAAGGGGCGGATAATCCAATATCAGAGCCATAATACCATCCCCCCTCTTTATAGTTGCGGAATAATTTTTTCGCGGCTGTATTTTTGAACAGATGATACTCTTTTCCGTTGATCACCTCTGTTCCATCAAACTTATACTCGAATTGAAATTTCCAATCAGTACCATCGGTCTCGTATTTCCATGTCCATCCATCAACGATCTTTATTGCATTGGAGCTCAGGGAGGTTATTAAAGATATAATAACCGGGATTATAAGTTTAATAAATCTATTCATGATTCTATTTTTTAGTAGTTATTACTAAGCAACCTCCTTTTTCAATGGTGGTGCTGTTATTTAGTGTTACTTTCTTAGCTTGTATTGATAGTTTCCCAGCAGTACCGATGTAATCCTGTTTTAAGGAAACCTCCTTTTCTGAGTTCAATGTAAGTTCTCCTCCGGCTTCGATCTTTATGCCATGGTTAGAGGAGAGATTATCAAATGCGGAGATATAGATATTCCCTTTATTCCCTATGTGGAGGAAAGGGGTATAATTTTCATTCTCAGTCGGAGAATGAAACAATCCTTCCCTAATAGTGAAACGCTCCGTGCAGTTGGTTATTACAGAGCCGTTTGTCAGAATAATGGTTTCAGGGAGAAAATCTCTCTCCGCCAGTTGTAGAGTTCCGATCCCGGTTACTTTGTCAAAGTTAAGGAAAGATGATGGAATTTCCAAATTTCCCTCTGCATTAATGTATTCCATCCGTCGATGATATGACCCCCAGGAGATACCATAGAAACCTCTTGATAGATTTGAGGCAGTCAATTTAAAATTATTGGTATTTTTAACTGTTTTTATATCAGTCTGAGATGGCGAACAATGCCAAACCATAATATCAGGATCGCCAATTATATTGTGTCTGAATCTTACATAACCAGGAACATCTGTTAATTTAGATAAGTTCTCTGCTTCTCCAATACTATTATAAAGATTTATATACTTACCAAATTCATATTCCAATTTTCCCGTCTTGGGAAAAGAACCTTCTCTTGTATCAGTCAGCATTGCCGGTCCTCCATAATCTCCTCCAACAGTAAAAGAACCAGCAATGGTATAAAGCTTCTCATTAAGCGTTGACAGCTCAGAATAGAATTTATTATCGTAAGGAGCCACATCGCAGGCTAAGGAGTACATTATAGCCGGCTTTGTAAAGTTCGTCATCTCGTCAAGTCCTGTTGCATCATGTGCATAACGTTCGAACAACACCCCATATTCTTTCTTGGAAATAAGGTATCTACTTTTATTGTCTTTGGATGTCGCAAGCCTCATCCCAATGGATCCTCCATGATTTTGCATAGAGTAAATGCCACATTGATTCATTTCCGCAAGGACATCTTTCGAAAAAGGACGGAGATCGGAGAACTTATCAGCACAATTATCAGTAAGAGTTGTGACTTTGGATACTTTAAAGTTTTCAAATAAATTCTGAGAATTCCACACAACACTCCCATTATGTCGTTGCAATAAAGCACGGTTTAGATAAGATGAATCTCCGAGGCCAGGGTAAAGTTCATATATTATCAATTTTCTGGTGAAATATCCTATATCTTCGGAGTCAACACATAGCAACCTTCCAACAGGAACAGTAGGGGAGAATGAGGAGAAATCGACATTTCTTGAATAAATTCCCGAACTGTCTTTTGTGAAGCTCCAATCAGATACCAAATCTGCGAAGTAATTATCGGAAGGATCATAATATGAATCGTTGGGATCTGACAGATCAGACAAGGCGCTTTTAAATTTCCGAATAGGTGCCGAAGTGCGGAAGTCTCCCACAATCAAGCAGTAGAAACCACCGTTCCGGGCGTAGAAGTCTTTCATCCATTCTCTCACGGAAGCCTCCTTGTCAAAACACTTACCATTCTCATTGATCTTATACTGTGATAGCGCCAGAATTCCTTCTATTGTTTGAACTGTCACATCATATCCTTTCTGTTTTTTCCAGTCACGGATGCCGGAGACCGCGTCCTTAAGATTTTCAGGTACAAGAATCAGATATCTGCTGATTATCTCCTGCTCTTTTGAAATGGCCTTGGATATGCTTTTTGAATCACTCTCGTCAAGTGCCACATAATCTGTAAAGGAGTATGCACTCTGTTTTCCGGAACCGAAGATTGGAGAAAATCCTTCGGGGGCGGAGGCCTTCTCATTGAAATCAATGGTTACAGTTATGACAGAATAAAGTTTCGCCAAGTTTGAAACTGGATTATACAGCACAGGAGAAACCGAGACAGTTATATAATGCTCGTTGCCATTAAGAAAAAACTCATTTGAGATGGAGACCATGGGATCTTTGGGCTCAATTGAGTATGACGGGCCGAACACCACCGAATTTTGATTTTTAATTGGATTCTCATCGCAAGTATATGTCTCAACGGGAAGGATTTTCTTGTCAAGTTTAAGTGTGGCAACCTCTTTAGTTTCTGTTAAGGATACCTTGAATCCCGACGCATTGACAGGAACCCGGAAATGCATGGATGCCATGGGAAGGAGCGGTTCGTTCTCTTCACCATAATTTGATAATCCGGGGAAGTTGATTTGCAGAAACTCTTCTCCTGATGAGTGAACAGCAGGGGATAGAGAGACCTCAGAAGTATCAAAATCATAGGAATAGTTTACGCTTCTTCCTGATGCTGCAATTGTGGCGAACAGACATATTAAAAAAGTGATGCCACGTATTTTATGGTTCATTATTTTCATGATTCTTTAAGTATTTGTTGAAAGTTGAGTTAATATCTATTTAAAATAGAACAGGGTGAAAAATTCGGTTTCTTATTATTTGCTTAAAGAATCTTACTCCGTCAGGATCATTCTTTTGGAGTCCGCTTCGCGGCCGTCGGCTATAAGGGAGTAGATATACATACCGGGTTGGAGAGAGCTTCCTGAAACGGTAACGGCTACGTCGCCACGTTCGCGGAGGTCAAGGCGCATCTGCTGGCGTCCGTTGAGGTCGTAAATGCAGATAAATGCTTCCGATACTTCCTGCGGAAGATGACACTTTATTTCAGTGGTAGCCTTGAACGGGTTGGGCCGGTTCTGCATCAGCACCACGTTGTCGTTGCCATACAGGCTCTCAATTCCTGCCGTCCCTTTAGTTTTCTTGGCACCGGCATCGGTTGTTAGTGAGGCAATTATTTCTTCCTGCTTTTCGATTCGGGCATTGAGGTTCTTTATCTCGTCAACAAGAAGAGGAATGAAACCGTCGTAATCAAGCGACAGCATGCCGATGGAATCTTCGTAAACGAGATCAGGATAAACTTCCCTTACCTCTTGGGCGAGGAACCCATAGGTTACAGGCGAGGAGGCCTGGGTGGCTTTTGATGACTTGCTTGCTGAAAGACTCTCATTTTCATTAGGAATGGATAGCACGTAGCTTACAGGTGTAAGCTCATAAAGCCCTTTGCCAAGAGATTCAATCGGTTCGATATTCTTTTTGCATCGAGCATCGGAAGTGGTGAGATATTTGGGCGCCTTGAGATTGACATTGAATGTGAAGGGGTTTTCTACATTTGTTGTCCCGGTTTCGCTTGAATATATCGGGGTGGAGCCGGGTGTATATGAGAAGATTATAGAGGTTGAAGCCTTATATTGGATTCCTCCGCTGCCGTTTAACAACAATTGGGGCGAAAATTTGTATGTAGGAGGAGTTATGGCAGGAGCCTTTGTTTCACCGATTGACACATCCGTGCGCCCTCCAAAAGTAAGCAACGCGCCTGAATTGTATTTCCCAATGCCGAATAAGCTAATGGTTGAAGTGGTATCTGATTGAGAGGTCGTAGAACTCCAGTTGCCAAGCTGAATATGGCCGTTGCTTAGCACGCGGAGCTGTGCGTTGGCTCCAAGGGAGAGAGTGATGAGACTCAGAATGAGGATGGTCATTTTTTTCATAATGATTAGAGTTTTAATGGTTAAGATATGGATTTGTAGGGACGCTCCGTGGAGCGTCCGAGAATAGTTGATGTTGAATTATTGGCGGTCGCACCTGGGGTGCGTCCCTACTGGAGGCGTATGCAACATGTATGGGGTGTTGGCGGACGCACCTGGGGTGCGTCCCTACATGGCTATCTTCTACGGAGTGGAAATAGGATTGTTAAAGAAAGAAGGGGGCCGCAGAAGATAGCCTTATAGGAGACCGCGGTATGAATCATTCGATCCAACCTTCGTATGAGTGGCCGTTTTCCGTTTCAAGTTCAAGATAAGCGGAGGAGAGAGTGCCTACATGAATCTCTGCGCTCTCCTCTGTATCGAATACATATTGAAGAGAGAGGCCGGTTGCCAGATCCGTTACGGTCATGTTGCAATTACCTTCAGGAATTGCGAACGAGATATAAAGATTCTCGTCGGCATAGATGCAGTCGATCTGCTGCAGAGAGGGCGCTTTGGGACGATGCGAGATGTCTTTCTTTGGCTCTCTTGTTGATATTTTTATGTTTTTAATATCTGTTTTCCCACCGTTCGCATTTGATTGGGAAAATGAGGTTGTGGCCATCAAAAAAGATATAGCCAACAGTAAAATTTTAAGAGTTGGTTTCATGATAGTAATTTTTAGAATTTTTGATTCACAAAAATACAACCAACTTTATAATTAACCTAAATTTAGATGATTTAAAAATTCTTCAACTGCTGTGATAATCTATTTATACACAATATGATATAAAAATGGTATTTATATTTTTTCTTCAAATGATTTTTTAAGCTTTTTAGAAGAAAAAATCAGTCAAATTTATTTAAATAGTTTTAGAAATAATTCCTTATCTGGAGGATTTGATTGTTCAAT
>CAMWIH010000132.1 GCA_947174305.1 uncultured Porphyromonadaceae bacterium | reverse complement strand
AAAATTCCCATAATTAAATAAGATACTATTTTAGGCCAAAATAAAAAGAACCGGCTCCATTTTTGGAGCCGGTTCAATAATAGATTTCTATGAATTTTATTTCTTTTCTACACCTTCCATGACAACCTGAACACGGTTCTTACCATTATAGAGGTTCTTCATGAATGTATTAAATTCATCCACAGATAGGTTTTCAATAGCAGCCTTGCCATTGGTGATATTATCAACACCGCGAAGATAGAGATTAAGCTGATTGAGCCAGTAATTATTGGTACGGATAGAATTTTCATACTGCTTCATCTGTGCTTCCTTCACCTTGTTGAAGTTCTCGGCATTTGTGCCATTCTGGAGAAGTTTAACAAGTTCCTCATAAGCGCGAGCAATCATCTTCTTTTGCTGTGCCTGATTGGTAGAGAAAGTATATACAACATTCCATTCACCGGTGACCGGGCTCATATATGCATAGGCATGTGGGCTATATGTTCCACCCTCCTCTTCTCTCAGTGTCTCTGTATATACATTACCAAGGAGATCGCCTATCAATTCAATTTTCGTTGCATTCTCAATGCTGTAGGGAATGTTGGTATCACTAAGCACATCATAAACGTGAGTTGCAGGTGCCTGCATAGGCTCAGACCACTCATCATTAATCTGACCCGTAGCATTAAGGAGAGAAGTTTCTTTCTTCACTGCCGTAAGATTCTTTGGATCGGAAGGAAGTGAAGCCACATATTGCTCAAGAAGAGGCTTAAGAGTTTCCAAATCTACATTTCCCACGAAAACGATTGTGAAGTCAGCTGCATTCTTCATTGTTCCCTTTACGAAATCAAGCGTAGCCTGATAATTCACCTTATCAAGATCGGCAAGCGTCGGAAGATTGAACATGGGATTATCATTATGAAGTGCCTTCGCTACATTTCTTGAGAAAGTGTAAAGCGGATTTGAGGCCTGTGCAGTCAACGACGTACGTGCAGATTCAAGCTGAGTGGAGAAGGTCTCATTGTCGGCAGAAAGTTCAGTGAAAGATGCATAAAGCGCCTCGAGAAGATATTTAAGGTCTTTCACAGACGATGAACCTTCAAGAGTGTTTGTTATACTGCCAATACCATACTGGAGGCTCATGTTCTTGCCGGCTAAATATTTTCTCAACATTGTCTTGTTGAAGTTGCCAAGCTTGCTTGCCTCGTACGCATCCTCTGCAAACATTATGATATTTGACATAGATGCCGGATATGCCTGCTTGCCACCTTTGGAGAATGCTGTCATCAAGATCTGATCTGCTTTGAAGTCAGTAGGTTTAACAACAACTTTCACACCATTTGAGAGTGTAAGTTCGGTTGTACCGAAAGCACCCTCCTTCTCAGAGACAATCTTACCGGGCGCACGGAGATTTGTAATCATTGGATCGGTAATCACTTCATCAACGTATGCTTCATATTCTGCATTTAGGATATTCTGCATATTGCCAACAAATTTCTCCTCTTCAATCACTTCCATATCGTCCTTACGCGGTTGGGAAACAACTATAACCTGATTTTCAGAAGTAAGAAGTTGAGCTACGGCTTGATTAAGAGCCTGGACTGGAACCATAGGTAGAATCTGTTTTGCCATCTCATATTGAGCTTCAGCACCCGGATAAGGAGTGTTATCAATGAAATGACGGTAAAGGAGCTCGCCAAATATTCCTGAATTGGTATTATTGCGCTCATTATAGAACTTCTCATATCCTGAAAGCATTTCATCGCGTGCTCTTTCAAGCTCAGAATCAGTGAAGCCGGTCTTGCAAGCACGAGCCACGATGCCCATTGCGTCATTGAAAGCCTTTGTCACATCGGTTTTACCAATTACAATCACATTGAATGCAGCCTTTGTCTTTGATACCCAGAAATCATTGAAGTTAACAACAGCAAAAGCATAGTTGCATTCAGGCTTCTGTCCAAACTCTCTCAGACGGTTATTGATCATTGTGGAAATCAGGTCTTCAATGAGATCCTGCTGAACATAACGTGCAGTGTTTCTATATTCCAATGGCAACTTATCCATTTTAAATGAAACATCGACTCTCGGATACATTGTCTCTGGATCATCAAAATAAGCGAAGATAGGCTTTTCATTATCTGAAACCTCCGGATATTTTCTTTCAGCGGCATTAGCCGGCATTTCGATCTTGGAGAAGAGGTCGATCACTTTTTTCTCCATCTCTGCGACATCAAAATCACCTACGATAACGATACCCTGCTGATCCGGACGATACCATTTCTTATAATAGTCGCGGATTTCGGAATATGGGAAATTGCGGATTATATCTATCTTTCCGATTACCGGCTGCTGATACTGATATTCGTTATAAATTTTCGGAAGAACGGATTCAAGCATACGGAAATTGGCATCATTTCTTGAACGCCATTCCTCTTCAATCACCCCGCGTTCCGCATCAATCTCCGCATCTTCAAGAAGGATTCCGCAACTCCAGTCGCGAAGAGCAAGAAGAACGCTATCCATAAGAGCTTTGTCGGTGGTGACAACATTGTCTATATTATAGACTGTCTCATCAAAATAAGTGTAGGCATTGATGTCGTAACCAAAACGAATACCTTTCGACTGAAGATAGTTGAGCATATTCTTCCCTGGGAAATTAGTTGTCCCGTTGAAAGCCATGTGCTCAAGGAAATGAGCCAGACCGAGCTGGGAAGGAGCCTCCAGAGTCGAGCCTACTTTCTGGGCGATATAGAAATTGGCGCGATCTTTGGGATGCTCATTATGAAGGATGTAATAAGTCAGCCCATTGTCAAGTTTACCGCTCTTTACCGACGGATCCAATGGAATCGGCGGCAGTTCCGGCATCATCTGGGCACTCACGCATAAAGTTGTAAGCAAAAACATCGCTATGCTCAAAGCTTTCCTGATCATAAAATGTTAGTTTTAATTAATATTACGGTTGATTTGAAATCTTAGATTATGTTTCTTCCCCAATAATTAAATCCCCTTCTATATATAGACGCTATTTCTTTAAAAGAATTACACAAATATAGTGTATTTTTTTCAACAATTCAAAAATATGGCTATTTAATGATTTTTAAACTTAAATTTTTTGAATTTTCATCAATTTACATCGAATATCCTTGGCATTTTTCAATCCATACTTCCTAACTCGCTCCTATATCAACCCGTTCATCAGGGCATAAAGAGAGAGACCCGAAACAGATTTTATACCCAATTTCACTGAAATGTTTTTCCGGTGTGTAATGACTGTATTGACCGATATTGAAAGAATGTCGGCAATCTCCTTGTTGGTTTTCCCTCGGGCAAGTTCTGTCAACACCTCCTTTTCACGTATCGATAAATCGCCCGAAACGTTTCCCTTCACTTCCGGTTCTGAAAATAGAGAGCGAAGCATCACGGAAATCTCTTCTTCCGTGGCATTACGGAAAATCTGCCTTACACCCGAATTATTCTTTTCTTCTTTTTCCGAACAACTCGGCTTTATTTCCGGGTTTATCAACAAGGTCCGTGCCTTGCGAGGCATAAAGAACTCTATGTTACTTACAAATACAGGTAAACCGACAATAAAAAGATCAAGCTTATCTGCGTTTTGTTGAAAGTCTTGATAATGCTCAAACACGGTTATCTCTGTTGTTATGGAGGTGTATTCAGGCATGTTGACCAATGTTCCTTTTATCCCCATCACCTCAAGTGAGGATAAACCGATAACCCCTATTCTTGACATAATGGTTTAAGAATTCTGTCGCGGATCCTATTGTTCTGCTGAATGTCTTTCTCAAGCGTGACAAGTGCAGACACAACGGCCACACACAGGTTATGGTCATATTTACCGCGTAGATGAATGACAAAAAAATTGATAAGGTCGCTTATCTTTTCCTCCAACACATAATTATCGTATGGTTTTCTTCCCACTTCACTCCCTTTATTCCTTATGGTTTTATCCCCTTCACCTCTTAATGCAGGAAACCAATTTCTAAGATCGTTATCAATCACATCCAACAGTTCAGACTTTACTTCCATAAAAAATCTTTGTAAAAGCTGAAGATTGGATGGCTCCTCCGATGCCACGCTTTTTGAAATAAGTAGGGTGAAGTGACGCTCAACATTAGGTAAGAGAATACGGCTATAATAATAATCTGTCTTCTCCAGATAGTCGAGCAATCCCCGGAGGTTTACCCTTCCTGCTATTCCTTCGGGAAAATAATTTCTATTGAGATAGGTGTTCACGATCGAAAGGAAAAGTGGCTCGTCTATCCCGTATTCTTCACAAATAGATCTTATTGTGGAGTCTCCTACTCCAAGAAAGATTCCGAACCTATTCACAACCTGGATGACAGATGGATCATAGAGAATGACGTCACTCAATTTGGAATCTCTATTATATACAGGCATACCTAACAATATTAATGTTTGAAAAACGGTGTGTCAAAATGCGAGAATTTGACACACCGTAATCTTTAAATTAATCTCACCGACATCACTTTATCCTGATAACCGTCTTCTGGGTTATCACCATATCCATCTTCACATCGTGAGGCTCAACCGGAATTTCATCAACAATTTGAAATTCATAGCCCACACCCACTTTTGTAGCCTTTGTTGAAGCAAGAAGCCGGTCATAAAACCCTTTCCCTCTCCCCAGGCGATTGCCGGAGCGATCGTATGCCACGGCAGGCACGATAACGAGCTCAATCTCTTCGGCCGGAACAGTATTGTTACCGGTGGGTTCCTCAATATGAAATGCTCCAAGTTCCAATCGCGATTCATCGTATGGAAGAATCTCAAGATTAACTCCATTTACCCGTGGAAGATAGAAATTTTTTCTTCCATGCCATTTGTCAAGGAAACGGTGGGTGGAGAGCTCATCAGGGAGGGAGTGATACATCAGTATCCTGTCGGCAAGCAAGAAAGCCGCTGTTTTCTCCAGTTGTTCGAACACTTCATCCGCCGCGCTCATCTTCTCTGCTTCAAGAAGCATTGAGCGCATGGCCTTAATTTTTCTTCTTATTTCGCTCTTTTCCATAGTAAGATTTTTTGAGACGATTTGTAATTTATGATTAAGGCTTACTTAGTAAAGTTTTTGATTGCCCGCTCGTAAGGATATTTTTTGCCTTCTCCACAGTAGAGTCTTTTTCGTTAAGAATCTCTATGAAGGCTTCATATCCTACCAAATCACGTGCAAGAACCGCCCTCAATTGATTTAACAATAAATCTCTCGATTGGTTGATGTAATACCATCTTGCCGGCAAACCTTGACCCACAGCCCAGTCCACAAAAAGATTAAGCAATGATTCATCGCGTGGCACTATACGGTTCATGTTTGCAAGTGTCTTCTCCTTCATCAATGGTCGATATTTCTCTGCCATCTCATGACAGAATTTCTGGATAAGACCTTTATTCACCGCTTCGATATAATATGAGGTATAACCTACCGTGTCTTCAGGAACGAATATATCCGGCATTATTCCTCCACCGCCATAAACAGTTCGACCACCTACGGTCGTGAATTTCTTTGACTGGTCAAACTTAATGCTATCCTGCGAATAGAATTCCCCGTGATTATACCTGTCAACTATTTCAAGCTCATATTTCCCATCGCGTCCCCGTTTATATTCCTTCTGGATGGATCGCCCGGAAGGTGTGTAATATCGCGCCACAGTCAGTCGGATTGCCGAACTGTCGGGGAGTTCTGTCTGATTTTGAACAAGACCCTTTCCGAAAGAGCGACGTCCGATCACTACACCTCTGTCGTTATCCTGCATGGCTCCTGCAAAAATTTCGGATGCAGATGCGGAAAACTCATTGGTAAGAACTGTGAGCTCGGCATCTTGAAAACCACCTGTTCCGTCGCTCACCGCAATGGTTTCGTTTTCAGGTGTACGCCCTTTTGTATAGACTATCATCTTGCCGGAGGGGAGGAATTCATTGGCCATAAAAATGGCTTGATCCATATATCCGCCCGAATTGTTGCGGAGATCGACTATATATTTTGAGGCTCCTTTTGATTTTAGTTTTGAGAGGGCATTAAGAAATTCAGAATAGGTGGTGCGGGCAAACTTACTTACCTTGATATATCCGGTGCTGTCGCTCAACATATATGACGCATCAACGCTGTTTGATGGAATTTCACCACGTGTAACTTCATACTCAAGCAAACTTTTGCTGTTGGAGCGTTTCACTTTTATCTTAACCTTCGTACCCTCCTTTCCACGCAATGTAGAGAATACATCCTCATTGGTAACGTTTGCCCCACTAAGCTGTTTACCGTTAGCCTCGATGATACGGTCTCCGGGCAACATACCGACTTTCTCTGCCGGTCCACCGGCCACAACCTCAATAACGTTTACTGTGTCGTTGATTATCTGGAACGATACACCAACTCCTCCGAACGAACCCGCAAGCTCATCGTTGGTCTGCGTCAGCTCTGAGGCCGGAATATAAGCCGAATGGGGATCAAGCGACAACATTATATCGGGAATTGATTTCTCTAACAGAGAATCTATGTTGATTTCGTCAACATACTGTGTCTCTATAAGATCCAGGATGGTTTGAAGTTTCTCCTGCGTTGGAGAAACACTTCGTTGCTCAACAAACCTACCGATAAATATACCTCCTATGATGCCTGCACATAGCACCATAGGAAGTAAAATAAAACCTAAATTTCTTTTTCTCTCTCTCATTTTGATTTTTTATCGAGGCACTCTCATATCTTCGGATGCCTCTCCGCTCAATCAAGCGGAAGATGCACTGTTTCAACACCGGCCTTATTGAGGAGGTCAAGACCGTCGGTAATTCTATATAACTCAGAGAATACTACACGTCTTATCCCGGCCTGAATGATTAGTTTGGAACACTCCATGCATGGACTTGCCGTGACATAGAGGGTGCTCCCTTCACTCGAATTATTGCTTCTGGCAACCTTCGTGATTGCATTTGCCTCTGCATGGAGCACGTATGGGAAAGTGACGCCATCCTCGCTCTCACAAAGGTTGGGGAATCCTGAAGGTGTGCCGTTGAATCCATCGGATATGATCATCTTATCTTTCACGATAAGGGCGCCGACTTTTCTTCTCACACAATAGGAATTCTCACTCCATATATTTGCCATCCTCAGATAGCGTTTGTCGAGCAGGCGCTGCTTTTCATCTTTCTCCATACCCACTCCCTATTAGAGTTCCTCTTTTGCCAATAGGAATCTTTCCGCATCAATGGCCGCGCGACAACCGGTTCCGGCGGCGCTCACTGCCTGACGATAGATGGGATCTGCACAGTCACCGGCGGCAAAAACACCGGCTACGCTGGTCTTCGTTGTCGGAGCATCAACTACAATGTAACCCTCTGCATCTATTTCTATCTGACCACGGAATATTTCAGTGTTCGGACGATGACCTATGGCAAGGAAGAAGCCTTCCACAGCAAGATCAAAACGTTCCTCCTTGTCAGTACCCAGATGGCGAACCACATGAACACCCTCTACACCATCTTCTCCGTATAGACCCTCCGTGTTGCAGTTGAAAAGGACTTCGATGTTCTCTTTCTCCATCACCCTGCGTTTCATCACATCAGATGCACGCAGATAATCCTTTCTGACAATCATATATACCTTTTCGGCAAGCGAAGCAAGGTAAAGGGCCTCTTCACATGCCGTGTCGCCACCTCCAACAACAGCTACACGCTTTTTGCGATAAAAGAAGCCGTCGCAGGTGGCACACGCACTAACGCCAAGACCACGGTATTTCTCTTCATCAGCCAGACCAAGGTATTTGGCAGAAGCGCCTGTGGAGATAATCACAGTCTCTGCTTCAATCTTCTCCCCCTTTTCATCCTCACAGACAAAAGGACGTTTTGAAAAATCAACCTTAACTATCTTTCTCGACTTTATCTGAGCTCCAAAGCGTAATGCCTGTTCACGAAGATGATCCATCATTTCATTACCATCCACTCCCTGCGGATAGCCGGGGAAGTTTTCAATCTCCGTTGTCTGGGTCAACTGGCCTCCGGGCTGATCTCCTTCATAAATCAAGGGCGAAAGATTTGCTCGCCCGCCATATATACCGGCCGTGTATCCTGCAGGACCCGACCCTATGATTAACACCTTTACCAAATTCTCTTTCATAGTTATTTAGATTTATTCATTAACAAAGTTGTTAAACAAGAATTTATAAGAATATTAACAAC
>CAMWIH010000131.1 GCA_947174305.1 uncultured Porphyromonadaceae bacterium | reverse complement strand
CGTCTGGGTCGTTGGTTGAGATTTCAGCTTCGGTCACATACGTGAGTATGCTCCCATCAGCCTCAATCTCAACCGCCTACCATCCGAACCATTCTGACAGCACCCTCCCCATCCGGATTAAAGTGTGACGGTGTGTCAAATTTTCGTATTTTGACACACCGTCATTCATTTCGTACTTCTAAAAAATGAGAGGCTACGGGCAATAGTAGCCACGTAACCTCTCTACATAGTTAAGCCATTTTCAAATGATAATTATACGGAAGTGTAGTGAGCGATAATCGCTAACGCTCTCCAGGAAATTTATTAGAACTTAATTTTTCTAACAATCGATTTCCCATTGTCAAGGTTGTCAATGCGGATAAAAATACCGGGAGTGGATGGGGCTGAAACTTCACATCCAGTCATATCAAACCATTTTGTGGAGAGTATGACCTCATTCCCTGAAATTTCATTAACTTCACCTTCACTCCATTCATAATAAAAGACTGGATCCGAATAATAGGTGCCTGTTTCATCCTTATATACCATACGTGCGCCGATATTTTCATAATCGGGTACATAAACATAGAGGTTACGTGCCACCCCCATGCCGGTAATCATACCGGTCAATAGATTGTAGGGGACATCCGTCATAGTTTCGGTTAATTCAGGATAGAGTTCCGGCGTGAATTCATATACTTCAAAATCACGGAAGCCCGGCAAAAGCACCTGATAATATAGATTTGCCGGTTTTAGAGGCTGATTATCTATATTTTCTGAACTTACATTGACTTGTAACTGGGCTTTACCAGTTTCCGTATCGATAACTTGGAAATGCTTTATTGCGAGCGGAGCTTTGGGTACACGGCTTGTTAGCTCAATTGAATTGTCTGAAAGAACAGGTTCAACAAAATTCTCAAGCGTGTAATAGAAAACCTGGTTAGGATTAATTAGAAGATCCAATAATTCACTGGTAATTTTCTTCTCTTCCCGATTATAAGTCATTTCAAATGGGAAAATCTGGTTTGAAGTGCTGTTGACAAATCCACCATAAACAAATGCATACTGCCCAACACTCTCAGCCACTCCAAGATATGGATCAAAAAGAATATTATTCTCATTGTCAATTGTGCCGTGAGCCCATGCACCGGGACAATATATTTGGCTGAAACCTTGTACCCAAATGTCTGCATCCTTGATGGCTACCTTGACATCCGTTATCAGTCGTTGGTCAGATCCTCCTTTGCTATATTCCATTATCCAATCCTGGATTTCTACTCCTTCTTCAGGTTCGTATGCCTTGAAATCAACCTTGCTGTATTCCATGCGTACATTGCCGAAACCATTCCATTTTCCATCTTCATCGGCCGCACCCACAAGATAGTCGGCATCTTCTTCACGAGCTGGTTTGCAATTACCGTCCGCATCGATAATGAAAGAGATTTTATTCTCCTCTGCAGGAACAACCATATAGGTTGATGAGGTCTCCTCTTCATCCTCAAATTCATTGTGCATAAGGTTAGCATAATATGTTATTTTTTCTCCACCCTCCATTGTCGTAAAGACAGGCTGGGGGAAAGTAAATGTCCATGCGTCACCATCTTTTTCACCTTTTATATACGAGTCACACTGGTTTTTTCCAAAGGGAGAAAGAAGAATAGGATTATAGAGATACAGACAACCATCTTCTCCGATAACATAATGAATGGGTTTGCCCAATATATCTTGTCCTCCGAGTATTCCTCCGCTCACGAACCAGGAGAGGAAATTAGTCTGGCATTCAACTTTTGTTCCTGCCGGGGCTTCTGTGATGATTCCATTGCTGAGAGATTTGACCACGGTGTAATCAAATGTATATTCCTTAATCGCTTCCTCTCCATCCACAGTATAGAAGCCTGCCGGAATATGCAGTGTGTATGTGCCCGGTTCTGTAATTTCATTAGTTACACTTAGAGTCATGCTGTTCCCTTCAAAGGACATTCCGAAGCAATATTGCTTCTCGTCGCTTCCTTCAGCGATAACGTAGGGGGCATTGCTGTATCCAAGATCCCCCTTTGCAACTTCTGTCGCCCCTTCAAATAAAACGGTAAAAGTTTTAAGAGAGGTAACTTCGCCCGGAGTAGGATTAACCTCAATATTGCCAATAGGATCTTTTAATATGGTATATTCAACTGTTGAGTCTTCCACAGACACTTCTCCATCCACATTATAGAATCCTGCCGGAATGAAGAGAGTGTATTTGCCGGGTTCGGTTATCTCGTTAGAAAGACCGAGGGTCATTACATTTTCTTCAAAACTCATGTTGAAGCAGTATTTTTTCTCATCGCTTCCATCTGCAAGTACATAGGGGGCATTTGAATATGTTACATCTCCTTTTGTAACCTCCTTAGCTCCATTGAAAAGAAGAGTGAAACTTTGAAGTGACGTAACATTCCCGGCTTTGGGGGTAATTGTAAAAGTGAAATCTACAGGAGGCACAGGAGGCACAGGAGGCACGGGAGGCTCACCGGCAATCTCATAATCGAATGTATATTCCTGTTCAGCAACATCTCCATCAAGCGTATAGAAACCCACAGGAAGATGAAGTGTGTAATTGCCGGGTTCAGTTATTTCCTGTGTGACGCTAAGGGTCATGCTGTTCCCTTCAAAGGACATTCCGAAACAATATTTTTTATCTCCGCTTCCTTCCGGAAGAACGTAAGGAGCATTTGAATACTGTACGTCTCCCTTTGCCACCTCTGATACTCCGGCAAAAGAAACTGTAAATGATTTAAGTGACTCAACTTCACCCTGAGCTGGAATCACACTGATGGATTCTATAAGCCGCGGGGCAGGAAATTGACGGCTCTCAGCCCTCTTGAACGACGCAGGAATGTGTATCTGTGCAGATGCCATAAGCATGGCTGCCACAGCCAAGGCTCCTACAGAAATGTTTTTGAAAAGTTTTCTCATACTTTTATCTAATTATTTGATTACTTTTGTGCGAATTGTCTCCCCGTTGATAGTCAAATCTATACGAATGAAAATACCAGTGGCATTTTCTGATACTTCATTACCACTCAGGTCATAATATTTTGTAGTTAAGATCGCGGAATGGTCAGCTGTAAAGTCCTGAATTCCGGTAGTTCCCTTAGTTAGCTCAGGCCTTTCATAATACTCTACTGCATAATAGAACCAGTCATTTGGATTAATAAGAACATCGTGATTGCTGGTCATAGCATTTTCATTCTTATAATATCTAAACTTGAGTTGTTCTCTTCTTTCTGATGGCTTTGTCATATAGGTGTAGGCGAAAAGATACTGTCCTATCATTTCACATTCCCCCATGTAGGCCTCGAACTCAATATAGTTGCCATTCATCACCCCGTGAACCCATGCATCAGGGAGATAAATCTTACTTAATCCTTGAATCCATACATCATTTTCAGAAAAGACAACTTTTACATCTCTCTTCTGTCTATTATCACTTGGTCCATAAGTCAGAGTCCATTCTTCTTGCTCTGCCTCTGCCGGAGGCACTGGTGCATTGTCATCAAAAGATATGTATGAACTTCTAATATTGGCAAACCCTGTCCACGCTCCTTTTTCATCAGTCATTCCTATGGCTGTGGATGAATCGTTCTCAGCAGGACAATTAACCCATACCAAATCTCCATTTTCCTCTATTCGGAAGTCCGCATAGTTTTCTTTCGCGTTTATTGCATAGGTTTCGGATTGTGTGTCAGGATCGATGCCAATTATCAAGTGATTTAAATACCATGTTTCTACTATTCCTTCTTTTACATTTTCATAAACAGCTTGTGGAAATGTGAATCTATAAGTGGCCTCATCAACCTTTGTTCCTCGTATATATGACTCAGTTTGCACTCCACCATAGGGATTGATCGTCATGGTATTATACATATAGAGTTCATCACCAGACAAAACATAATGCAAAGGTTTGCCTGCAATCGGCATTCCAGACATTCCTCCATCTAATACAAAATAGGAAAGAAAGTCTGATTGACATGTGACCTTTTCCCCATCCGGAGCAGACGTTATTATATCATCGCTCCCTTGACTCGATATAGTATAATTATAGGTAAGTTGCCTGTAGAAACGTTCGCCATCAAGTAAACAATAACCTGTAGGAACGACCAACATGTATGTTGCCTCCTTGGTTAACGCAGGATTGAAAGAACATATCAGAGTGTTCGCTTGAGTTGTGACCTCCGGATATATAATTGTCCCGGTTGAATCTTCAAGATAGGGAGCTACATCACTGCTTTCATCGAGGACGAGAGATGTAATGCCGACAAAGCTGATTTTTATGGTGGATAGTTCTTTCACGCGTCCTTCAGGAGGATTGACAGAGATAGTGGAGATTTCTCCTCTTGTAGGAGTTTTGACCATTTTAGGGATTGCCTTGATTGTTTCTTCGGCATACACATTGATTGCCGGAAATAACATTCCCGAAAGAAAAGCAATCAAGAGGATGGGGTTGTAAAGTCTTTTCATATTTTATAAATTTTTGGTCGCAAAGTAAGCTTCAATAAGTTAAATTACAAAAAAACAACGGGGTACAAATGGGGTACAGGTTGCAATTTCAGGAAATAATTAGTAATTTTGCTTTCAAAAGTAACGTTTTTGAAGAAATTTTCTAAATACCATTTTTTATATTATAAGTTATCATTGGAGGAAAGTAAGGATGAAAGTCAGAATAAAGATGAACGAGTGTAAAATTTGTGGATATACATATCTGATATTAATCTTGGCTTTTCTTTTTTCGAATTGTGGACAGCAGAGTAAAAAACATTGGAGTAATTTAGGAGAACAGGTCGATTCCTTGAATCAGGTGCTCGATAGTCTATATAGAAAGGATGATGTTTCTTCGAGTGATGGCCGGAAGTTAATAAAACAACTAAAACAGCTTTCAGATGCTCAATCGGACAATGATTTGTTAAGGGGGAGGTATTTGTATTGGAATGCGGTGTTTAATACAGTTGAACCTGCTCAAGAAGATTCTCTGTTGAATGAGGCGAAAGAGTTGATTGACTCGGCTTCACATCCGTATGACTACGCTCGTCTAAATTTGGCATCAAGATCATTCGACAGAACTGGCATAGGAGCGCGATACCTCGAATTTAAAAGGAGTGTTGATTATTTCGCACAAGTCGGTGATAAACGTATGGTTCTTTTCGCATATAGACGTTTGGGAGCATTTTTTCTGCATATAGGGGATTATGATGCGTATTTTGAGTGTTCTAAAAAGCAAGAGAAATTGGCTTTAGAGATGGGACTCGACTCGATGGTACTTAAGAACAAGCTTAATTTTGTATTATATCATACCAATAAAGGTGATACAGTAAAAGCTAAAAAAATTCTTGAAGAAATACTTTCCAGCAGATATGTCAAGTCCGACTCAAATTTTATGGGACGAGTATATGTTAATTTGGCTAATTTGACTAAACGACCGGAATATTTTAAAAAAGCTTTAGAAGTTAGCCCCGCTTTCTCTTCTTCTCCAGGTATTCGTCATACCCTTGAATTTGCAATGTTAGAGAAATATGAGGAAAAAGGGAATTATTCTATGGCAGATTCGCTTGCCTCTATTCTTGGTCCTTTGGTGCTTATTGACGGAGATGCACTGGCAAAATCCAAGATGCACTCTATTTATAGTCGCCAAGCTTTGGAAAAAAAAGATTATAAACGAGCATATCACGAGCAAATTGAGGCAGAGACCTGGAAAGACTCCTCCAACACTGATGCAGATCGTCTTAAAGTAAGTCAATTGTCTTACCAGGAGGAGCTTCAGAGGCAAGAACAGGAAATGAAACATGCACAAAGCATGACAAGTATGCGATGGCTTACAGGTGGTGCTATCTTTTTGCTTGTGATGGTTATTGTATTTGTCTTTTTTAGAAACAGGCATACGCAATTAAAAATGCGTCAGCTTGCCACCGAAGTTGAGAATGCAAATTTAAACCTTGCTTTAGAAAAGGAAAAAAGGAGTCTTGTTGCAATGAGGATCGCAATGGATGAAAGAGATAACCTTATTAACGACGTGGTCGATGTCACGGATGCCCTGGAAGCGGAAGGGAAAGTCTCTTCGGCGGTTAAGAGTGCCATTACCACTAAAGTCAGGATCTCCCAGATGTCGCAAAAAGAATGGGAGGATTTTCAAGTGGCCTATTCAAGAGTGCATCCTGACTTTGTCAAGAATTTTAAGGAAAAGTATCCTGAAGTTTCGGAAGGTGATGTAAGATTGGCTTTATACATATCCGCCGGTCTATCCACCAAGCAAATAGCACAGGCAATGAGAGTGTTGCCTGAATCAATTAAGAAAAATCGACAGCGTCTAAGAAAAAGGATGGGAATTGATGCCACCGAATCCTTAGAAAATATTCTACGTGACATGTTATAGTAGCTATCGTTTTTAAGTTTTACTTCTATATATCTGATGTAGATGTATGTCTGATTTATAATAACTATGATGGGATGCTTTTTTACTTGATAAGGTTCTCCTTTTCCTCCTCCTTAAGTAAAATCTTATGAATATCTTCAGGTGGAGGAAGAGGAATATCTTTTAAAAGGATATTGTCATAATCCTTATAGGATTGGGTGACCATAGGTTCCATCACCTTCAATAGGCCGGCATAGATTGTGTCAAATTCTGGAATGATATTATTTTCTCCAACATTGTCGAAATCGCGGAAAAAGCGCCCTAAGGATAATTCTCCCACCGGAAGCGCCGGAGAGAGGGCTGTATTGCTCTCATCGAGTTTTACAATATAAATCAGTTTTGCTTCTAACAGCTTTGTCGCCACTCGGTTCACTATCCTTACCGGAAGGTTGTATTTCGCGGCTATCTCCTGATTGGAAAGAGGCTTCTCCTCCTTAATGAATCTCTGGACAATAACGCACATCGTTATCAATGCCATGGAATGCCAGCTACGGTTGGAAACTTGTCCTACATCACCAAGAAAATTAAAGGTGAATACATTCTGCAGGGAGTAGGTGAGCACACATCCGGCCAAAAGAATCATCCAGGAGAATTGAAGCCACACAAGCATCAATGGCAGGAAAGAGAATGAACCATAGATGGCATTATATTTAGACACGTAAATCTGCCCGTTAACAAAGAGCATCTGCAAAATCTGGAAACAGATCGCCGATATCGCTCCTGCAATCATGGCATACTTGAAGTTCACTTTCGTTGTAGGTATCAGGTAGAAAGAGAATGTGAAAGCAAGCCATGCCAAAACCAAGGGCACTGTCTCCAACATGATATTAACCCCCTGCGAGAGGAAGGGAAGATTTATATTATCCTGTATAGTGGTTGACATGAATATGGAAACTCCCGAAGAGCAAAGCATCAATATCGGGATGATAAGGCATATTGCAATATAATCCGTAAGCTTCTGATAAAGTGTGCGCCCTTCCTTCACGTCCCAGATGGTATTGAAGGCATCCTCTATATAGGATAAGAGGGATATGATTGTCCATAGCAACATCACAATTCCTACACCCACAAACACCCCTTGCGTTGCTTCATTAAGATATGAGTCAACGAATTTCATGCAGGTGGCTATAAATTTAGATTGCGAAGGGAACATATTGTATAGTTCACTTTGCATCACATCACTCATTCCGAACCCACGGCCGATGGCAACCAAAAGAGCCAAGGCGGGCACAAGTGATAGCACCGTGTAATATGTGAGGGCCATGGAGCGTATTTGCAATCCACGGTCGAGAAAAGAATTCACGGAAAGGTTAACCGTCTTTATAAACCTGACTTTAAAAGTTTTTCTGGGATCGTTCCACACTCCGGAGATACAATACATCACAAAGGCATAAATCTTGTTATACCAGCGGGTAAAAAATCCCTCCTTCTTCTCTTTGGGTGTGGTTTCAGTGTCTTGGCTCATAGTTATAATGGAAATTAAAAATCAAAGCGGTTAAAAATTGAATTTCTAACCGAAAAGCAATATAAATAATAACGGATTCAGATAGCTAAAAGTTGAAGCGATCTGAACCCGTTATGAAATGCAGAAAAGATATAAGCCGGGTTATGTTCCGGCAAGAATAGCCGGAGTCTGTCATTTATCTACGCCGACGGTCTCCCGCCGGCTGGAGCAGCCTACCCCCCGGCAATGGACGAGCAATCCTTTGCTGCCGGTATATTTGGCCTTGCAACCCGCAGGATGTGCGGCCTCCGATGTCGCCACCGGAGCCGGTGGGCTCTTACCCCGCCTTTTCACCCTTGCCTGCAAAAGAAGCAGGCGGTTGTTTTCTGTCACATTATCCCCGACGTCGCCGCCGGGTTCCCGTTAAGAAATGCGGTG
>CAMWIH010000130.1 GCA_947174305.1 uncultured Porphyromonadaceae bacterium | reverse complement strand
GAATTTGAAATTACGGGAGCCGATCCAACTGCATAAGTGTTTACAGCAGATTGATCTTGAATGCAGCTGCTGAAATATGAGAAGAAGGCTACGCCCAAATATATTGCGAAACAACCCAGGAAAATTCCTAAAAGAAGACGTGCAGATGTGCTGGTAAGTGCATCTACAATCTTATCAATAAACGGTATTTTCTCAGTGTCCTTCTCTTTCCGGACACTGTCGTTCTTTTCTAACGGACGTTTCGCCTTCTTTTTATTTATCTTTTTTCCGTTATTAACTTTTCTTCCCGTCACCCTGCCTTTATCATCCTTTTTCTCATCCAGGAGAGCAGCAGGGGGTAATTCTTCAGAATATGTTATTTCCGGACGATAGCTATCGTAATCGCTCATTTTCTTTTCAGTTACCTTTACAGTAGTTTCAGACAAATGTTTTTACTCAATTCCGGTTGATAAAACCGGTTCATTTTTCAGAGTGGTCTCCACTTCAGGAATACTGTCCTTTTCTGAGGTGCGTATCTCCTTTTCTGTCGGGATTATATCTTTCTCCACATCCCTGCCTACAATAGAATCATTCGAGATAGTCGCCTCTTCCTTTTCCACTTTCTTAAATTTGGGTTCGGAAGCCTCAAAAGAGGAAGGAATCCAAACAGTTTCCACATCCTCAGAATAATTAACCTCCATATCCTTTCGGCCCGGAACAACAATAATCGGCATGCCGACTTCAACATGTTTCACCAGTTCAAGGATATTCTCATTGGTAACACGTATGCAACCATGACTGACACGATGCCCGATTGACCATGGGGCAACCGTGCCGTGAATACCGATCTGGGAAGTATTCGGACAGCTTAATCTAATGAAACGAGGGCCAAACTGACCCTTCTTTTTTGAAGTTTTGCCGTCATCATCTGTGAAGAGCCATTCAGTGCTGTCATATATGCCGGAGGCAGTAAAAAAACCTTCGGGAGTGCGTGAATCAGCCTTTTTTTGTTTAGTGCCGTAGTTCTTTGCACAAGCCATGCCGTATGATAGTTTCACGCGACCATACCTGTCATAAAGAATCACCTTCATTCGGCCCTTATCCACAATGATAAAACCGTCATGGGTGTTGTTCACAAGCTTTTGGGCATACTCCAGGGATTTGTCAGCAATCAGGGGGATGATTCCATTGGAATAAGCCTCTCTCTCGGGCGATCTTCGCAAGTAATCCTTTAAGTCGTCGGCAGATGAAAATCTTAATTGAGGTCGCTCTATTTTCGTTGTATCCTTTTCTGCATCAACGCTGTCAGATGAAATACGCGTATTCTCATCAATCAAAATCGAATCACCCTCAGTTACAGACTCATCATCTCGTGAATTATGACCTCCACAAGCTCCTAATAAGATAAGCATTACAAGGCCTATGTAACTTTTTTTCATTATAATTATCTACGCGATTTAATTTTGAATTGCAAATTTAGCGATTTTATTTCGATATCTCAACTTCTTTTTCATTATTCAATAAAATTTATTAACTTCGCATATTGTCATGAAAACATCGAAAGTAATACGTATAATCGGAGTGGGAATTTTAGCGCTGGTCTGGATATGGCTGGCGTGGGGATTTCTTTCAGCAAAGGGAATAACCTTGCTTAATCTGATCATACTGGCAATGACCGGCATCATTATATTTCTTCCTCTCTACAAGAAGTATTTCATGAACCCGTCGGATGTTTCTAAAAAGGAAAAAATTAAATGAGCGATATTATTGAACAGGAGTCAACCGATAGCTTGAAATCGAGTACACCAGAAAAGGAATCCTTGCTTTCATCTATAAACAGTCCTGAGGATTTGCGCAAACTCCCCGAGGAGAAACTTCCTGAACTCTGCAAAGAGATCCGTGAATTCCTGATTTCAAACCTCTCCAAAAATCCGGGACATTTCGGATCGAGCATGGGTGCAGTGGATATAATCGTAGCATTGCATTATGTTTATAACACGCCCCGCGATCGAGTTGTCTGGGACGTGGGCCATCAAGCATACGCCCACAAACTTCTTACAGGAAGGCGCAACGATTTTCATAATCTGCGCAAATACAATGGGCTCAGCGGTTTTCCCATTCCTTCCGAAAGTGAATATGACACCTTTGTATGCGGCCACGCCGGAAATTCCATATCGGCTGCGCTCGGAATGGCAATTGCCGACATGAATACCCCCGGGGAGGACGACCGTAAGACTGTGGCTGTTATCGGCGATGCCTCCATAGGCAACGGCTTGGCTTTTGAAGGACTCAATAACGCCGCTAATAACCCCAATAACCTCCTCATCATCCTTAACGACAATGATATGTCGATTGATGATAACGTGGGTGCGCTTCATCGTTACCTTTCAGATCTCACCACCTCCTCCCGTTATAACCGTGTGAGGATGAAGCTATACAACAAATTTAAAAAGAATGGCTGGATCGGTGACAAGGGGAAAGGGTTGGTATTGAGGTTCAATAACTCCCTCAAAGCATTAATTTCCAAACAGCAAAATATATTTGAGGGACTTAATATCCGTTATTTCGGGCCTTTCGACGGAAATGATGTGAGGAAAGTGGTGAAAGTGCTATCCGAGATCAAGGACATGCAAGGACCGCGCATCCTTCATTTATCCACAAAAAAAGGTAAAGGATTCTCTTCAGCTGAAGAGAATCCGCATGCATGGCACGCTCCCGGAAAGTTCAATCCATCTACAGGGGAGAAGATTTCTCAAAAAGGGAACTTGGCTTGGCAAGAGGTATTCGGAAAAACATTGGTTGAACTGGCTGAGAAAAATGAGGCTATATGTGGGATAACGGCTGCAATGCCGTCGGGCACCTCAATGTCTATCATGCAGGAGGCTTTCCCTAAGCGGACATTTGATGTCGGAATATCGGAAGGACATGCCGTCACCTTTGCCGGAGGACTTGCCGCCGCCGGAAAGAAGCCATTTGTGGCTATCTATTCCTCATTTCTGCAACGTGCCTACGATAACATTATTCACGATGTGGCCATACAGGGCCTCCCTGTGGTTTTCTGCATTGACCGTGCCGGAATTGTTGGAGAAGATGGAGTTACACATCATGGACTGTTTGATATCTCCTATCTTCGCACCATCCCCAATATTTCTGTCGCTTCTCCTATGGATGCACCCACTCTCCGGAATCTCATGAAGACTGCCGAGAACACCAATTCTCCTTTTGCCATAAGGTATCCGCGCGGAAAATCGGAGTCAAACTCTCTTGACACGGAACCAGCTGAAATCCCCATTGGAAAGGGTAGAAAAATGTATTCCTCTACTGCCCCAGGTGCCCGAACTGCCATTCTTTCTCTCGGACCTGTAGGCCATGAAGCATTGGAAGCGGCCAAGAGATTGGAAAAAGATGGTTATGCTGTTGATGTTTACGACATGATTTGGGTCAAACCATTGGATATGGAAATTCTGACGCGCGTAGCCAAGGAATACGACCTTGTTGTGACAGTTGAGGATGGCGTAAGGAATGGAGGATTTGGAAGTGCTGTGCTTGAAGCCTTCTCTTCGTTAAAATGCCACATCCCCCTCCTACGTCTCGGCGCTCCTGATGCATGGGTGAGTCACGGAAGCGTGGCAGAGTTGCGAGCCGATTGTGGATTTGATGCAGATGGGATCATTAAAGTGATTCTTAATGAATTGTCGTCTCTCTCAGCAAAGTAAACAAATATGAAGATTATTATAGCCGGTGCGGGTGAAGTGGGATCGCATCTTGCAAAAATGCTTTCAAATGAGGATCAGGATATTGTCTTGATTGACAGTGATCAGGAACGTCTTGACGTGATCGACTCAAATTATAACCTGATGACATGGAACGGCTCAACATCCTCTTTTGCCAGCATGCGGGACGTTGGAGTGGCAAATGCCGATTTATACATAGCAGTAACACCATACGAGACTAAAAATATTACCAGTTGCGCAATTGCCAAAAAACTCGGGGCTAAAAAGACTGTGGCACGTATTGACAACAGTGAGTTTCTTATCCGTGAAAATGGCGCCATATTAAAGGCATTAGGGGTTGATTTCCTAATTTATCCGGAAAATCTTGCCGCCGAAGAGATAAGTGTATCCCTCCAGCATAATTGGGCGCGTTATTGGGGGGAACTCCACAACGGACGCTTGCTACTGATCGGGGTGAAGCTGCATGGTGACTCCCCACTCATCAATTGCAAATTGAAGGATCTGCCTGTGCAGCACCACGATTTTCACGTAGCCGCTATAAAAAGACATAATGAGACCATCATTCCTCATGGTAACGACGAAATCCTCCATGATGATATAGTCTATTTCATCACCACACCTCCCTATATTCAGATGGTCCGCGAAATGTGCGGGAAGAAGAAGCGCATCGTAAAAAAGGCTTTGATAATGGGTGGTACACCTATCGCCCGAAGGTTCGCCACTCTATATCACGACCAATATCACATAAAGATTATTGATGACGACCGTGATAATTGTGAACGCATGGCCACCAGGTTGCCGGAATGTGAAATTGTTTTTGGAGACTGTCGCGATATCGAGGTTCTCAGGGAGAATAATATTTACCAGTATGATGCCTTTCTTGCCCTCACCGATTCTTCTGAAACCAATATCCTGACCTGCCTGTCAGCCAAGGAATTTGGCGTTCCTAAAACTATAGCGGATGTGGAGAACCTTCAGTTCCTTTCGCAGGCTGAAAACCTCAATATAGGACGCACCATAAATAAAAAACTTCTTGCGTCGAGCCATATTTTCAAAATATTGCTTGATGCCGATGAAAGCAATTCCAAATTCCTTGCATTGGCAGATGCCGAGGTGGCGGAGATATATGTAAAATATAATGCAAAGATTACAAAAGCTCCTGTCAAAAATCTGAAACTTCCCCACGGCATGACCCTTGCGGCACTTATCAGAAACGATGAAATCAAGCTCATCAGTGGCGACACCCAAATTTTTGAGGGAGACTACGTGGTGGTTTTCTGTCTCTCGGGGTCAATCCAGAAGATCGAAAAATGGTTTAATTGAGAATTGAAAACGGATCTCTTTCAAGATTGATAATGGTTTAATTGAGAATATATGAAATATTTTCGCCATAGAGCATATATCAATATTCCAATGCTTCTCCGTGTTGTGGGACTGCTTCTTATCATAGAGGCGGGATTTATGGTTGTCCCTATGGTGACCGGACTCATTTATGGTGAGGGCAGCGCTTTAAAGTTTCTAATATGTATGGGAATAACAGCCGGAGCCGGCGTCGGAATGGTGAGCCTCAAGCCGAGATATCGCGATATGGGTAAACGAGACGCAATTCTCCTCACAGGAATGATTTGGGTGATTTTGTCGCTTTTCGGAATGCTTCCATTCCTCTTTTGTCATACCCATCTCTCTGTAACCGATGCCTTCTTTGAGACCATGAGCGGTTTCACCACCACCGGAGCATCCGTGCTCAACTCCCTGAAAGACATTCCCCACTCCATAATTGTATGGCGATGTGTGATTCAATGGGTAGGAGGCCTTGGAATCATTCTCTTCACTTTAGCTGTGGTCCCGATGTTGAACTATCAGGGAGGGATGCAATTGTTCAATGCCGAGGTCACCGGTATAACCCATGACAAGCTGCGCCCCCGCGTCAGCTTCACGGCAAAAGGACTATGGGGTGTCTATATTGTATTAACAATTTTGTTAATAGTGCTTCTGTCGTTCTCCAACATGGAGTTTTTCGATGCTTTCTGTTATGGACTCTCCACTATGTCAACCGGCGGATTCTCAACAAGCGATATGAATCTCGACCATTTTGACAGCAATTATATCAAGATTGTGATGGCAATCTTTATGTTCATCGGAGGTGTGAATTTTGCCCTGATATATAATTTTGCCGTAAAGCGTACCTTCAATATCTGGAAGAATGACGCCTTCAGATGGTATGTATGGATAATCGTCATCTGTTATGCCCTCTTCTGCATTAATGTAACGATAGAGGGACTGGTGCTTGAACCCGCCGACCTCACCATTGACCCTTTGTTCCAGGCAATTTCGATTCTTTCATCCACAGGCATCACCGAACCCGATTTTGACGACTGGGGTGCCCTCTCGACTCTGGTGCTCATAGTAATGATGTTCATGGGAGCCTGTGCCGGCAGCACCTCGGGCGGAGCAAAGATCGACAGGTTTATCATCCTCTTCAGATTCCTCAAAAATGAATTCTACAAGATGATGCATCCAAGCACCGTCACCACTGTAACGATAAATCGAAAGGGAATAGCTCCGTCTGTAGTGAACAAAACCCTTGCTTTCCTTTTTATATATGCAGTAGTGATTATTGTTGGAGGCATGATTCTTTGCCTTATAGGGCTGCCGTTGCGCGACGGATTCTTCTGCGCCCTCTCGGCAGTTTCTAATACAGGGTTAGGAACAGATACCACCGGAATCTCCGGCAATTTCTCACTCATACCCGACATAGCAAAATGGTTGCTCGCTTTCATTATGCTTGTCGGTCGTTTGGAATTGTTTACAATATTATTGATTTTTACCCCAAATTTCTGGAAAAAGTAAACCTTTTCTTTAAAATAAATTGCAATTTGCTTGATTATCTAATTTGTTTTAGTTAATTTCGCAATTCAATTTACATCAATCACGACATTTTCAAATTCCATTTAATCCGTTTGGAATGAGATCCGGTTAAGGTGATTGTGTTTAGAAAATGTTTCGATACAGGAATTAAGGTAAAAATATAGTCGATAGAAAACTGTTTTATTATGTCAAACAATCTGCAGGAGGATGCACTGCTCTATCATGAGGATGGTCGTCCCGGGAAAATTGAGGTCGTCCCGACCAAACCGTATGCAACCCAAAAAGATCTTTCACTCGCCTATTCTCCGGGTGTGGCTTATCCATGCCTTGCCATAAAGGAGAACAAGGCAGATGCATATAAATATACTGATAAAGGAAACCTTGTGGCTGTCATATCAAATGGCACAGCCGTACTTGGCCTTGGAAATATCGGAGCACTTGCCGGGAAACCGGTGATGGAAGGGAAAGCGCTCCTCTTTAAGGTATTCGCCGGAATCGATTCATTTGATATAGAAATCAATGAGGAAGACCCCGATAAGATGGTTGAAATTGTCAAAGCCATCTCCCCAACTTTCGGAGGAATCAACCTTGAAGACATAAAGGCTCCCGAATGTTTCAAGATTGAAGATCGTCTTAAGGCCGAGTGTGATATTCCTATCATGCACGATGACCAGCACGGCACCGCCATCATATCTGGCGCGGCCCTCATCAATGCTCTTGAAGTTCAAGGTAAAAAAATCGGTGATATCAAGTTGGTTGTTAATGGCGCCGGCGCGGCCGCCTTCAGATGCACTGCCCTTTATGTCAAGCTCGGAGTGAAGAAGGAGAATATCGTTATGTGCGACTCCAAAGGGGTTATCCGCAAAGACCGTGACAACCTCACTCCACAGAAAGCAGAGTTTGCCACATCTCAGGATTTACACACCCTTGCCGAAGCCATCAAGGGGGCTGACGTATTCCTTGGATTAAGTGTTGCCGACGTGCTCACACCGGAGATGGTTCTCTCCATGGCTGAAAAGCCTGTGATTTTTGCACTCGCCAATCCCAACCCCGAGATTGATTATAACCTTGCGAAGCAGACTCGAGATGACCTTATCATCTGCACAGGCCGAAGCGATTATCCCAATCAGGTTAACAACGTGTTGGGTTTCCCTTACATTTTCCGTGGCGCGCTCGACTGTCGGGCAACCGATATCAATGAGGAGATGAAGATTGCCGCGGTCTATGCTATAGCGGACCTCGCCAAGCAGCCTGTGCCCGAAAGTGTGAAAGAGGCATATAAAGGTACTGACGAAACTTTTACTTTCGGACGCGACTATATCCTTCCAAAAGCTTTCGATCCCCGCCTTCTTTACAAGATTTCTCCGGCTGTGGCAAAGGCTGCGATGGAGTCAGGCATTGCTCAAAGTCCAATCTCAGATTGGGTGGAGTATGGAGAATTCCTCCGGAATATGATGCCTAAATAAGTATGGTGCACTCCAACGGAAATGACGCTGAAATAAAAATAGAGAATTTATTAAATTTTGAAACCATTTTGACCTGTCTAAAGATCTTTTCCTTTAGACAGGTCTATCTCTTTATAAAGGGACTTCCGCTAAAAATCAGTGTTTCCGAAAATATAAGAAGTAATTCAATCTTTGCCAATGGAAATAATTCTGTATTTAGAAAGCATAAACTTACATTTTAGCAAATTTTAGCAATTAAAAATTTCACAAAGTTTTCCAAAAATATTTTTATTCTATTATTTATCAAATATTTAAAATTATCGCTACCCCAAAAAGTTTTCCAAAACGATAATAAACTTATAAATTTTAATTACAAAAATTTGTAGAATCAAATCGGT
>CAMWIH010000129.1 GCA_947174305.1 uncultured Porphyromonadaceae bacterium | reverse complement strand
AGCGTAAGCAGCTCTCAAGAGTAAAGTTCAAAATAAATAACTTTTGAAAGTTTATGCAACCGGCCTTAATCTTGTGAAGACAAGAGGTAACGCCCGTTTGTAATCTCTCTCAGTATGATTGGCGTATCGATAAAGATAATATATGGAATCTCAGCCTTGAATGGAATGATTTCAAAGCCTGACATAAAAATCCGCAACCGGGTCACAACTCCGGATTGCGGATTTTCTATTTCAGGAGATATCGGCTTAACTATATGAAGCTTAAATTCTTTTGTTTCTCCATTCAAATAATCAACCGTCAGCGTCCTGCTCAGGTAGCCATCAATACGCGTGGTCTCCATCATTAGATTTTCTTTTGAAATGAATTTAACGTATCCTTTGAATTCAAGATGGAATCCTTCTTTTCAGTTTCCCTCTTTTTGGCAATAGGTCCGAAAAATCTTTTAGCTGAGCTTATGCGATAATATACTGTACTATCGAAGGGTGCTGAAGAGAGGGTCAAACTATCAAGCCCCACAAAAGAACGCACCAGATTAACCCGGAGATTGCCAAAAATATCCTTCACCGTTCTTGCAGAATCAGTCTGCAAAGCCACCTCGATATTATTACCACTCAAATTCTGGGTAACATAGCCTACAGAACCATCCGTATATCTGACTCCAAACATAGCACTTCCATCGGTTGGCATATTCAAGCGAAACTTCCACGATAATCTGTCACCCTTCTCCAAGTCAGATCCCGGAATACTAAAAGAGAAATTATCTGCCGATGACTTTGAATAAATCACAAGATATCTTGAATAAGGCCAAAGGTCATTGGAAAGCATCTCGGCACTATTGCCGGAAATCTTGGATTCCCGACGGGCAAGTTCCTTATCAACTTTGGCGTAAAGATCGTCATATTTGTCTATATGCTTGCCATACCAAGAGATGGTGCTATCAAAGTCCTCCCTTGTCATTCCATTTTTTTCAAGGACATAATTGAGAATCCTTTCCCTGCTCTCGGCAGTGTTTTCTCTATATCCTTTCGACTGTATGTAAGCCTGCGCCATCTCCATGTCAGCCATAACCTTTACCATTTGGGAATCAGACGGTATATTCTCGGGTCGGTCGTTACAGGCTGTGGCCAAGATGAATATGGTGAAACCAAGAGATCTTATTAAGATTTTACGAAGCATCTTAAGCAGGTTTTTTGTCGGTTGAATCCGGTTTTTCACTTAAAACCTTAAATGCATTTGTTGCATCCTTAGAATAGAAGAAAATCAATAAGGCAACGCCAACACATATCGCCGAGTCTGCCAAATTGAATATATATGCAAAAAACTCAAAATATTTTCCGCCTACAATCGGCATCCAATCAGGCCAATAAAAATCAAAGAAAGGGAAATAAAGCATATCCACCACACGCCCCTCAAACCATGTGGAATATCCTCCATCGGGCGGAAAAATGGTTGCTATTTCAGGAGGCATTGGGTTATTGAAGATCACTCCATAGAAGATGCAATCGAAAATATTCCCGGCGGCTCCGGCGGTGATGAGGGCCACGCTCACAATGAACCCTTTCCTTATCTGCGTGGAATTTTTTATCTTGTATAAAAACCAGATGAACAGTCCTACGGCAAAGATTCGTCCGAATGTAAGCACAAGCTTGTTCCAGAGCTCCATTCCAAACGCCATGCCATTGTTCTCAATAAATTTTATCTGAAACCATGAGGTGACGGGAAGATCTTCGCCAAGATAGAAAGATGTTTTAACCCATATCTTCAGTGCCTGATCTGCAACTATCACCCCCAAGACAATAACTAGTGCAAGCCACCCGGCCGATAGGCCGGATGGCTTTTTGCACTCTGATAATGTTCGATTATCTGTCATAAGACAATTTATTTTCTTGTCACCTTTGCAAGAATCTTTTCACCATCAATGTCAAGTTCCGTTACATCTTCTCCCGGTGTCAGCTCAACAAGACGGATATCATCTGCAAGCACCTGCGCCGCGATATATTCCTCGAATTGTTCAAGGGCTTCCTTCACACTCTCGGTCGGAGTGAGTTCAACTGAAACCTTATCCGTTATCTCGAAGTCGGAAGCTTTTCTGATGTTCTGGATACGGTTGATGAGGTCACGCGCCATACCTTCATTCTTCAGCTCAGGTGTCACGGTTACATCAAGCGCAACTGTCACGTTACCATCGTTTGCAACCAGCCAGCCGGGAACATCTTCCGGAATTATCTCAACATCCTCAGTCGTTACCACGGGATTACCGGCAATTGTCTCAAAAGTGAAAGAGCCATGCTTTTCGAGTTCAGCAATATCTTTCTGCGACATCCCGGCAATGGCTTTCCCAAGATCCTTCATCACCTTTCCATATTTTGGACCAAGTTTCTTGAAATCAGCCTTCACTCGTTTCACCAGACCGCTCTCTTCATTATCAACCAACTTTATTTCCTTGACATTAACCTCATCCAGAATGATATCCTGAATCTTGGTCATATCCTCTTTCTGATTTTCGTCGATAACAGGAATCAGGAGGGTCTGAAGTGGCTGGCGGACCTTAAGATTCACTTTCCTACGCAATCCAAGCACATTGGATGTAACAATCTGGGCAAGCTTCATTCTGTTTTCAAGTTTCTTATTGATCAAAGCCTGATCAGAAACCGGGAAATCGGCAAGATGCACAGATGCGTATCCCTCCTTCTCTTCTGTCGGAGCCACTAAATCAGAATATAGTCGGTCGGCATAGAAGGGCGCAAAAGGTGCTATCAGGAGAGCAACGGTCTTTAGGCAGGTATAAAGGGTCTGATAAGCCGAGAGCTTGTCATCATTCATCTCTCCTGCCCAGAACCGACGTCGGTTAAGACGAACATACCAGTTACTGAGGTTGTCGTTTACAAACTCCTCTATGGCACGTGCGGCTTTTGTTGGTTCATATTCATCCAGGTCGGCCGTAACTTCAGCAACCAGTGAATTCAGGAGCGAAAGAATCCAACGATCTATCTCGGGACGTTTCTCAGAGGGAAGCTGAGGTTCAGTGCCGGTGAATCCATCCACATTGGCATACAATGCAAAGAATTTATATGTGTTGTAGAGTGTGGCAAAAAGCTTCTTGGAAACCTCCTTCACTCCCTCCTCGTCATATTTAAGGTTATCCCATGGAGAGGAGTTTGAAATCATGTACCAACGCACTGCATCAGAACCGAACTTCTCTATGTTGTTGAATGGGTCAACAGCATTGCCGAGCCTCTTCGACATCTTGTTGCCAAACTTGTCAAGTACCAGACCATTGGATATCACTGTCTTGTAAGCAACCGAATCAAAAATCATACCGGCAATTGCGTGAAGAGTAAAGAACCATCCGCGAGTCTGGTCAACACCTTCGGCAATAAAATCGGCAGGATACACCTCCTTTGAGTCGAGCAACTCCTTATTCTCAAATGGATAATGAATCTGAGCATACGGCATCGCGCCTGAATCAAACCATACGTCGATGAGGTCTGTTTCACGCTTCATAGGTTTACCGCTGTCGGAAACCAAAATAATATCATCAACGTAAGGACGGTGGAGATCTATCTTATCATAGTTTTCCTGACTGTTATCACCTGGAACAAATCCTTTATCCTTCAAAGGATTGCTCTTCATCACTCCGGCTTTAACAGCATCATCAATTTTATCGGATAATTCACTATATGAGCTTATGCATATCTCCTCTTTACCATCTTCCGTACGCCAGATAGGAAGTGGAGTTCCCCAGTAACGACTTCTTGAAAGATTCCAGTCCTGAACATTCTCAAGCCATTTCCCGAATCTTCCGGACCCTGTGGAGGCCGGTTTCCACTGGATGGTGTTGTTAAGTTCGATGAGACGTTCGCGTGCCTGCGGCGTCCTGATGAACCAGCTATCAAGGGGATAATAAAGCACAGGTTTATCCGTACGCCAGCAATGGGGATAGTTATGGACATGTTTTTCCATTCGGAAGGCACGACCATCCTGTTTCATGGCCATGCAGAGGCGAACATTGAGATCTTCAGCCTTATTTGCAGCCTCCTCATCATATTTACCACCGGGTGAGAACTGAGGATCGTAGGCATTCTTTACAAATTCACCCTGATACTGGCTGTAAAGATCCACTTCAACGCAATCTTTAACAAATTCCTCTGCCAATTCTGATATGAGATAGAATTTGCCCGTGAGGTCAACCATCGGACGCGTCTCCCCTTTTCTATTCACCATAAAGAGGGATGGAATGCCGGCGGCCTTGGCAACCTTGGCATCGTCGGCACCGAATGTCGGAGCAATGTGCACTATTCCCGTACCATCGTCGGTGGTGACATAATCACCTGGAATGACCCTGAAGGCTTCTGATTCAAGCTCCACAAATCTATCTGATCCAACGGAGAAAATTTTTTCCGGGTGATTTTGAGCATATATCTTGACATAATCCGGAGCGAAGTCTGTAAGTTTCTCAGTTGGTTTAACCCAAGGCATTAGTTGCGCATATTTCATGCCGACAAGTTCCGAACCTTTCCATTTCCCAACAATCTGATAAGGAATAATCTTATCACCATGTTTGTATTCATCAAGGGACAGGTTTGCACCCTCTTTCTTGAAATAAGCAGGCACCAGCACCTCGGCCATTATTACAGTGATTTTTTCTGCAGTATATGGGTTATAAGTCCTGATTGCAACATAATCAAATGTAGGACCTACGCAAAGTGCAGTATTGGAGGGAAGTGTCCAGGGAGTAGTAGTCCACGCCATAAAGCAAGGAGTTCCCCAGCCCGTCATCTCCTCTTTTGGATCTTTTATGGAAAACAATGCTGTTGCAGTGAGATCCTTCACATCGCGGTAACATCCGGGCTGGTTAAGCTCGTGAGAGCTTAGGCCGGTGCCGGCTGCCGGAGAATAAGGTTGGATGGTATAGCCCTTATAAAGGTATCCTTTCTTGTAAAGTTCACCTAATAGCCACCACACAGACTCAATGTATTTATTATCGTATGTGATGTAGGGATGTTCGAGATCAACCCAATACCCCATTTTATGTGTAAGGTCGGTCCATTCCTTGGTATATTTCATCACCTCACGGCGACATGCGGCGTTATAATCATCTACAGAAATTTTCTTACCGATATCCTCCTTGGTGATTCCAAGACTTTTTTCAACTCCGAGCTCAACCGGAAGGCCGTGAGTATCCCATCCGGCTTTCCTCTTTACATGGAAACCCTTCATTGTCTTATAACGGCAGAAGATATCCTTGATCGTGCGCCCCATCACGTGGTGAATACCGGGCATGCCATTGGCACTCGGAGGACCCTCATAAAATACAAATGTGGGGCATCCCTCCCTCTCTTTCATACTGGATTCAAAAAGGGAATGGGCATCCCATACTTCCAGCATCTCTTTGTTGATGTCGGAAAGACTAAGCTGTTTGCTATATTCTTTAAAATTTTTCATAATCGTGTTAAAATTAAAAGGGATCAGAATTTACCACCTTTTACTCCTTTGGCTCCTTTCACACCGCCTCCGAGAGCGAAAATGTTCTGATCGTATGTAAATGTTTTACGATCCGTATCTCTTTTGCGTTTAAGTGCAAGAGAAACCAAACGGTCCATGAGTTGCTCGAATGAGATTCCGCTGGCCTCCCAAAGATAGAAAGATAATGATCCAGGTATGGTGTTAATCTCATTTACATATATTGAATTGTCTTTTTCATCAATCATCACGTCGATACGACTCACTCCGTGGCATGACAGGACACGGAATGTTTCACCGGCGAGATGCTGAATGCGTTTGCTCATTTCATCCGGAAGGTCAGCTGGAATGCGTTTATCGCTTGCTTGCATTCCGGTTGCACCCTTATGTCCTCCCATATACTTGTCCTCGTAAGAGAGGAAATCACCCGTCTTGATTGGCTCCTCGCAAACTGAGGAGATATGGTCGTCGGCTTCTCCAAGAACGGAGCAGTTTATCTCCTTCAATCTCTCAATCATGTGCTCCACAATAATCCTTTGTGAGAACTTTTCAGCAGTGTTTATTCTGTCGATTAGCTCCTCTTTGTTAGAAGCTTTCCCAATTCCGACACTTGATCCAAGGTTAGCGGGCTTTACGATTACAGGATAAGAGAGCTTATCCTCAATCCTGTTTATCACGGCTTCCTTATCGGCAATCCATTCGCGATCAGTGAACCATACATAGTCAACAACGGGTATGCCACACTCGCGCAAAATCATCTTCATCGTGATCTTATCCATGCCGTTGGCACTTGAGAGTGTGTTGCAACCCGCGAAAGGGATTCCGATTGTTTCCAGAACACCCTCGAATATTCCGTCCTCACCGTTTGTTCCGTGAAGAACAGGAATCACCGCATGAAGTTCCGCAACAATAGGATTCTTTTTTGAAAACCTACCCATATTGACTTTATACAGGTTATAGTCACCATATTCAGGACGCATGAAAACTTCCTCAGCTTCCTGAGTAAGCTTATTCATGTCGCGATAGTTTCTTATGTTCAGCAGATTATCTCCGGTGTACCATCTTCCCTGTTTCGAAATATATATTGGAATAATATTATATTTCTCTTTATTAAAGGCATTTATGGCCTGAAGGGCTGAGATGACCGAAATCTCATGTTCAACGGAGCGTCCTCCGAAAAATACTGCTACGTTAGTTTTCATTACGAGAATCTTTTACAACTTTTTTCCTCTTATGGAGAATAAATGCAAAATTACAAATAACTCAAAAATTAACCAAATATTCTTAGGCTGTTCTGTGATAATTATAGCAAGTGTATCAGTATATTCTCATAAAATTATAAAAAATGACTCCATACCGTTTTATTCCGGCATGGAGTCGCACATATTTATTAACTTAAAGAAGATCCGTTTCAATTGAATTTATCAATTCATAAAGCTCTTTACTATAGCTAAGCCTGTCTTTAATTGAATTGATGCCATGCAGAACGGTTGCATGTTTGCGATTAAGCTTATGTCCTATTGCAGGTGATGACAACCTTGTATGTTTATGAGTAAGATACATTATCACCTGGCGTGCATCAGCAATATCGCGAAGTCGGCTTCTTGAGAATATGGCATCCGGGCTTAGATTGAAATGTTCGGCGGTTGTTTCAACAATCATATCAAAATTGATTGTTTTTTTCTCCGGTTTCTTTATCACGTCAACCATCGCCTCCCTGGCAAGCTCAATTGTAATAGGCACATTCTTCACAATTGACCTGGTGAGCATTCGCATCACAATCTGCTCCATTTCCCTTACAGATCCATTCACGGAGGACGCAATGATATCTGTCACCTCTTCGGGAAGATCCAAACCGTTTTTCTTCGCTTTAAAGGCCAGAATCTTCTTTCTCAATTCATAGTCAGGGTTTGGAAGACGCTCCGTAACACCCCATTTGAAGCGGTCGATCAATCGGTCAGCAATGCCGTCAAGCTCCATTGGGGGGCGATCGCACGTGAAGATCAGATTCTTCTTATTCTGTTGCAGATGATTAAAAATCGGGAATAATGCTTCGGCAGTGCCCGGTTTATGCGCCAGCTCCTGCAAATCATCAAAAAGAAGAACATCCATCTGCTGAAACCAGTTGATAAATGCCGGAATCTCCTTCTTTATGGTTGCATTTGCATAAAGAGTCTGAAATTGCTTGACAGGGACATAAAGCACCTTTGCATTAGGGTTCTTCTCCTTTATCCTAATTCCGATGGCTTGGGCAAGATGTGTTTTCCCAACTCCTACATTGCCATATAGGAAGAATGGGTTAAACTCTGCCTGACCGGGATTATTGGCAATAAATTCTGCAATTGTGACCGGAAGGCGATTGCTCTCTCCCACACAATAATTTTCAAAAGTAAGGCTCGAAACAAGTTGTGGATCAAAATTGGGAGTCCGGTTTTGAATAGGTGCATTTTCGTATGATTGCACCAATTTGTTCTTCAGTATTTTTGCATGAGCCGGGCCTTCCATCTTTACATCCGATTTCTTATCGTTTGCAATTACAGAAAACTGATATGCAATATTAATCTCCCGGCCAAAGACGTGGCGCAATGCCGCACGGATAAGATTTATAAAGTCACGTTCATATATCTCCACATAGAACTGCGACGGCACACGAAGGTCTATCGTATCATCCGAAAATGATTCGGGGGTAGTCTCACTGAACCAAACATCAAATCGCTCGTCGCCTATATTGGCTTTAATGAGCTCAAGACATTTGCTCCATTTTAGTTTGAAATCATTGTCCATTCTCAGATTTGTGGTTTGAGTTTGAGTTTTTGAGTAGCTTTCGGTGAGTTAGTCCGATTGCCAGTAAAGACACGGAAGGAGTTATGACTTCCGCATCCCTTTCAGAATACAAAATAATAAAGAATTTACCTAAAAAAAAAATTATTAATCTCTTGCAATTCTCAATATAATGTTACTATGGTGATTTATAATGTATT
>CAMWIH010000128.1 GCA_947174305.1 uncultured Porphyromonadaceae bacterium | reverse complement strand
GAGCTTCCGCAATAATGTCAGCCGGACCCCGGCCGGGAGCCTCCGAGCTTCCGCATCACTCCTTTTTCCTTTTAGGATTCCCCGGAAACCATCCTTTCCGCACCCGTTCGCGCTGCTCCTTTACCTCCAGGATGGACCAGAAACAGGAGAAGGAGGTGACTCCCAATAATATGGATAGCGTGCCGGAGGTGCATAGCGACAATATCAGGGTGGCTATTCCTCCCAAAAGGAAGAGCCAGTTGCATTTCTGCCCCATATAATATTCCCCCTTTATCACTAAGGGATGAAAGATTCCGATTATCAAGAACGTGGCCAGCCCTATCGCCAACCCCTCAAGATTATATTCTGTAAGAAATTGCTGTATCATAATAAGTAAACGTTTTGAGTCTCTTTCATTTATTTCCCTTTAGATAGGGATTATCTCATCTTCCCCACCGGACGCATCAAAAAACATTGACATATAAACCGGGATATATGCAATAGCCCCTTTAAGTGTTATCTCACCGGAATTTGACAACACATATCCTCGTTCTATATGATAGTCAGGTGTAGCTACAAATCGGGAGAGAGCGCTATGAATCCTATAGTCTTTACCCGATTTCACTTCCAAAGGAACCACATGAAGTGAACTATAATCATCAATCAGATAATCCACTTCACCATTCTTGCGATTATCGTAATAGAATAATTTATGCCCATGCGCCGCCAATTCGGTAGCCACCACACACTCATATAAGGAACCCAGATTAATGCTTGCCTCATCTTTTAGGATCGGGGCCGGGTTCATATTATAAAGTATCCCTGACAGCAACCCCACATCATTGAGATAAAGCTTTATAAGATTCTTTTGCTCAGTCTCAATCAACGGGAACTTTGGATTGGATATTGCCTTTACTTCCAATGCCACACCGGAAGAAATCAGGTATTCCACCTCCTCTTCGTAGTCGTCGCTTCTCTTCCCTTTCTTTTCCTCAATATCCTTATATACCAGACGTTTTTTCTTAGACTCCATATTTGATGGTATGAGGTTATAAATGCGCCTGATTTTCAATTTGTGTTTCAAATCATATTTGGATGCATCGGCTTCATACAGGCTATGGATATCCCTCTGCACCGACCGCACCTTTACAAGATTATGAGTATCTATGAATTCATTCACTGCCGCCGGCATGCCTCCCACCAAAAGGTAACGTCTGAAAAGATCCATGACCCTGCTGTTAATCTCCGGCTTAGGACTTTCCAGTTTATGAAAACATTCCCTTAAATAATCCAATGCCTCCCCACTGAAATCATTTGCAATAAGAAATTCCTCAAAATCCAATGGCCACATATTTTCAATCTCTATTGATCCAACCGGTATGGAATGGGTATGCTTCAAGGTGACACCTAATAAAGATCCGCTTGCTATGTAACAATATCTGTCTTCCTGCTTAAGGAATTTCAACATCGTCAAAAGGTTGGGACACTCTTGAATTTCATCAATAAAGATTAGCGTATCCTCTCTGTTCCCTAACCGTTCTCCGGCAAAAGCACTCAACACGAGATGAAAGTCGTTCAGATTTTCTACTGATCCAAACGCCTTGCGCATTTCGGCATTATCAATGAGATTGAGTTCTACATAATTCGCAAATAGCTTTTTACCTATGTAACGAATTATATAGGATTTTCCAATCTGCCGAGCTCCGCTCACCACCATAACCCTATCCTGCTTGCCTCTTAGATAGCGAGCAATTTTATTCTCAATCTTTCTATATAGCATAATACCTTGATATCTAATCTGCTTCAATTGCAAAATTACACTTTTCAAACGTTTTTTGCAAATAAAAACTACACTTTTCAAACGTTTTTGACCCTCAAAAACTACACTTTTCAAACATTTCCAGCTATCAGAGGATACACTTTTTAACCGTTTTTGCAAATAAGCTCAAAATTTTTCATCAATATATTTTTCTCAAAGTTTAGTATTGCACAACCGAAATAAATTTTTTAACTTTGCCAATGCAGACTGCACTGCGGAAGCCCGGTCGTGGGTGATGTGGGTGGGTCGGCAGACATTTTTGGAAGCGTTTACTTGACGCTCTTTCTTGGCTTTCTGAAACCTGGAAAATTTCAATCACTGTCAAGGATGCAGCAGCAGTAGATGCCTTGTGGATATATGTATCTTCAGCCAACGGTAGGCGCGTGAGCGTCCGCAGTTGGTGTATTTGCACATATATCAGCGTGAGGCTTCTGCATGTTTGCTCGTTCTACAGTGATGGGCAGTTCCAGGGCCTCAGAAAGCTGAACGAGCAAATAGTTTAGCTCTCGCGCTTTCTTTTTAATTCCAATAATGCCGTGAATGAGAGCTGCATACGGCACCGAAAGCAGCTATGGACTGTACAGCGAAAAAGAGCGATTGCTCGTTGCTACCCCTTCCTGCCAACATGGATTTCAATAACTTGAAGGAAATGGTGGATTGGTATGTTAAGCATCGAAAAAAGAGATTATTCAATGACAATGCCCGCTTCACCACGCTTCTTGATTGCATCACGGGCTACCCAGGAGGATCCCCAAAACGGTTGCCGAGCGCCATCGGACCGGATGTGCCTAAATACAAGAAAGGTTCCCACCAACGACGACTCTCAAATGTAGTGATAAATAATGTTTGGGACAAGTACAAAGATGAGAAAGTGAATCCCCTGGATTACTCAGATTTTGACACGTACGTAGATTATGTGAATTCCCTTAAAGTATACGGCTTCGGAGACACATGCATCTATGATTTCTGCCTTAACTCCGGCTACAAACATGGACTCAGGCCAGTGAAGAAGGTCTATATCCACACCGGTCCTTTAGAGTCATTAAAGGCTTTGAAACTATTGGGTCTCACTGATGCATGCGTTAAACAGGGACGTGTTGATATGGAGACCTTACCCGCAGAGATTCAGAGCTTAGGAGCTGAATATGCAGAAGACTTCCTATGCGTATTCCATACTCATCTTACCAAAATGGCACACAAATCAACCAACTTAAAATAACTGACAAATGAAAAAATTTATCTTATCATTGTTGGGACTGATGGCTATGCTCCCGACATTCGCCCGCGACTTCGAATACACTTACGAAGGACAGACGATCACTTACACCGTACTCGACGAGGAGGAAAAGACCTGTTATACAAAAGGAGGAAGAGTGTGGGAGATTGGGTATGGAATCCCCGTTGGTGGCAGACCGGGGAATCAGGTGGAAGGTATTTTATATCTACCTGCAAATCCTATGGATGGTGGTAATAAATTTACCCTCGTTGGGATTGGCGATGCCTCTTTTTTAGATAACGAAATCACATCTGTTTCTATTCCAAACAGTGTACAATGGATCAATGAAGCGGCATTTGCGCAATGCGAATACCTGAGCAAGGTAAGTCTCCCATCATCTTCCTTGGAGTTGATCTACGATTATGCCTTCTACCGCTGCCACTGGCTGGAATCCATTGAGATCCCTGATTCGGTCACCTCGATCGGAACCGCTGCTTTCAGGGGATGCTCCGGCCTAACTTCGGTCAAAATTGGCAAGTCAGTATATCAAATCAGCTTTCTGGCTTTTAGTGAATGCTCCGGGCTGACCTCTGTAATCATTCCCCAATCAGTCCAGAGAGTCGGTATAAACGCATTTGAGGGATGCTCGAATTTGAAAAAATCGGCATATCCGACTGACCTCTATATCTTTAATTACGGTGACGAGGAGTATCAGAGTAACCCATTTTATGATGGGTTTGTACTTAAGTATAACCCCAGTGAATCAATCATCGAGAATGGTTGGATTTATGGGGGTGATAAAAAAGCAATATACTTTGCTCCTATAGACCTTAAAGGAGAATTTATTGTGCCAGAATCCACTACTAAAATTGGCAACGGAGCCTTTTTAAGATGCTCCGGGCTTACTTCCATTAATATCCCTGAATCCGTCACTTCGATCGGCACCTACACTTTCATGGGATGCAGCAGACTGACTTCCATTAATATCCCTGAATCCGTCACTTCGATCGGCACCTACACTTTCATGGGATGCAGCAGACTGACTTCAGTAGAAATCCCCAACTTAGTAACTAAAATCGGAGAAAGTGCGTTCCAGGGATGTTCCAGTTTTAAGGACATCACCATCCCCAATCGTGTGACTGAGATAGGAAAAAATGCTTTTGGAAATACTTCTTTAATCAAAGCTGCTTATCCGGATCAGATTGAGAATCCTTTTGATTCTTCTGTAAGAGCTATTGCTTATGACACACATGACTCAACCATAGAAGACGGCATCGTATATTCTCGCAGGAAAGATAAGCTGTTTTATGTTCCAACGAGTGTAGAAGGGTCATTCGAGATTCCTGAATCAGTGGAAGAGCTTGGTGAATATGTATTCTACAAATGCTCCGGGCTTACTTCGGTCGAGATTCCAAGCTCCATAACTGAAATTGGAACCGAAGCATGGGGAGATTGTAACAACATAAAGGAAGTGACCTGCATGGCTACTACCCCAATTGAGGCTCCTAAAGATATATTTACGCCGACCGTCTATGATGAGGCTACATTGTTCGTTCCAATCGACTGCGGCAAGAGCTATGAGAAAGCTCTCCCCTGGAAATATTTCTACGATATTCAGGAGAAGGAGCTTTCGGGCATCAATGCAGTTGAGGCTATCACCGATGCGGATGCGGAGATATACACCCTTTCCGGCCTGAAGGCGACCAATTCCGCCGACTCTCTCCAACCGGGCATCTACATCATCCGTCAGGGCGAGAAGATCAAGAAAATCGTGGTGAAATAAACACAGGCTACACACGGAGCGAACTCTCCGGCCCAATCCTAACTGAAGCGACCGATGTGCCGGAAAAGGCATATCGGCCGCTTTTCATTATCCATCCTCAGTTTCATTCGTTTGCAACCGTAAATTTCCATCAATGGCCGCTCTTGCGGGGTCAGGATGTTGGTAGAATGGAATAATTTCGTTATATTCGCAGTCTGATTGAAAAGATTTTCTGAAAATGCCTGAGCTCTCAGCAGAAGTAAAACAAGCCAAACAGCGTTTCTCCATCATCGGCAACGCACCTGCCCTACTGAATGCCATCAGCCGCGCCATTCGCGTGGCCCCAATCGACTTGTCGGTGCTCGTCACGGGCGAAAGCGGGTCGGGCAAGGAATTTTTCCCGAAGATCATCCATCAATATGGTGCGCGTAAACATAAGAAATATATAGCGGTCAACTGCGGAGCTATCCCGGAAGGAACCATCGACAGTGAGCTTTTCGGCCATGAAAAGGGTTCTTTCACAGGGGCCATTGCCGCCCGAAAAGGATATTTCGAGGAAGCCGACGGCGGAACCGTTTTTCTTGATGAAGTGGCCGAACTTCCGCTCACCACACAGGCTCGTCTGCTCCGGGTGCTCGAAACGGGAGAATTTCTGAAGGTCGGTTCATCGGTGGTGCAGAAAACCAACATACGCATCGTCGCAGCCACCAATGTTGACCTCCTTCAGGCTGTGAAGCAAGGGAAATTTCGTGAAGACCTCTATTACCGGCTCTCCACGGTGAGGATTGAAGTGCCCAACCTCCACGACCGCGGCGACGATATTCAGCTTCTCGCCCGCAAGTTCGCCTCCGATTTCGCCGAAAGATACATGACGGCCCCCATCTCCTTCTCTGAGGATGCCATCAAGGCGATGCGCCTTTACCGCTGGCCGGGGAATGTGCGCCAGTTGAAGAATATAGTGGAGCAACTGGCCCTATTCGATGCCGGCGAGCAGATTTCGCGCGACAAGATGCTGGAGGCGCTCCCTATCGATCATTCCGGACTCTCCACCCCCGCAACATCTAAGAACCCTTACCAGGGATATGAGCAGGAGCGCGAGATGCTCTGGAAGATGATATTCTCCCTCAAAGGCGAGATTGCCGAACTCAGGGCCGCGTTCAATGCCGCAGGGAAGGGGCGTGACAACGAAGATCCTTTCTTCAAAGGGGATCACGCCGAGAAAGGGAAGCGTTTCAACGCCTTGATGAAGCTCCCCCCCGAAGACATCCTCCCTACCGATGATTTCTCAGCTCCGGCACCACCCGATACCCCTCTCTCCCAATCTGTTGACGCAACAGAGAAAGAGGCCATAAGGAGTGCCCTTGAAAGGAACAAGGGTAACAAGAAAGCCGCCGCAGAGGAGTTGGGGATATCCTTACGTACCATTTACCGCAAAATAAGCGAGTTTGATCTCGACGCCTGACAATGAAACTTAAACTGCTCCTTTTCATACTCCTCGCCCCCCTTCTGTTGCTCACGGGATGCAAGCCGGTGTTCACATTCAACGGTTCCATCCTGAACTATGACGTGTATAAGACCATCTATGTTTCGGATTTCCCTATCCGGGCCTCGCTGGTCTATCCTCCGTTGCAACAGACTTTTGAAAATGAAATCCTAAACTACGTCACACGCCAGACCAAGCTTCAGGTGATCGACAATCCGAATAATGCCGACATCACCTTATCAGGCGAGATCACAGGCTATTCCCTCTCCCCTCAGGCAGTGGGCACGGATGCTTACGCAACAGAAACACGACTCACAATATCGGTGCGCGTGAAATATACCGACAACCAAAATTCGGCCAATAATGTGGATCAGACCTTCTCGGCCTATCGTCAGTTCTCATCTTCGCTGATGCTGACCGATGTGCAGGATGAACTCTGTCAGCAGATATCGGAAGAATTAGCCACCCTTATTTTCAACTCCACACTCGGAAACTGGTGATCTTATGGAATATCCTTATTATGTAATACCCGACATAGAGGCATTGCCCGAGGCCTCGGGAGAGGAGCGATTGCGTCTCGCCCGGAGGATTGCCGTCCTTGTCGGCGATCCAACCGCCCTGCGCGAGATTCTCGGCATTGACCCAACGGAGTTTTCCGAATTTTATCCCGATATGATGAAACCGGACCTCTCCACCTCCGACACCATAGATTCTTTCCTCGACAAATATGGCGACCCCAAGGCATCACATTCCAAGGAGGTGATGAATGTCGAGGAACTCGTGCCCCTACCACCGGCCGATTACGACCTCTCGGCAATCGAAAGCGACCCACTGTTTACCGACGGCTCCATAACGGAACAGGAGGATGAAACCGCCGCAATGCTGAGTTCATTCCTTGCTCCCGAGAAACCGAAGGAAACACCTCAATTGTCGGAATCTCTGGCGCGCGCAATGATAAAAAATGGCAATTATAGCAAGGCTCTTGAAATAATTACCGATTTAAGTTTGAAAAATCCGAAAAAAAGTATTTACTTTGCAGACCAAATACGGTTTCTTAAGAAATTGATTCTTAATCAATCAAAGTCGCAGAAACAGTGACCTCCATTTTCCTTCCCTTTCAATCGGCTGAAAATCGCCGGCAAAGAGATAGAGAATGGGAGGCTATTTATATGATTTATATTTGATAATTAAATAATTAATCAAGATATGTATATCTTTATCAGCATTCTTATCGTTTTGGCCAGCCTTCTTCTCATCGGCGTGGTCTTGATTCAGAAATCAAAAGGAGGCGGTCTCGCATCCGACTATTCAGGAGGTAACCAATACCTCGGCTACCGCAAGACAACCGATTTTGTGGAAAAGGCAACCTGGAGCCTTGCAATCTTCATCTGTGTGCTCAGCATCTGTGCCGCTTTCACAGTCAAGACTCCAATCACAAGCTCAAGCATCCAGCCCACGGCTCCCGCAGCTACCACTGCCGCTCCCGCTCCGGTTAATGCCCCCGCCACTCCTGCTCCCGCTCCCGCTCCTGCAAAATAAGAGTTTGACATGAGCTTATCCTAAGGACGCATGGGTTCCAAAGAGAAACTGATTGAACGTTTTAAATCTCTTCCTAAAGACTTTTCTTGGGAAGAAGTAAAACGGTTGCTTAAAATACTTGGATATACCCTGCGGAATAAAGGAAAGACTTCCGGTTCCCGGGTGATATTTATATGCAACAACCGAAAACCGATAATGCTTCATAAACCTCATCCTGAAAACACCATTAAAGAATATGCATTAAAGCAATTGTTAAATGATTTAAAAGACGAAGGATTGATATGAATACATTACATTACAAAGGTTTTATCGGCTCTGTGGAATTTAGCGAACCTGATGGTGTTTTCTTTGGAAAAATCGAGGGAATAAACGCTCTTGTAAATTTTGAAGGAGAGAGTGTTAAGGGATTAACACAGGCTTTTCATGAAGCCGTAGAAGATTACCTTATTTTATGTGAGGAGGAAGGAATAGAACCTAAAAAAAGTTATTCCGATTCAATTAATCTGGAACTAACTCCCGATATACAATCCAGAATTGCATTGCTTGCTAAGCGCACCGGCCTTACTATCAATGCATTCATCCGCAAAGCACTTGAAGACCGGATAGCAACAATGTTATAAGGATAGGGATATGCAAAAGGCGGCTCGGATAA
>CAMWIH010000127.1 GCA_947174305.1 uncultured Porphyromonadaceae bacterium | reverse complement strand
CACCAAGGGTCTCGGCGACTCACTCGGTGTAGAACTCGTGGTTTACAAAGAGGAGGATGGTGAAACCAAGTTCGCCGGCCGTGAGGATCTCAAGGTAGTGAACCGAGAAGGCAGCGTATATACCTACGAGCTCAACTACAAGCTCAAGAGCCCCGGCATCTTCAAGTCAGCCCTCCGTCTCTATCCTAAGAACGTAGAGCTCCCCCACCGTATGGACTTCGCCTACACCCGCTGGTTCTAATCAGAATAAACAGATAATTTTTCATAATAAGAATACGGTGTGTCAAAATTTTGACACACCGTATTTGTTAATATCCGAGTGGTGCAAAGTTACTGAGAGGATTACCAGGCTTAGCCGAGGCCATAAGTTTTTCGGAAAAGCTGAACGAAGCTGCATCTTTATCCGTCATCACTGAAAGCAATGCCGGACCATCGGTGGCAAGCCAGCGCTTCATCGCATCCTTTAGCTGTGCCGGATCATCTACCGTCTCCGCATAGAAACCGATTGCCTCTCCCATCTTTCCGAAATCGGGATTCACCAGATTCGTCTCATTGGGTTCAAGACCTGCCATCTCCATCTCCCATTTCACAAATGCAAGACTGCGATTGTCCGCAACCAGCAATTTGACAGGCAAATGATACTGAATGATGGTGAGCAACTCTCCCATCAGCATAGCAAAGCCTCCATCGCCACATATAGCTATCACCTGCCGGTCCGGACATGCGAATTTCGCCCCAATTGCCATAGGCATGGCATTTGCCATGGAGCCATGGGTGAAAGAACCGATCATCCGCCGATCACCCTTAGCCGTGAGATAATGGGACGTCCACACATTATTCATCCCCGTGTCAACTGTAAACACCGCATTCTCATCTGCCATCTCATCAAGAAGACTGAGCATGTATTCCGGTCGAATAGCACCTTTCTGACCGGGATTCTTTACTGGTTCGGAAAATTTATCTTTTATCGCCGCATAATCAGAGAGTGCCTTGTCAAGGAATGAAGAGTCTTTCTTTTCCTCCAGCTTTGGCATCAAAGCTGATAGAAACAGTCCTGCCTCTGCCCTTATGGCTACATCCACCTTTGACTTGCGGCCAAGACGTTCGGCACGGATATCGATCTGAATCACCTTTTTGTCGGTTGGAAAGAAACCGGGATATGGGAAGTTCATGCCAATGAGTATCAGCACATCGGCCGATGCTATAGCTTTTTCGGCAGACCACATACCCAAATATCCCATATGGCCGACATAATTTTCACACTTCCCCATAAGCTCAAGTTGACTTTTGTAGGTAGTGCCTACGGGAGCCTTCACTTTTTTGGAAAGTTCGTTAAGCAGATCTGCTGCATTTTTCACACCTGAGCCTGCAAAGATGGCCACACTCTTTGCCTGGTTAATGAGTTCAGCGGCCTCCGCTATCTCCTTCTCAGAAGGTTCCGGGAGTCTCTCAGTGTAAAGTGCTTTTGTGGATGAATAAGAATCTACCGCAGGTTGCCCTATCACATCGGCAGGCAACCCTACGATACCGACGCCCCCTTTACCTATAGCCTCCTGCATTGCGGCCTGAAGCATGTGAGGAACCTGTGTGGGTGTCGTAGCCATCTCATTATAAACATTACAGTTGGAGAAAAGCAACGTCGGATTCGTCTCCTGGAAATATTCCGTTCCAAACACAGCTGATGCACAAGTGGAGGCTATCGCCAGCACAGGCGCATTGCTTCGTTGCGCATCATAGAGACCATTGATAAGGTGGACATGCCCCGGACCGCTACTTCCGGCGCACGCCGCCAGTTTCCCTGTTAGCTGAGCCTCGGCACTTGCCGCGAAAGCCCCTGACTCCTCGTGCCGCATGTGGACAAATTTAACACGTCCATCATTCGTAATGGCTTCTGTAAGATCATTAAGGCTATCTCCGGTAATGGCATATAGATGTTTCACGCCGGCATCGGCAATCATCTCGGCCACCTGCTCGGCCACCTTCTTCTCCTTCTGAGTATTCTCTTTCTGTTTCTGAGTATTCTCTTTCTGTTTCTGAGTATTCTCCATCTGATTCTGAGTGTTTTCCATAAAAATTTGTGTATCTTTTAGCCCGAAAAAATACCTCGGTTCTCAGAATCTCCAACAAATTAGCCTTATTTATAGTTTATTACTAATTTAGTTTTTAATGATTTGATAAAGTACAATAATCCTTCCGACATTAAATTTCCATCTTTATATTAACATGGAGGGAATTAATCACAAAAATAAATTATTTCACACAGATGGAGTGTTAAGTATCCTTTTATGAAATTATTCTTAGGAATAACGAACATTACCCCAAAGAACTTTAAAATCAAAGTTTAAATTTGTCGAAAACACTTTTAATTATCGCTTTTCCGATCTTACGTTCGAGTCCACTCTTAGACATAGGTATTCCTGTCTTCCGGGAAATCTGTTGCTTGGCTTTTGTCAAGCCGACTGCGCGTTTCCACGAGAACGATAATCCTGGGATTTTCATGACTGCTTAGATTCGTTATTGGTGGCTATCTTGACGTAGGAAGTTGGGTTTTCTTCAATTTTTCGTAACTCTTCTTCCCGCCATGCATCAATTGATTTCTGCAACAACTCTGCTTGCACTTCAGCAATACGTTTGAGAATATCCTCATTAGCCAATGCTTCCGCCTCCAAACGTTTTTGATTTTTCATTGTAGAAATCTTGACGCTTGTATTTACAGCATCGTTTATATCAGAAATGGCTTTCTCGGCCAATACTTTTGCTTTGTAATCTTGAGCTCTGAGCAAATCATCATACGGACCATCTTCCATCATCATTTTAAAGAATGTCGGAGCAGTTTCTATAATAATAAATAAGAGCATAATTAACCATGCGGCAATTTGTGTGGATGAAACCAAATCTCCTTCCAATTTAGAATCCTTCATTTCACTGAAAGCCAACATTTGAGCCTGAAAACCATTGAAATTCTTATCAAGGATTTTGCTATATTCCTGATCTGCATTTTTGATTTTATCCTTAAGATTTTCAATATCTGTTTGTAAAGTTGTAATATTGGATTCTCGCTCTTTTGATTGCTTATTAAGAAGTTCGCGCACATCACGATCAAGCACCGACATTTCAGCTTGTACGTCATTTAGTTCAGTTTGATATTTGTTCTTTTGTGTCTTACTTGCTTGTAGTGCAACTCTCTTCTTAGAGATGGCATTGTGATTAATACCATCTTTATTATTCTGGGTAAGTACACGAATCTCTCCTTGTAGAGTAGAGATTACGGAATTCTCATGGTCAATATTGACCTTTAAATCCGATTGTCTTTGCATCAGATTATTTAACTGCGTATTTCCTCCTTTAATCTGAGTGGTATGGATAGTATTGGGATTCTCTCGTAAATCCGAAAGAACTTTCTCTAAAGAATCAACTCGATGTTGGTCTATAGCAATATACTCCCTTAATCTATCACTTTTCATTTCCTGAATCTTAACTTGAATCTCATCATCAAAAATCTTTAATTCCAGGGGATAAGATATGACAATGCCTAAGAAAATTGCCATTATGATGCGAGGAAGTCCTGATTTTAATTCTTGCCAACTAATTGTAACCTTTCCATCAGAATACATAGTATTAACTATGAATCTATCAAGGTTGAAAATAAGAAGTCCCCAGAATATCCCGAAAATAAGACCAATCCACCATTCTCCGAACACATATGATAGGGCATATCCACCAGAGAAACATGCCATCAGTGCAGTGAATAGAATTGTGCCACCAATTCCGGCATACTTTGCATAATCGGAAGGACACTGCCGAAGTACTGCTTTGTTTACACCGGCACACGACCACAAGAACTCGTTAAGCCACCCACATCTCTTGGCTTCAAGTATAGTGTTATCATATTCTGTATTAGTAGTAGATGTGGACTTATTATTATTGTATTTTTTATTAGCCATATACTTAGGTATTTAACGGAAAATAGTTTTTATAAAACGAGATATTTTATCTGAGAACTTTGCTTTCGGAATCTTGGGAAGCGTTACATTTAATCCACTTTCCATAAAGTCGGGGATATAAGGTATGTAAAGACTAACGAATGCACTCTCTAATGTTGGTAAATTCAGACTACTTTGGAATTGAGGTACGGTGTACTGTATATTTACTGCATTACTTATGTTAGGAGTATCTACAAGAACACTTCTAATAAAAGGTAAGGGCAACATTTTAATTGTTAAGTCTGCCGAAGAGATTCCAAAGTCATCTTCATAAGTCAACACATAATGCTCATCTTTATCTGGAGAAAACACCGCTTGACCTTTTTTATCCACACTTATGCTGTTTAAGCGTATATTCTTTGCTCTTTTTACATCCCAAGAGATAGTTATTGGAACATCAGGCAAGGTGAATAATTTATCAGATTCAAAGCTTATTTCGGCAGGTTCACGAATCACTACACTCTGCTCAGATGTAAAAATGGTTTGATTATCAAGACCAATAACAATTAATTCATATTTTGAATCTACTTGAGGTGTAATAACGAAATTGGAATTTGATGAATCTGAAGATAATATTTTACCATCACATTTTAATTTTACTGAGGATGCATTAGCCACTGACCAACTCAAAGTAGCTGATTCAATTCCCTTGGATGTATTCTTTAACTTCTTCTTATCTATAGCGAATTGTATGATCGGTGCATCAATCACTTTTATGCGTTTCTTCTGTTCAATAGCGTGTAATCCATTTTTAAGTACTAATGTAATCTCTGTATCTTCAGTAAAAGTAATTTTATGGGTACATTGATTGGATGGTATTTCTTTAGAATTTATGAAAACTTTACTTGCGTTCTCCTCTTGCCATGAAATCAATGTCTCAATACCACGAAAAACTATACCATCTACATTTCCACATCTAAAGCTATGAAGGATTGGTTCTTTCTGAAAGTCTCGCCAAATATCAGCAAAGGGTCGTAAGTTATTTATATTATCTTCTCTTAGATATTCTATAAGAATACCCACTAAAGCTGATATGTCGTCATTCCTAATACCCTTAAGCGCGGAAAATATTCGACTATTTTCGAAGTCCTTCCAATCATTACACTGAAATAGAAGAGAGTCTTCGATAGAAAACTCATTAATTATTGAAGGATTATGAGCTATCGCCAATATAGATAGGTATATCACTAATTCAGAAAAATAATCTAATTTTTCTGAGGTTAACTTAACTTGTTTTCTTTTTGGATGCTGATATTCGGCTTTACCAATTATTATATCTGTCTCTCCTTCCAATCCTGGTACAAACAACGAATCATAATCGACTAATTTTATATCCCCTGTATCACTTATTATGATATTGCCATGTTGTAGGTCACCATGGGCAATATGATGTTTGTGAAGAGTATTAGTCATCATGAGAAACTTATTGGCCAGAGAAAGCATAAGTTCCTTATTATTCGCATGCTCAATTATATATTGGTTTATGGTCTTACCATTAACCCAGTCCATTCTTGTAGTTGGAAAAACTTTTCCATCAACAATTAACCCTGAATCACAATAGTAAAAAGAGCAAAAGTATGAAGAATTAAGTTTGTTGATATACTCAGAGATGATTTTAAAACGCTTACGCACATTTCCCATCTCAGTATGCCAACAACGGAACGCCCATTTATGCCCATTAGAATAAACGGGAAATACAACAGTAAAGCCACCTGAATAATAAATGGCCCCACGATTTGACTGTTCAAAATTACCATTTCTAATAACTTTGTCTTTAATTAGAGCAGGAACAGAAACAGAGTCTAATATTTCAGAAATTGAAGGCATAATTTACGATTTCCACTTTCTTGTTATAGAGGTTACATCTATCGGTTCAGATGAAGTCTCTTTTGTTTTTTTCCATTTTAACTTTAGTTCCTCAATATTTGCAGCCGTTTGTTTTATGTCCGGTATATCGCAAATTTTCCATTTTTCCTTAAGTCCTTCTACAACTCGTGTTGAAGCTGACACAATCGCTTCTTCAAGTGGTAATAATTTTTCAATATTAGTTTCACTCAAAGCTCTTTCAATCGCTTCTACACATTCAGACAATGACGAATCTGTTTTTAGCCTTGAAAAAATAGATGATTGCTGTGGATTGTCTAGATCATCCTGACTAAATACAAGTGTCTCGGTATCTTCAATCTCTAACTCATCCCATAGACTTGGATGATTGGCTAAAGCTAAAATACTGGTGTAAATAATTAACTCAGAAAAGTAGTCTGATTTTGGGCTCAAAAATACTTGCCTATTCCGTCCGGGATGTTGGTACCCCGACAAGCCCTTGATCTCATCAGAAACATCCTCAAGTCCGGGAACAAACATTGAGTCATAATCTACCAGATATAAAAGCCCATCCGGATTAACCATTATATTTCCGTGTTGCAAATCTCCATGAGAAAAGGCAGCAGTGTGTAAATCCTTAGTCATTTGAAGAAATTGGTTGGCAAGTTTAACAAGCAGATGTGGGTCATTTAGATTATTTTTAAGGTAATCTTTTAATGGGATAGCCTCTATCCAATCCATTATTACTATCGGAAAAACACCCAACGAGGTTGCGATTCCTTGTGGTATATATTCAAAGCCTACAAAGTATGGAAGACCGCTTTTTTTAAGTTGAGTTGAGATTTGTTTACAGCGTTTATCTGCATCCGAGATATGTGCAATCCAGCAACGGACTGCCACCTTTTTATTATTCTTCAATTGATAAGGGAAAACAACACAAAAACCACCGGCATAACGTATAGGTTTTCCATTTTTCAATACTGCTGCCCCCCCCTGAAGCTCCTTTGCTTTCAGTAGTTGTGGAGTTTCAATAGATAAGATATAGTCCACGCAACTTGGTAGTGACATCATTCCCTTTTGAATTTCTTGATTGTTTGCTTAAGAGAATCAAAAAGCCAGTTTCTTATAGAACCCTTGTTTACTCGCTTATTATCAGGACAGAATGATAACATTAATTCTGCTGCTACGATGAACTGCTTTTTAGCTTCCTCAAAAGTTTGCACTTGATAATTTTTCTCTGATCGATTAGTTATATCCGAACTTACTTTTGTTTCGAGCACTCCCCTTTCTTGCGAAATTGATTGAGACGTCTGCTGCGTTTTACTACTAGTCTGTGCTGCACACAAATCCGTTAAATTGTCTTGATACACAACTGCAAATTCTGAATTAGAAACATCTTCTATGAGAACTAAAGTGCTATCGTCATTATGCATTCCAAACTCGTCTCTCCACCTTTCAACCAATTCTAAAAAAGATTCATGAGTGGACAGTTTTTTAAGCTCTTCAAACCTTAATTTTATGAAATCAAGATTATTTTCATTTAGCTGAAAAAACTCTGCAAATGGATCTGTTACTATAAGAACAGCCTTTACATCTCTATTAACTCTCTTTCTAATAGGTTTGCCTCGACCCTTTTCAAAACTATCAAAATAATCGGGATGATTGCTGAACTCTCCTAGTTGTGATGAGTATATGTTAAGAGTATAGTCATGATTAACGGTGATAACACATGAATCTCCTAAGCACTCACATATCCATTCATTATCTTCCACGGTTAGACCGCATAAGGTGGCGCCGGCTCCGGATTTCTCAGCCAACAGGTTCTTCAGTCTCCATGGATCTCTTTTGGGGTTTGTCAATGCTTCCTCCTCACGCCGCTGAATTTCATCCTGCAGCATTCGTTGCCATTTCTCTTGAAGCGGACGAATGTCTTGAGGAAAATATCCTTTTTCCAAATAGTAATCAACAAGTATTCTTGCCCACCATTGAGGAAATATGGATTGAGACATTCCATCGGAAATGGCAATCCGCTTGGTTTGGGAATTAATCCCAAACCAATCTTGACAGTCATTATACTTTTCAGCTCTTTTATGGTAAATAAAAGCTTTTATCTTCATTTGCCTATAAATCCCTTTGGCCTTTACTTGAGCCGAAATCGATAAGTTTGATAAGATTCTCTGCGTCTGCAGCGAAGACCGCCCCTTTGGAACCATCTTTTAATTCCAACCCATTTTTTTTAGCAGCTCCTTTGTATTCTTCAGGAATCACGCTTGAGATTTCATAGAGAAATTCTGCACCTTCCCCTCCTACTTTCACCTCTTCGGCTGACGTAGGAAGAATAATTTGTGTTCCTCCTTGACCAATCTCAGCATTAAAGATGAGGACATTTCCATCCTGGGTGTGAATATCCATTATCTCTTTTACAATGGCCTCTGTTTCTTTTGCACACGCAACTGTATCCTTATGATTATAATAAGGCAGCCCATCAGAGATATTGATAATCACCGGAGCAGGACTTTCCGGCTTATCTTTAACCCAATTTTCAATGATTTCTTTTGCCATTCTGAAAGCAGCTGCCATATCGGTCCAACCATCTTCCTCAATCGGTTCAATCCAAATGGGCATTTTCTTGTCAATCTCTGCCAAACCGCCTGCACCATCACTAATTTTCTTTTTGACAGTTTCCATCCTTATCGGAGAATTATCAAGGTCAGATAA
>CAMWIH010000126.1 GCA_947174305.1 uncultured Porphyromonadaceae bacterium | reverse complement strand
ATTATTGAATATTGGTCAATTTGGGATATTTTTTGACATTTAGTTTTATTTCACAGGATAAAATGACTATTTTTGCAGTGACGTAGAACGTTTTAGGTAAAAACAAGACCATTCTTTAATATTTCTCTAACGATTTCGCGACGAAAAAACTATATTATATAAAGACTAATATGAGAATTAGAACTTTTAATGCATTGGCGCTGCCTGTGTTGGCGGCATCAATCCTTCTTCCTTCTTGCAAAGGAAAAGATTCGCAACAGCAACAGGGACCACAAGTGCCTGAGTTGGCTGTAATAACAGTTGGCGAAGAGGATACTCAACTTGAAACAGGTTTCCCGGCCACTCTTCATGGAGAGAACGATGTAGAGATACGTCCTCAAATCACCGGTTTCCTCACCAAAGTCCATGTACAGGAAGGCCAGCATGTATCAAAAGGACAAGTGTTATTTACAATAGACCAGGTGTCGCTCCAGGCCGCTGTAGATGCCGCCGCTGCTGCCGTTGAGTCAGCGCAGGCTCAAGTGAATGTGGCACAGGCAAATGTAAATACAGCCCAGACCAATGCCAATAATAACAAACTCCTTCTCGATAAGAATATAATCTCTCCATCGGCTTATCAGACTTCTGTAGATGCACTCAATGCGGCCAAGGCACAGCTCAATGCTACAAAGGCGGGGCTCGGTCAAGCTAATGCACAGCTTGTATCGGCGAGAAAGAATCTTTCATATTCCACTGTCACGGCACCTGTTTCCGGAATAGTCGGAGTGATTGACAACAAAGAGGGTTCCCTCGTCACTCCTCAAACCCTTCTTACGGTCCTTTCCAATAATTCTGACATAGAAGCATATTTCTCATTAAACGAGAAAGACCTCCTGAGCATGACAGACGATGGAAAACGCTCCATCAAGGAGGCCATTTCACAGATGCCTGATGTCACACTCCTCCTTGCCAACGGGGAGAGATACAGCAGACCCGGTAAAGTTATTTCTATTTCCGGTGTGATTGATCCCGTAACCGGTTCGGCATCCGCCAAAGCATTGTTCCCTAATCCGGATGGCATGATACGTAGTGGAGCAACAGGCCAGGTTTTGATACCTTCACTAAGAACCAACTCAATCCTTATTCCTCAATCAGCCACCTATGAGGTGCAGGATATGAAATTCTGTTACGTGGTGGGTGATTCAAGCAAGGTGCATTCCACTCCTATTACCATTGCCGACCAGAATGATGGTAAGAGTTATATAGTGACCGGCGGTCTCAAACCGGGCGATGTGATCGTGACCGAAGGTGTCGGTGTGTCTGTAAAGGATAATATGGTTATCAAGCCCAAAAAATAACAATAGTTCTTTCGGAAATAAATTATGAATGTATCAAATTTTATAAAGCGTCCGGTCCTTTCAACCGTTATCTCGATTTTTATCGTGATTTTTGGTATATTGGGTCTATTTTCGCTTCCGATTGAGCAATATCCCGATATTGCTCCTCCAACTATCATGGTCTCCACCACCTACTCCGGAGCAAATGCTCAGGCTGTGCTTAATTCTGTGATCGCCCCTATCGAGGAGCAGATTAACGGTGCGGAGAACATGGATTATATGTATTCCACAGCGGCAAACAACGGTTCCGCTCAGATCCAGGTTTACTTCAAACCCGGTACTGACCCGGATATGGCCGCTGTCGATGTGCAGAACCGTGTTGCAAAGGCGGCTTCATTCCTGCCATCGGAGGTTAACCAGGTAGGTGTGATCACTCAGAAGCGCCAGTCTTCAATGCTGATGGTTTTTGATGTTTATTCTGATAATAACCAATACACAGAGGAGTTCATTGAAAACTATATGGCCATAAACATCGTTCCTGTCATCAAGCGTGTATCGGGAGTTGGTGATGCAATGGTGATGGGTGCCGATTACAGTATGCGCATCTGGTTAAAACCTGACGTAATGGCACAATACTCGCTTATGCCTTCTGACGTGACGGCTGCCCTTAGCGAACAGAACATCGAAGCCGCTCCAGGTCAGTTTGGTGAGCAGGGAAATCAAAGTTATCAGTATGTGATGCGATATAAAGGTCGTCTCACTGATGAAAAAGAGTTCGAGGATATTATTATCCGTGCCCTCCCCGATGGGAATCTGCTTCGTTTGAAAGATGTGGCCGACGTGGAGTTGGGTCGTCTTTCATATGGCTTCCATGCCACTATCAACGGACACATCGGTTGTGCGGCTATCATTTTCCAGGCGGCAGGATCGAACGCCACTCAGGTTGTAAAGGATATCCAGTCTGAACTTGACAAGTTCCAGAAGGAGGCTCCGAAAGGAATTAAGATTACCACGACAATGAATGTGAATGAGTTCCTTTTTGCTTCCATCCATGAGGTGATAAAGACCCTCATTGAAGCATTTGTGCTCGTTTTCCTTGTGGTCTTCGTTTTCCTCCAGGATTTCCGTTCAACCATTATACCTATGATTGCCATTCCGGTGGCCCTTATCGGTACTTTCTTCCTACTCAACATATTTGGATTCTCCATCAACCTCCTCACACTTTCAGCTCTTGTGCTTGCAATTGCTATTGTGGTTGACGATGCCATTGTGGTGGTGGAGGCCGTCCATGCCAAGTTGGATCAAGGTTATGCTTCATCCAAGAGGGCGGCCATAGATGCTATGAATGAGATTACATCGGCCCTAATCTCCATCACTTTGGTAATGATGCTTGTGTTTATTCCCGTATCTTTCATGGGAGGCACCACAGGTGTGTTTTATCGCCAGTTCGGTCTGACAATGGCTATGGCCATATTCCTTTCTGCAATCAACGCGCTGACGCTAACGCCTGCTCTTTGCGCCATTTTCCTTAAGCCACACACAAAAGAGGGTGAAGAGGAGCCTTCACTTAAAGAAAGGATGAAAGATGCTTATTCTACAGCAGGTGAGGTTGTAAAGGAGACATATAAGAAGAGAGCATCTTTAAGATTCCCCCCTATTGTCACCTTTATTCTTCTTGTCGCTGCGATTGTGTTCCTTGTGCTCGGATGGTATGAATTTGAAAATATTGCAGAAAGCGTCATTGCTTGTATAGTAGCAGTCCTGGCTGTAATCGGTATATTCACCAAAGATTTCAAGGAGGCATTCAACAAAGCTTTTGGGAAACTGCACTCAGTTTATTCTAAATTGTCAGGATGGTTTATCCACCATAAAATTACCGGTGCGTTAACTGTAGTGGCCTCTATTGCCATTCTCGTTCTCCTAATGGCTATCACACCGACAGGTCTTGTTCCCGAAGAGGATACCGGAACTATCATGGGTGTTGTTACAATGCCTCCCGCAACATCTCAGGAACGCACCAAAGCGGTTATGGATAAGGTTGACAGCATCTGCGGAACCATCCGCCCTATTGCTATTCGTAACGCCATCACCGGTTATAGCTTTATCGGTGGCCAGGGTAACACCTATGGTTCTTTCATTATCAAACTGAAAAATTGGTCCGAACGAGATGAAGCAACTGAGAGCGCGGATGCCGTGATCGGGCAGCTATTCCAGAAAACATCTGTAATAAAGGATGGAACAATCATGTTCTTCAAGCCACCTATGATTTCCGGTTATGGAGCAACAAATGGTTTCGAACTCCGTCTCCAGGATAAGACCGGTGGATCGCTCGATAGTTTCTTTAAAGTGTATCAGCAATTCATAGCCGCCCTAAATGCCCGTCCGGAGATTGCGATGGCCTACTCAACCTTCAATCCTACATTCCCTCAGTATATGGTTGAACTTGATGTGGCAAAGATCAAACAGGCCGGCTTGACACAGAATGCTATTCTTTCTGCCTTGCAAGGCTATTACGGCGGTATGTATATCTCAAACTTCAATAAGTTTGGAAAACTCTACCGTGTGATGATGCAGGCAAATCCAGAGTCTCGCGTTTCTCCCGAAACTCTCAGGAAGATCAAGGTGCGCAATGGGTCTGAAATGGCTCCGATTGATAATTTCGTGAAACTCACTCGAGTTTATGGCCCCGATATTATTAACCGTTTCAATATGTTCACCTCTATATCAGTTACAGGTAGCCCGGCTCCGGGATTCTCTTCCGGTCAGGCTCTCGATGCTGTGGCAGAGGTTGCCGCTAAGATGTTACCAACCGGTTACGGCTTCGATTATGCCGGCATGTCGCGAGAAGAGGTTAAAAATGGTAGCGGTTCCACCGGATATGTATTCGCATTGGTGCTTCTGTTCGTATATCTTATTTTGAGTGCGCAATATGAAAGCTACATCATTCCTTTTGCCGTTATCCTCTCGGTTCCCTTCGGCTTGATGGGTTCTTTCATTTTCGCCAAGATCATGGGAATAGACAATAATATCTATCTCCAGATTGCACTGATCATGCTCATCGGTCTTCTTGCCAAGAATGCGATCCTCATTGTGGAGTTTGCACTCGAACGCCGTCGCACCGGACTCAGCATTGTCAATTCTGCCGTTCAAGGAGCTTCCGACCGTTTGCGTCCTATCCTTATGACCTCTCTTGCAATGATTATCGGTCTTCTTCCGATGATGTTTGCATCCGGTGCCGGTGCGAATGGTTATATTGCTCTCGGAACGGGTGCCGTGGGAGGTATGTTAATCGGTATGATTCTTCAGGTGCTTGTGGTGCCATCCCTTTTTGTGGCATTCCAGCTTATTCAGGAAAAGATTACTCCTCCGAAATGGAAAGATACCGACAACAGTGGAATCTCTTCTGAAATTGAGCAATATAGTTTTAAACAAGACTAAGCGATAACTCGTATGGCAGAGAGGAATCATATCTTCCTGCCATACATTCCTATTATAAATACAATGAATAGATTTATTAAATATTCCTTGATGTTGGCAGCTTTGAGTATAATGACAAGCTGCAACATCTATAAGAAATATGAACTCCCTGCCGATAATAACGTTTATGTTTCGGATTTCAAAAAGGCGACAGAAAATGTTGACTCCACTTCCCTCTCATATCTCGGCTGGGAAACAATCTTTACTGATCCGACCTTGCAATCTTATATAAGGAGGGCGCTTGACAACAATCAGAACCTTGAGGATGCTCGACTCAATGTGCAGATTGCCCATTCTCAACTTAAAGGTGCCAAACTTAGTTATTTCCCCTCTGTAGCCCTTAACCCCAATGGAGGCACTTCAAGCTATGGCGGCAGCCACATGAACTGGTCTTATACCATTCCGTTGGCTGTTAATTGGGAAATAGATGTGTTTGCCAAGATTCTTAACAGGAAGCGTGGAGCGCAAGTCACCAAGGAGCAGATGATGGAGTATGAACAGGCAGTCCGTTCACAAATAATTTGTGGAGTTGCCAATACGTATTATGCTTTGATGCTTCTCAATCAGCAGCTCGACCTCACTCGACGCACATCTGAAATCTGGAAAGATCAGGTTGAATCGATGAAGCTTATGAAAGAGGCCGCTTATACCAATGAGGCCGCTGTGGTGCAAAGCGAAGCCAACTATTACAGTATCCTGGCTTCTATCCCTGATATTGAGGAAGCAATCCGTACAACTCAGAATTCCTTATCCCTGCTTATGGGTGTTTATCCCCAGGAATGGAGCGTAAGTTCAAATCTTGATTTCAACCTCCCCGTTTCTTTAGAAAACGGAGTGCCGATGTGTTATCTTGCCGCCCGTCCCGATGTGAGGGCTGCTGAAAGAGGCCTTGCTTCTGCCTATTATGTTACCAACAGTGCGAGAGCGGCCTTCTATCCTTCCCTTAACATTTCCGCACAGGGCGGTTTCACCAACCTTGTGGGAAGCATGCTTACTAATCCGGGCAAATGGTTCATCCAGCTTGCAGGCCAGCTTGCTGCTCCCTTATTCGCCAGAGGCCAGAACATTGCCAATCTCGAGGTGGCTAGGGCTCAGCAGGAGAAGGCCATGAATGCCTTTGAGACCACCGTGCTCAATGCAAGTGCGGATGTGAGCGATGCGCTTGCCAAATATAATGCAAGCGAAAAAAAGAGGGACGCCCTTATCAAGCAGGTTGAGAGTCTTGAAAAGTCGGTGGAATATACTCAGGAACTTTTCACTCTTGATCAGAAGACAACATACCTTGAGGTCCTCACCGCACGGTCAAGCCTTCTTAACGCCCAGTTGGCCAGTCTGACCTGCTGGCACAATAAAGTGTCTGCCCTCATAAGTCTGTATCAGGCTGTGGGAGGTGGCCGATAACGTTAATACTTAAAATCCTTATACTATGTCAAAAATAAGTCCGTTAGCGTTTGTTCATCCGGATGCTGAAATTGGCGATAATGTTACCATCAGTGCTTTTGCCTACATTGACAAAAATGTGGTAATTGGCGATGATTGTGTGATATGTCCTCACGTGAGCATTCTTTCGGGTGCACGTATTGGAAAAGGAAACGTTTTCTTTGACGGTTGCATAGTCTCCGCCACTCCCCAAGATTTTCGCTGGAAAGGCGACGACAGTTATGTGGTGATCGGAGACAACAACAAGATTCGTGAACACGTCATCATTAATCGAAGCATTTATCCCGGAGGAGAAACTAAAATTGGGAATAACTCTTTCATCATGGCCCAGAGCCACATTGCACACGATTCCGTTATCGGAGATTGGGTTGTAATCGGCAATGCGGTAAAAGTTGCAGGAAATTGCAAAATCAACAACTTCACCATTCTCTCCTCCAATGCTCTTGTTCATGAGAATTGTGAAATCGGTGAATGGGTGCTTGTTAAGGGAGGCTGTCGAGTGAACAATAACGTTCCACCTTTCGTAATTATGGCTCATAACCCTATTGAATATTATGGTGTAAATGCCTATGTGCTTCGTAAGGGACGGAAATCGGATGATATAATCGACGATATTGCAAAATGCTACCGTCATATTTATCAGACCAACACCTCTCCGGGAAATGCCTATAAAAGAATCGTTTCCGACGTGGATGATAGTCAGGAGCGTCAGGAAATTCTTGACTTCCTGAAGGGACATGACTATAAACTTGCCGCCCTCCCTGATATAAATGAGGAATAATAATTCAGTCGAACCGGTAGGAATAGAAACCTTAGTGATACTATAAAAAAGGAGCGGAGAAGCCGCTCCTTTTTATTGTTATTGAATTTTTAAATTATTGTAATTTTAAAAAGTTTAGATTAATTTTGCAATATAATCAAACACTATGGACTTTAAGAAACTATTAACTCGCAGTTTATCCGGAATAATATATGTTGCAATCATTGTTGGCTGCATCTTCGGAGGATATATAGGACTATCAATTTTGGGAATCTTGCTGGGTATTCTTGCCACAATGGAGTTCACCAAGATCTGTAATGCCGTTCACAATATCAACTTCTCATTGCTATATCTTGATGTGTTAGGCGTTGTGGTTCTCTCCGTATCTTTCAATCCTGTGATGCCTGTATTTCCGATTATCCTGTGGGGATGCATAATGATAGTAAGATTCATTCTGGAGTTATACGTAAAGAATGAAAATCCAGTCAGGAGTCTTGCCCATTCAATGCTCACACAGATATATATCGGTGTTCCCTTGGCTTGTATGAGTGCAACTGCCTTTATAATGGTTCCGAAAGTGATTCTTATAGTTTTCCTTATGTTATGGATTAGTGATACGGGGGCTTATCTTGTTGGGAGCATGATCGGGAAGCATCGCCTGTTTGAACGTATCTCTCCAAAGAAATCTTGGGAAGGATTCTTCGGAGGTCTTCTGTTTAATCTTATTGCCGCAACGCTTTTCTGCTATTGTTCTCATTCCTTCATGGGCCTTCATTCCAATATCTTTCAATGGCTTGGACTTGCAATTATAGTCACTGTCTTTGGAACCTGGGGCGACTTGATTGAGTCAATGTTCAAACGCCACTTTAATATTAAAGACTCAGGGAATATTATACCCGGGCATGGGGGCATACTTGATCGCATCGATTCATTCCTTCTTGCCATGCCGGCCGTAACGGTTTATTTCGCTTTCTTATATCTGTTTGCCTAATGCATTAACATCAATAATCAGACATTTCTATTTTATCCTGAACCAATATCCGGCTGATATCATTATTGACATCGAGTTGGAACCGCGACAGTTCTCTGTTCTGCCCGATTTAAGCACATTCCCTAATCCATAGTAAAAACGGCCTTCTAAAAATATAGAATTGATTCGGTTTATATTGAATTCTCCACCTATACCGGCCGATATGCCATAATCCACCTTCGGGTCAGCGCCCATAAGGTATTGGTAAGTATTTCTTAAAGGGAAACCGGATATGTTCGAGGTGTTCCGATAATCAAAATTTGACTTAGTGCTCTCCCCTATCATGAAGCCTATTTCCGGACCGGCGTTAAAAAAGAAACGGCCTCTTCTTCCAAAATAAATATGTGCCAAAAAAGGTATCTGAATATAATTCAAAGTACGGGAATAACTGAACGGATCTTCTTCAAAATTCTCTTTCCATCCCCTTTGCTCAAAATTGACCTCGGCAATAAGACCAAAATGATTTTCTTCAATATACCTGAACGCCACTCCCGCATTTCCACCGAGCACAAACGACTGTTTCACGCTCGGAGTGAAATTAACTCTTGAGAGATCAATTCCACCCTTCACGCCAACCGATATGT
>CAMWIH010000125.1 GCA_947174305.1 uncultured Porphyromonadaceae bacterium | reverse complement strand
GTGTGGTGTCGGGTGGCCTGGGCACACCATTTGAAGTATTCCCCGAACATTCCGCTTCGGGCATTTACAATGGAGCATGAATCAACTTCAGTGCCTTGCCAATGACGACATATATCGTTAGCCACGTCGCAGAGTGCGTCCAGATCGGCAAATTCAGCTGCCCAAAGGGCATCTTCGCGTAATATCCCTTCTCCACGCAAACCTTTCTCTCTTATTTCTTCAAGTCGTGTCATCCTCAATTCAATAGGTGGAATCTTCTATTCAAAGTTAACAATAAATTCAGTAAGTACAAAAATATTTATTTGAATAAAAATAATTTTGCTTTTTCCACTTCGAATAAATCAAGATAATCAGGGGGGGGAGAGAAACTTACTTTATAGACAACTTCGTTGTCAAAATAAAAATAAGTAAGCGGATTTAGGATTAATATTCCTAAATTCGCTTACTTAATTTCATCACCTACTGAGAATGTAACTGAGACTTCATTTAACATTCCCGAATTAGTTTATAAAACTTCAATATAGATTCAAGAACAAAAATGGCTACCGTAAAAGTAAAATTTCGTGCCGCTGCTGTTGCTAATCATAAGGGCACTATCTATTATCAGATCATACATGAAAGAAAACCGCGCCAGATCATTTCTGATTACCGTGTTTTTCCCTCCGAGTGGAATGAGCGACAGGGAAATGTAATAGTTCGGAACAATAGTGAACGCCGAGGGGTGATCATTGTTATACGTGAAAAAATAAGACAAGATGTTGAGCGATTTATAAAGATTATTCATCAATATGAAAATAGAGGCTACCCCTTCACTTCGGAGGATGTGATTGAAGAATTTAAAAGATTTTCAAGAGAATATACCCTGTTCAGGTATATGGAGTCAATAATCTTCAGGCTTAGGCAGAATGGGAGGATCCGCACTTCAGAAACTTATACGGCAACGCTTAAAAGCTTCCGTAAATTCCGCGAGGATAAAGATATAATGCTCGATTGTCTCAACTCACAAATTTTGGAAAGTTATGAGGGATGGCTGAAGGAGAGGGGAAATATGCCAAACACTGTTTCATTTTACACAAGGATTCTCCGGGCCGTTTATAACAGGGCTGTGGAGGAGGAGATAACAGAGAACCGGAATCCCTTCCGGCACGTCTATACGGGAATTGACAAGACTGTTAAACGAGCGCTCCCCCTCAGAATGATAAAGAAAATAAAATCGCTCGACTTATCCTTGATCCCTTCATTGGATTATGCACGCGATATGTTTATACTGAGCTTCATGTTGCGTGGAATGAGCTTTATTGATATGTCTTATCTACGCAAAACTGACCTTGTGAATGGTTATCTGGTCTATCGACGTAGAAAGACAGGCCAGCAACTTACAATCAAATGGACCAAGGAGATGCAGAAGATATTGGATAAATACCGGGAAAACCGTTCGGAATATCTCTTGCCGATTATTAAGAATCCTGGCACTAATGAGCGTTACACCTATCGCAACGTGAGTTACAATATAAATCATAACCTTAAGACCATCGCCCGGAAGGTGGGTATATGTTTCCCCCTCACTTTATACGTGGCTCGCCATAGCTGGGCCTCAGCAGCAAAAGAGAAGGGGATACCTTTAAGTGTGATAAGCGAAGGGATGGGGCATGAGTCGGAACAGACCACGCAGATTTATCTGGCAAGTCTCGACACCTCTGTTGTTGATAATGCAAATGCCTTGATCATTAAAAGTCTGTAGGAGATGCAATAATGTTATTATCTTTATTTGTATTATCTCCTAATCAGGTGATCCATAATCTCACCGGCAAAAGGTCGCTCCCCGACAGCTTCAAATCCTAAGGAATCATAGAGACCTCTGGCTTTGGGATTTGTCTTGCTTACAAGCAACCCCAAGGGTTTCCCGATTCTCTCAGCCTTTTTATATGCCTCTCGGATTAAATCGCTGCCAATACCATTCCCTTGATAAGGAGGAAAAACTGCTAATGTGTCGAGATAAACCTCTTCGGAATCTGTCTCGTCAGCTGGAGCTCCGGTTATCTTTAGTCCTATCTTTTTTTGCGCCTCCTCAAAAAAAGGAACGCGGAGCCTATGAAGATCAGCACCATCGTAAGAAATAACAATTCCCAACGGAGTTTCGTTCTCATCTACCGCCACAAGCGAGTTGAGGTAGCTGTACTGTGTGTCGGTTCGGGCGGCAAGCGAGGCGAAAAGATTCATAACATCTTCGGGGGTATGCTTTTCTCCTGCCAGACCATCCACAAGTTCATCGCCAATAGCCAATGCGATTGCTTTCCCTATATAGGGTGCATGGCTTTCATTTGCCGGGATTATTCTAACTTGCATAAAAGTATTAAGTTCGAAATATTTGAGAATAAAGTGTATTTATTCAGCAACAGTCCATTCAGGTTCTTTACGTTTTGAAAAGGCTGACACGAAGACTTTCCCGATCAAGGCATATTTTATTCCGGAATAATTGCGTGCCTTGTACGTACACACATTGATGCATCGTCCGCATGAGATGCACTTTGCCGTGTCGGTAATGATGGGATTATCTCTGTCGATTGCACCGACGGGGCATTTGTCGGCACAGGCACTGCACCTCTTGCATTTCTGGGAATTGCATTTAGGATGAAGAGGCACATTGATGGGATTCTTATAAGGGAAATTCCCATTTACTTCAATCTCCTTGAAAGGGTGTCCGGAATCAAGTCGGTCACGGCAAGCCTTGCCAAATTCATTGAGGAAAGTGAGGTCTGATTTATCCGGACGGTTAGTGCCAACTTTGGGGAAAATGGAGTGTTGGCCAATGAAGGCACCGGCTCCGATTATGTTAAAACCGGACTTCTTTAACAGGTCGGTCAATTCCAAAAGAGCATCATCATAATCTCGGTTACCATATACCACCATTGCAATAGCGTGTGCCCCTTTCCCTCTCAGCCGTTTAAGTGTCTTGACCGCCGGTTCCGGCAAGCGACCGCTATAGACCGGAGCTGCGATGATTGCAACATCGTCAGGTTCAAAGAAGGGGAGTTCGGTGGCATGATTGTCGGCTATGTTGATCTCTCTATTGACCGGAAGCCCCATGGCTTTGCCTACGGCTTTTGCACATTGAGCGGTTGTTGTAGTTGCACTGAAATAAATATATGTCAATCCTTTCATTGAGTATGAGTTTCAAATGATACGGTTTTCCGTAAGGTCAGATTGCAAAGTTAATGATTTTTCATCAAAGCCACAAATGGGTTTATGAACAGTAGGGTGATTGACAGTGTTAAATATAAAACTCTTTTTTAACATTCGCAAAAAGTGTTAAAGCTAACTATAGACCCGGAAATAAAAAGATGATGTGGAAAACTTAAAAGTTCTGACACATCATCTTTTCTATTTCAGGAGATTATTCTCTATGGAGAGCAATTATTTTTTAAGGTATTTTTTACCATTGATTATGTATAAGCCCTCAGGAAGCTCATTCAATGCAGTCGAGACATCAACATTTGTTTTTACAGCAATCCCTTGCATATTATAAACAGTATTTGCAGAATTGAGTTCTGAATTTTCAATCTGGCCGATACCGGATTCGGAATCTGCCTTGAGCACGATAGAAGTTACGTTGAAGGGATTTCCGCCTTCAGGATTAAACTGGCACATAAGGGCGTTAACATCAGAAAGAGCCTCCTTCACATTTATATCCTTAAGGTCAAGAGTCACCTTATTGGCTTCTTTCACCGTATTTGCATCGTTTGACCAGATAGCGTTGTCATCATCCCATTTGGTAAGAGCCTTGAAGAAGTAGGTGTCATATCCGGCCTCCATATTTATTTCAAGATATCTCTGATCTTTATATGTGTCAAAGGCAGTCTTGAAAAGTTCGAGTGTGTTCCAGTTCTCCACCCAGAAGAACCCTCCCCAGATTGCACCTTCCGGCATTACAAAGCCATCGTTCATGACTGTTACCGAGGTCAAGGTGAAGCCTCCTCCACAAACTTCCATGCCGTATTCTTTCATTGTGGAGAGCATGTCGGAGGTAATGTATGCACGGAATTCATCCTTACCGTCGATACGCGTTAGAATACTTCCCGGAAGCCAAGTTCCGTTAGCTTTAATTTCAAGCACATCCTGTGCGTTTTCAAGACCGATTGAGATGAAATCACCAACTTTAACATCCTCGGCGAATTTCTCGGCAGGAATGGTCAATGTGTTCGACCAGCTCACGTTCATTGCTTCTCCGTCATAGAGTGTTTTCACTGTTTCCTGTGCGTTGGCGGAGATTCCTGCCACCAATGCTGTTGCTGCAATTAAGTAAAATTTCTTCATATTTTTTTATTTTAGAGTTGTTATTTTCGGCAGCAAAATTATTGGAGAAGATAAAAGCTAAGTATAAAATCGGGGTATTTGACTGTAAAAAATGATGCAAGAGTGAAATTTTAATAAGAATTGCGTGATTATTTAAAATTATTGAGATTATGACCAGTGGTATTTATTCCTGCTTTCTTGGCTTGTTCATGTTGAAGCGGACGAGGAATGAAGTAACGACGTCCCTCTTTGATCAGATAAGAGCCTGTCTGATGGAAATTGAAAGCTATGCCGGCTTCTTTGCTTTGGTCGCGCAGCGAAAGCACCCAGTCATAATCAAGCGGACGCGCATATTTGCCCGATTCTCCCCCTACAGATACCTCCTCAATTAATTCAGGGACGAGATATTTGCGGATTTCTATCTTTTCAAGGAGTGGGGCTGCAATAATCAGGCGGTGTTTGATTGGCATCGAAAGGAATAACGGAAGCCGGAAGTCTGCCCGTTCCTGATTCTCAACAGTGCAGCCTATTCCGATATTGTCATATCCTTCTCCCCAGTCGGGGGGCAGACATTCGGCAAGGCGTTCAATTCTTTTTGTGAAGAAAAAATAGGAGCAATCTTTCCGTTCACGTATTATTTCCCATATCTCCGGACGCCATTCATCGGCCTCTTCTATAAGGAAATCGGAGGTGAAGCAGAGGGCAAATTCAGTGCCTGCCGGAAATTTATAGTTTCTTTTCCGGTCCTTTTTGACAGGAAGATTGAATGAGCCGGTTTTTCTCACTTCTGAGGAGGGAGTTTCTGTGCCGAAAGCGAAATCCTCTCTGTAAACGTAACAATGTTTGCAACCGGCACTTATCTTGTGGCAACCATGCCACGGATTCCACATTGGCATTTCTCTTAGCAGTTTTTGGGTATAAATAATAATGATGAGTCTTGAGTGAGATGAGAGGAATGAATTCCGAAGCGTTTTGCAAATTTAAGTAAAATATTTGGAAAAGCTATTTTGCAAATTTAAGTAAATATTTGGAAAAGCTATTCAGGTAGGATAGCCTCCCTAAAATGTTTATACAACTTCTATTAGAGGTTTTATTGGATGGAGTCTTGTTCATTCAAACTTTATGGTGGAGGAGTATGTTTCTTAAAAAGAGAAAAAAGGAATTTTATGAAAAAGATATTGATAATGGGAGCCTCGTCGGGCATCGGAAGGAGAGTGGCCGAGGCATTGGCTTCAAGAGGAATTATGGTAGGAGCGGCCGCACGTAATAAAAAAGCGCTTGAAGAATTGAAAAAGAGGTATCCTGAAACAATAGAAATCGAACAGGTTGATATCAATCATAAGGATGCACCCTCCAAGATGTATGACCTCATCAAGAAAATGGGAGGAATGGATATATATTTCCACGTTTCAGGAATCGGATACAGCAATCCTCCGATGGATCCGGAGCGTGAGGTGGATATCGTCATGACTAATGCGTGCGGGTTTGCAAGGATGGTCAGTACGGCTTATCGTTATTTCCGTGACAATGGTGGCAAAGGTCAGATTGTTGCCCTCACAAGTGTGGCAGGAACTAATGGTATCGGGCAGATGGCGGCTTATTCAGCTTCCAAGAAGTTTGACCAGACATATCTTGTGGCATTGGAACAGCTTGCATTGGAAGAAAGCCTTAAGATAAATTTTACCGATATCCGGCCCGGTTGGGTAAGGACTCCATTGCTTAGCGATGAAAAGGAATACCCGATGGAGATGACCCTCGATTATGTGGTTCCTCAGATAATCCGTGCCATTGTAAGGCATCCCCGGGTTGCCGTGATCGATTGGCGATATAATCTCCTTGTCGGCCTATGGCGTCTTCTTCCTAATGCCTTATGGATAAAGATGAGGCTTCCATCCCTTGACGAAGGCCTACTCTCTTAGACTTTTGCTCACGGGTGTATTCTTTTAGCCCTATGTTTACAATAGTCCTAATGAGTTTAAGAATATCAAAAGTATTGCAACCGGACAAATATAGCGAAGTGCAAACCTCAGTGACGGGAGCATAAGAAAGCGGTGGCTACCATAGTCGGTGAATTGATCGTTGAGGAATTTCTTGTCAATGAACCATCCTACGAATAGGGAACAGATAAACCCTCCGATTGGCAGGCATACATTGGATGCAATGTAATCGAAAAGGGAGAAAATTGTCATGCCTGCAATCTTAAATTCATCCAGAGCTCCAAAACTTAAGGCACATAATATCCCTCCTCCCAACGCTATCGCGGAAGAAATCAGAGTGCTTTTCTTCCGCGACATTTTTTTCTCATCGCAGAAAAAGCTGATCGAGATCTCACTCATGGATACTGTGGAAGTGATTGAGGCTATGAACAGAAGCAGGAAAAAGAGGGTGGACCATATCATTCCTCCGGGAAGTTTCATGAAGATATGGGGTAGCACTTCAAAAACCAAAGTAGGACCCGCTTCGGGAGAAAGACCGAAAGAGAACACAGCCGGGAATATTATAACTCCGGCCAGTATGGCCACTATTGAATCTAAAAACGCCGAAACCGCTGCTGTTTTCCCAAGACGAGTCTGATCACTGAAATAGGAAGCGTAGGTCATCATGCATCCCAGCCCCAGACTCATAGAGAAAAAAGCCTGGCCAAGGGCTCCGAGAAGCACGGCGGGAGTGATCTGGCTGAAATCGGGCGTGAAAAGAAATTTAATGCCTTCCTCAAAACCCGGCATAAAGAAAGAATTTATGCAGAAGGCAATAAGGATGATAAAGAGAAGGGGCATCATGATGTTCGACATCTTTTCAATCCCCTTAGTGACACCTCCCGAGAGGACTCCAAAATTTATCAGGAGAAATATGATGGTCCAAACCACGGGGCGCCATCCTGTTGTAAGGCTCATAAACTGTTCATGCCCTTTCAGTGTGTCGCTGAAATCGAGTTGGCCGAATGCTGAGGATAAACAATATTCGATTGTCCAGCCGGCTACCACTGAATAAAAAGATATAATCAGGAAGGAGGCAATGATGCCGATATAGCCTGAAAAATACCATTTCCCTTTTGGAGATAACTTAAGGTATGCTCCGAATACATTGCTTCGGGTGCCTCTACCCATGCAAAACTCAGCACACAATACCGGGATGCCTAACACTATTACACACGCCATATAGCATAAAAGGAAGGCTCCTCCTCCATGTATGCCGGCTTCGTAAGGAAATCTCCATATATTTCCCAGTCCAACTGAAGAGCCAACCGTTGCGGCTATGGCTGCAAATTTTGTAGCGAAAACCGCCCGTCCCTTATTATTCTCCTTTATATTCATTTTCACACCATAGTAATGTGCAAATTTAATTATTATGGCGAAAAAAATTATAATTCCTCCATTAAAAATATTAATTTAGCAGAAAAATAAGGTGTTTATATGATTACGTTTGATGATTTTAAGGAACTGATTCGCAGCAACCGGTCCTATCGCAGGTTTGATGAAAGTCGCAAGATACCAAAGGATGTGCTCGAGTCTTTGGTGAATTTAACAAGATATTGTGCTTCCGGAAGAAATCTCCAGCCATTGCGGTATAAAATAGTATGCACGGAAGAGGGATGCAACCGAATTTTTCCGGCGCTAAAATGGGCCGGCTATTATCAGGATTGGGATGGACCGGAAGAGGGGGAGAGACCCGTGGCCTATCTTGTGCAGTGTCTTGACACTGAGTTGACCACAAACTGTCTATGCGATGATGGATTGCAGTTGGAAGCCATTACATTGGGAGCTTCATCCCTGGGAATCCACGGAACAATAATCAAAGCTTTCAATGGGGAGGAGGTCAGGACTGCCTGCGACCTCCCGGAAAGATATAAACCTCTATATGTTCTTTCGCTTGGTTATCCGGCTGAGACGGTGTTGATGGAGGATACTGATGGTAGCACAGATGCCGATATCAGATATCATAGGGATAATGAGGGACACCATATCGTTCCCAAACGACCTCTGAATGAACTTATCATTTGTTGAAATAGAAATGCCCTCGAACCAAACGATTCGAGGGCATTTTATTGTGAACTATCATTTATTCTTCAACTACGAATTGGTCTTTTCCAACTCCACAGATAGGGCATACCCAATCCTCTGGTATATCTTCAAAGGCAGTGCCTGCAGCAATGCCGCTATCGGGATCTCCTACTTCAGGATCATAGATCCAATCACATACTTCACATCTATACTTTTTCATATCTTTATCTGTTTTAAATTCTTTATATCTATAAAACATAATAGTGATTGGAAAAGTTTATGATAAATAATTCTTTTTTTCCAGAACTATTTAAAATTTATTTAGTTTAATATGTCAGATA
>CAMWIH010000124.1 GCA_947174305.1 uncultured Porphyromonadaceae bacterium | reverse complement strand
ATACAGCGCATTCCGCAAAGAACACACTATATTATAGTTACCACACTTTAATATATCGTACCAATTGCAACGTGACTGGAGATGGTGCATTGGCGGTGATTCTCAACCGTTTCTTCGGAAGGAGGAGGGTGGACAGCTAATTCAAGATCTACTCTCCGCAGCATTCTGACACTTGATATATTCCGAGGGGGTCATTCCATTGATTTTCTTGAATGCTGCGATAAATGCGCTGCGCGATGAATAGCCTACTGCACGTGCGATGGACTCGATTGTATGATTGGCGTAGGGGGAATGCTTGCTCAAGTGGCGCGTAGCTATAGGCACTCTGTATTCATTAAGCAACGCCGAGAACGACATGCCGAAACGCTCGTTGACCGTGCGGCTAAGATAAGTGGTGTTGACACCCAACTCACCGGCTGTGCGGCCAAGTGAAACGTCAGGATCACATAACCATTCTTCATTATTCAACAATTCAGTGAGACGACTTTGGAGGTGGTTCATTTTTTCTTGAGACAAACTTGAACCTGCATATTTAGGGTTTTCGGACAAAGCTGTCTTGTCGATATTTTTTAACTTGCTTACCGGTGGTTTGCCGGAAGCAAGTTGGACCTGAATCTTTTCATAGAGCGAGGCATTACGTTCTCTCAAACGGTGGGTATTACGGACAAGCAATCCTATCAGGACAGTAAAAATTACAACAAGAACTCCACCAATGCTCAGACTCCAGTATAGTCGTGTGCGTTGCTCGGCAAGTTTCTTGTTCTCCTCGCGTTCTTTGGCTAATGACCGGATAAATTCAATCTCACTAACCATCTGGAGTTGACCATTACTTATTGCCGAATCCTTAACCTGCATCAATTGGGTAGAGTAGAGATCCTTCCGGCTTGTCGGTAGATCTGAAAGGAATGCCAGTGTGTGTAATCTGTCGTCAAGGGAATTGATACTGTCGGCAATTTCCAGAGCCTCCAGTCCCAACTTTTCAGCCATCTCGTAATTTTTTTCTGCAGCATAGGTCTGTGCTACCGCCCGCTTATATCCACTAATATATTGGAAAGGTTTACTATAAGCGGGGAGTCTTTGAAAAGCCGAGTAAAGAGCATTTCGTGATTCCTCAGAATTCCCTTTCTGATACAGGCGAGCGGCTCTGAGCAGTTCTTGCGCATATTTCACACCCTCAATTGTATCCGGAATTTCACTACTTTCAATCGCCTTGATATTATTAACCGGAGTTGATAGATCAGACTGTAGGGCATTAATAACCATTGAAGCCAGACAGGGAAATTCTTTTCCTATGACAGCTTTCTCAACGCCCAGATTCAGATAATCTGCTATACGCTCATTGGCATTATCGGATCGCAGACATACTCTATATAATCTTAAGACCTCAACAATATTATGAGCCAGAACAGCCTGGGTATCCTCAAAGCCGGGTGCGTCTGCCATTTCGAAGGCTTCGGAGAGCGTTGCGTAGCCCCGCGGATAATCCATATACTCGAAACTATATATGATCCCTACATTGTTTTTTGCCAACAAAGCCAGACGCTTTTCCTGATCAGAAAGCTTCTCATCGAAACTGTCGCCTATGTATGTGAAAATTATTAAGGCACTGTCCATATGGTTTTGCCTGTAATAATCGCGACCTCGCTCCATGAGTTCTTCGTTGCTGCTGTTGTGTAGGGTGGCACGGAATTTAAGGGAATCATCACCTAATGTGAAGAAACTGCTTGCAAATATAAGAAGCCCCATAATAAGGAGACATAACCACCAATTTCTTTTAAAGTAGTTTTTAGACATAAAGGTTAGCAGTTAACAGGTTAATACAGCAAATATAGTTAATTAAATCCGTATTTAATAATACGATTTTAAATTCTAAGTTATTTTTAACATCATTTATGTTGATATGATTTCAGAAGATGGTGTATGCAGCCCTTATTTTTAGTGAATCAACTTATTGATAATCTGTTTAAATTTATAAATCCGAACATCGTGTAATAAAAATTTGTCGTGAATTTGACATTGGCAACACGAAGATAAAAAATCAGTTGGAGGAATATATTGTCCACATTAATTTTGTTGCTGAAAGAAATCTCTTAATCACTTTAGATATGAAACATTCGAAACTATTATGGTCGTTCGCGGCGGTAGGAATAGTGGCTTCAGCCATTACGCTGCCGGCCTACGCCTACCTGAAGCAGCGGGAGGCCAATTCCACATTCAGCGTGGATAATTCACAAGTCAAGCGTTTTGCCGAGCGGCGGCATGAAGTGCCCGCGCTAACAGCTTCATCGTTTGTCAACCGAGTGTTGGAGGCCGAAGCGCCCACGCTGCGCGGACTCGTGGTGAGCGGCAACGTGCCCTACATATGTGAGTTCAAGGCCGAGAAAGGACTGCAGGTGACTAATATTTTCTCCGATCCCTACATGGAAGAGGCTTCAGGCGGCGCTTTCTACGCCGAAGGAAAATTCTATATAATGACTGTGGATCAACCTTACGTCGGCGCTATCGAAACGCTGATGACAATCTATGATGCCGAGACTTGGGATATACTTGACGAGCGCGAGGGGCTGATGCCATCGTCAAGCGGTTACTGCATGACCTATGACCCGGCCACCAATGCCGTCTATGGTTATTTCATGAATGATGACAGCGACGAGACATGGCAGATGTTTGGCCGCATGAATTTAGCCACGGGCGAAGTGCTCGGTCTTAATAACGTTGACACCAAAGAGGGCTTCCGCGCCATCGCTACCGGTACCGATGGTTATCTCTACGGCGTGAACGCTACCGGCATGTACTGCCGTATCACTAAGAATGGTGAAGTCACAAAGCTTGGCCACACCGATGTGAAGCCCCAGTATGTGCAGAGCGCTGCAATCGACCCCGCTACCGGCAAATTCTACTGGGCCGGCTTTACCGATGAGGGTCAGGGTGGCCTCTATGTGGTGGACCCCGAGACCTTCATGGCTACTCTCATCGAGCCTTTCCCCGCCAATCAGGAGATTGTGGGCCTCTATGTGGTTGACAACCGCACTTCGGCCGATATGCCTGCCGAGGTGCTCGATCTTACAGCCTCCTTTGTGCGAGATACCACTGAAGGTATAGTATCCTTTACAGCTCCCGATGTATATGGCGACGGCAAGGCTATCAATGGCCCATTTACGGCTCATGTGGCAGTCGATGGCAATCACTATGAGAAGAGCGTGAATCCGGGCGAGCCTGTTACATTCGAAGTAAGCACGAAATACGGCGGTCTCTATAATGTGGCCGCATGGGTATCGACCTCCACGACTGCCGGCAACAAAAAATATGTGCAGAAATGGGTGGGTCCCGATAATCCCTTGGGTGTGAATAATCTCGAAGCCAAAGTCGATGGCACCAAGGTGACCGTTACTTGGGATGCTCCTCAGGAGGGTCAACATGGCGGTTATGTCAACCCCGATGATGTCACCTATATCATCACTCGTGAAGGCTTTGGCAACAAATTCGTGCGTGATTACACAAGTACTACATTCGAAGACGAACTCGGTGAGGGTGTTTCAGCTGATGTAAGGTATTCAGTACGCACTGAATATCAGGATATGGCAGGACGCACTACGTATTCTAACTGGGTTCATGTCGGTCTGGAGATAATGGAAATTCCTGTGAGTCTTTCACCCAATAGCGATTTCACTAAATTCATCGTGATTGATGCCAACGATGATGACAACACGTGGGAGCCAAATTACGGAGGATTTGCAAGTTATACATCGGGTTCAGAACAAGCTGATGACTGGATGCTGACACCGCAAATCAAACTTGAGGCCGGCACTCTTTACCAACTTGAGTATTCAGTTTCAGCCAAGATGGGTGTGATCTCGCCTGAAATCATCGAAGTTATGATGGGTCACGGTGATACCGCCGATTCCATGACCACCCTCATCGATTCTCAGACCGTGAAAAGTTACGGTATAACTAAATTCAACACCTACACAGCCTCATTCTCCGTTCCTACTACAGGCACTTACCGACTTGGATTCCATGCCATATCTGCTAAAGGACAACAAATGGGTCTTAGGGGTATAGAAATTAATAAATTAGCATCATCGTCAGGCCCGGCGGCCGTTACTGCCATGAGCGTTACTGCCGCACCTCTTGGTGAACTGAAAGCCTTCGTGACGTTCACGTTACCTGAAAAGGATTCCGATGGAACTGAACTCAAGGGTCTCTCAAAAGTGGAGCTATATAACGGAGAGCGCCTTGTGGATACGGCTAACGACATTACTCCCGGCGCTGAATGTACTCTCACCGACAGCAACGCCAATCAGGGCACTAACCAATACACTGTAGTGGCCTATAGTGACGACGGCACGCAGGGCGTGAGCGCTAACGTGTCAGGATGGGTGGGCCTTGATATTCCTTCGACTCCCACCGATTTCAATATCTACGAGATCACAAACGGTGTACACATGAGTTGGAAGTTACCGGCTACCGGCATCAACGGTGGATATGTAGATCCAACCGAAGTGACGTATCTTATTATTGATCCGAGCTATCAATACCAGATTGGCACTGCGAAGGGTGTGACTGAAGCTGATTTAACTTTCCAGGATCTGACAACTCAGAATTCTCTCACTCTCGGTCTCATCGTAATGAATGAGGCGGGCACCAACACCGAAGGGGTAGTAAGTCCTACAATTAAGATAGGTCCCGCTTATCAGCTGCCTTTCCATGAACATTTCGGGCATAACAATGACTATAGCTGGACCCGAATCGGCAATCTCGAAGATGATTTGACCGGCTGGCAACCTGAGGAAGAGACCATTGGTATTGACGGACTTCAGGGCGTTTCGACTTACTATGGTGAATACCCCAGTGACAGTCAGCGGCTGGCAAGCGGCAAAATCTATATCCCCGAGAACGGCGACGTAACACTGCGCATGTGGCTTATGGGCCGTGGATACTCCGACAACGGAGGCACATTTAATCTGCTCGCTTCAGAGTCATACGGCAAGGGCTATGCTCCTATTTTCACCCGCACGTTCACCAAGGACACCGACAGCTCATGGCAGATGATTGAAGTGTCGATGAAGCAGTTTGCCGGCAAAGACATTTATCTCGCTCTTGAGGGTGCGCCGGCTAAAGAGGGTGGCGTGTTAATCGGCATCGACAACCTCTCTATCAGGACCGACATGGAGCATGACGGCGCAGTGACCAATATAACCGTGGATACCGATGAGGTAGAAGTATCTCGCAAGGCCGCTACTGTCAAGGCATGGGTGAGCAACCTGGGTACTAAGCCTATGGCAGCCGATTCCTATAGCATTGATTTCTACGCTGGCGACCGCATGTTTGCTTCAATATCCGGCAAGGAGATGATGGCTGCTTCCGGCTACTCCGACTACACTGCCGAATATATGGCCACCATAGACGATGCAGACCCCTGCATTATTACAGCCCGCCTCAATTATGCTGATGATCAGGATATAAACAACAACATATCGAATGGAGTGAGCGTCTATGTGGTTAAGCCCGAACTACCCTCGGCTACCGACCTGGTTGCTAATAGTGAGGAGTCAGGAGTAAACCTGTCATGGAAAGCTGCTGACATATCCGGGAAACCGGTTCGCACCGTAACTGATGATTTTGAGTCATACCGTACATTCGATATTAATCGCGCAGGAAAGTGGACCATCATTGACGAAGACAAGTCGGCAGGTATTGCAGTATCTTATTTCTTTCCCGGTTCGACTGATGCCATCGGTTGGGCCGTGATGGAGCCGGGCGCCATACCTACAGGTGAAAGTGAAACACTCGCAGACCGACTGCCGGCTTACTCGGGCGAGAAGTATATGGTGGCTTATCGACCCTCATCGGGCGATAACAGGGATTGGCTGATTACTCCGCTGCTCTCAGGCAACGCTCAGGAGATTTCGTTCATGGCTCGTGCCGAATCGTTCGACCAGGGACGCGAGATGTTTGAGGTGTATTACTCCACCACCGGCACCGAACTCACAGACTTCAAGCGTCTTGACGATACGAGCTACCGCACTCAGACTGAGGGTTGGAGTGAGTTCAAGTTCAAAGTTCCCGAGGGTACGAAGTATTTCGCAGTGCGTTGCGTAAGCCACAACCGTTTGGCTATGCACATTGATGACGTCACATATGAGAGCGCCGCAACTCCGGTAGATGCTAAGTTCGTGGGCTATAATATATATCGCAATGGCCAGCGTCTCAATGACACCCCGACAACTGCGACTACATATCTTGATACGATGGTGAATGAAGGAGAGAACCAATATGTAGTGCGCGCTGCTTACGATCGCGGGGAGGCTCCTGCAAGCAATATGGTCACCGTAAGAACTTCTGGTATTGAGACTGTGATTTTCGATATCGACCCGGCAACAATCCCGGTATATGATCTTAACGGCCTACGTGTGTACACACTTACGGATGGAAATATCTACGTGACTCGCGGCGAGCGTTTCGTCTATCGGAAACGGTGATAAAATGAATAATATTTAATCAAGTATCTCTACAAAACAGGGGTGAGCCAATTTTCAGCTCACCCCTGTTAGCTAAGGTTCCATCCACTAAAATTTCTTAACAATTGCGAGAGATTTGGCTCGGCATATTCTATATTTGAAAACTCATCGATTTTAATTTTTAGCTGATTTAAACTTTTGAAGAGGCTGCAACCTCATGGTTGGCGTGGATGCGACGGGAATAACTTATGATTAAACTTTCAGCGTCAGTTAGGGTTTTATTGATGTCGGTCGTTTGACCGGCATCATTTTTCCCTGACTTCGTCAACGTGTCACCCTAAAATGGGTGATACAAAATTACAAAATTTTGTACATAAGCCAATTATAAAATTGATGTTTTTTGAGTGACGAAGTTAGGAGGTCTTACCTCCGTTATTATTTCTATATGGTATTGTTACTTCCTTTAAGTTTTAGGAGATAGGTATCAATAGAAATGGAAGGAGAGAGAGCAAGTTTTTTACGGATTCTGTGACGCAGAGTGTTAATAGTCTTTATGGAGCGATTTGTTGTGATGGCAATTTCTTTGGGAGAAAAGCCTATGGAGATGTAAGCACATATCTCTCTTTCGGCTTTAGTCAAATCGGGATGAACGTTGCATAATGTCTGCATGAACATTTGATCAGTCTGCTCGTGAAGTTGCATTTTGTTACCGATAGCTGTGGTTGTCATGCTGATATTTTTCATTACAGAATGAATGGCGGAGGCTAAGGCTTTATGCGACTTGCTATTCGAAGCTTCCTTTTCAATAGAATGTAGAATCTCGCGCAAATGTATATTTTCTACAGTCAGATTTTCAACCTTGGATTTTTCTCTCGTCATTATCTTTTCCATAGAAAGATTTTGATACTTTTGTATTAGCCTGTCATAATTAGATTCTTCCATCTTGCCAATTATTGCTCTCTTGATCTTTATTTGTCTAAATGATAATAAAAATAAGAAAATATTGATAAGAAAAGCTACTAACAAACAAATAAAGCACCACCCAAGCAGTCCGGGTTTCTTATACCATTTTGTAAGCGGTATATTTGCCGCCTCCCGTATAGATTTTTCTATGTCTGCAGCGAAAAGATAATCACCGTTGTTTAGCGCTTCGCGAAAAATTATATGTCCATCGCATATATTTTTATAAGCAGTTTCATAGTCTCCTCTCTGAGCTGAAATAACACCTTTTATTAATAATGGAAAATGATTCAATCCTGATTCCAAAGGAATTTGCATCGGTTCAATAATCCTTTTCAACACATTTTCAGTCGAGTCTGTCATTCCAAGAAGATTGTATGCATAACATAAATTAACAGCAGCAATGAATTTATGTGGATTTTGGCCTCTTATTACTTCTTCCAGCAAAGGGCGAGCTAAATCGGGACGATTCATATAGCAGTAAGTGAAACCTAAGTTGATTAATGATGTGTAATACATGTCTGAATCCTTTGACACCTTAGTTATTTTTCCAAACGCGTCCAGGGCACCCTTATAATCTTTTCTTGAATGCTTATAATTTCCAAGGGAATTATAATATCTTGCCATTCCGATACCTTTGCGATCAGCATTTGCATTTGATTTGGATAACCTTTCAACCTTTTTGTTCATGATTTCTAATAATTCAGTGTAAAGAGTTGATAAATTGTAAGCGTCACAAATTCCGATTAATTCCGCAATTGACACTATATCTATCCAAAGTAAGGAGTCCGGTTTATGAATTGTCAAGTTTACGGTATTCCATTTCAAACATTCACGATATCTATACTGCCTGAACCATGAATTAGCCGCACCTGATGCGGCCATAGCCTGCATTCTTACCGAGTCGTTGGGAAAAGCTCTAAAAGCTTCTTCGTAGTATTTCGCGGCAATAGGATAATCCAGATTCTCCTCAGCAAGTTTTGCAATCTCCATAAAGTGCAAAGGTTTCTCAATTTTGTCGCTTCCCATTGCAAGGGAATCCAGGAAATTCAATCTCGCTTTATAGTCGAGAGTTCTATCCAACCCCTTCTGTCGATAGTAGTGTTTCTTGAGATCATAATCACTATGTTTATTGCTTAATGAGAGAGACGGGAAGAAAGCAACAAGGAAAAGGAATATTGTAAAATGCAGTTTCATGAAGTAATGTATTTTATAGCTTATAAAAG
>CAMWIH010000123.1 GCA_947174305.1 uncultured Porphyromonadaceae bacterium | reverse complement strand
GCATCACGGAGGTTATTCCCGTTGACCTTGCAATCGAGCAGATGAAGAAATTCATTGTGAAGTCATACGGCAAGAAGGGTGAGAATATCGTCAACATGAACTATGCAGCTGTTGACCGCGGTGGCGAATATGCTAAACTCGAAGTTGATCCCGCTTGGGCCGATCTTGAGGATGATGCAGTTGTTGCTGACAATGCTCCTGAATTCATCACCAATGTGGTTCGTCCTATCAATGCACAGGATGGCGACCTCCTCCCCGTTAGCACATTTGCAGATAATGCTGATGGAACTTGGCAGCAGGGCACAGCCGCTTACGAAAAACGCGGTGTTGCAGCTTTCGTTCCTGAATGGAATCCCGAGAACTGTATCCAGTGTAACAAATGTTCCTTTGTTTGTCCTCACGCCGCAATCCGCCCCTTCCTTCTCAATGCAGAGGAGATGGCCAACGCTCCTTTCGGAGAGGATCATACCATCCCTGCAATCGGCAAGACCATGACTGGTCTCCGCTTCGTTCAGCAGGTTGATGTCCTCGACTGTCTCGGCTGCGGTAACTGTGCCGATGTTTGTCCCGGTAAGAAGGGTAATAAAGCCCTTACTATGGTTCACACCGAAAGCCAGCTCGATCAGCAGAAGAACTGGGATTACTGCGTGGAACACGTATCCAATAAGAAGGATCTCGTTGACGTTAAGCTTAACGCTAAGAACAGCCAGTTCGCACAGCCTCTCTTCGAGTTCTCAGGTGCTTGCTCAGGTTGTGGTGAGACTCCGTATGTGAAACTCATCACTCAACTCTTTGGTGATCACCAGCAGGTTGCTAACGCTACCGGTTGCTCGTCTATCTATTCAGGTTCAGTTCCTTCCACTCCTTATACCACTGATGCCGACGGTCATGGTCCTGCATGGGCTAATTCACTCTTTGAGGATTTCTGTGAGTTCGGTCTCGGTATGTATATCGGTTACGAGAAGATGCGCGCACGTGTTGAGGATCTGGTTAAGAAATCACTCACATGCGACTGCTGCTCTGCTGAAATGAAGGCCGCTGCTCAGAATTGGCTCGATAACAAGGATAATGGCGATACTTCCCGCAAGGCTGCCGATGCTTTGGCCGAAGAGGCTAAGAAATGTGATTGCGACATCTGCAAGGGTATCGTGGCTCTCGAACATTTCCTTACTAAGCGTAGCCAGTGGATTATAGGTGGTGACGGTGCAAGCTATGATATAGGCTTCGGTGGTCTTGACCACGTGATTGCTTCCGGTAAGAATGTGAATATCCTCGTTCTCGATACTGAGGTTTACTCTAACACGGGCGGTCAGTCATCTAAATCGACTCCTATTGGTGCAATTGCCAAGTTTGCCGCTGCCGGTAAGAGAATCCGTAAGAAAGACCTCGGTATGATTGCCACTACCTACGGCTACGTTTATGTTGCCCAGGTGGCTATGGGTGCTGACAATGCTCAGACTCTCAAGGCAATTCGTGAGGCTGAGGCTTACGATGGCCCGTCTCTCATCATTGCTTACGCTCCCTGTATCAACCACGGTATCAAGAAAGGTATGGGTAAGGCACAGCAGGAAGAGAAGGATGCAGTTGACTGCGGTTACTGGCACCTATGGCGCTATAATCCCGCTCTTGAGGAGGAAGGGAAGAATCCATTCTCTCTTGATAGCAAGGAGCCGGATTGGAGCAAATTCAGCGACTTCCTCAAGGGTGAGGTTCGTTTCGCTTCGCTCGTGAAGATGTATCCTGAGCAGGCTGAGGAGCTCTTCGAGGCTTGTAAGGCTAACGCAATGTGGCGTTATAACAACTACAAGCGTCTCGCAGCCCAGGATTGGGGTAAAGATCCCGAACTCACTCCCGAAGAGATTGCCCTTAGAAAATAATATATCCCATAAGAGATGAGAAAGGCGGCTTTTGAGTCGCCTTTCTTTTTATATGTCTCAAATTTAAATTCTTTTATTATCTGTTAATTGTGGAAATTTTTGTTAATTTGCATATTGATTCGATGAAACAATAATGAAAATTGCCTTGGAAGTTGGTTAAACCTATTTTATTAACAATTGCGAGAGTTTTTGGAGGTGATTTAGTTTTAACAACTTCTTAGTTAGATAATACAAGTAAATATGCTTGAGAAGATAGAGAAACTTAAGGAAGAGATTGCTGAAGTTGTTGCCGGTTCACTTGAAGAGGTTGAGCAACTCCGCATTAAATATCTTAGTAAGAAAGGAAGCATTTCGGCACTTATGGCCGATTTCCGCAACGTACCTGCCGAGCATAAAAAGGAAGTCGGGCAGAAAGTGAATGAATTGAAAAACTTTGCAACTGAAAAGATTGCAGCCCTGAAAGAGTCGTTTGCTTTGAATGCCGATAAGGAGATTGAGGAAATCGACCTTACACGTACAGCTTCCCCCGTGGAATTGGGTACACGTCATCCGTTGTCGATTGTAAAGAATGAGATGCTTCGCATATTCGAGGGAATGGGCTTTACAATTGCTGAAGGTCCGGAAATTGAAGACGATTGGCATGTGTTCGAGTCTTTGAACTTCGCTCCCGATCATCCTGCTCGTGATATGCAGGATACATTCTTCATATCCCGAAATCCGGCGGATATTCTTCTGCGCACCCATACATCCTCCGTGCAAACGCGTGTAATGGAGAAAACGCAGCCTCCAATCCGAATCGTATGCCCCGGTCGTGTGTATCGTAACGAAGCAATATCTGCCCGCGCACACTGCTTCTTCCATCAGGTAGAGGGTTTGTATATTGATAAGAATGTATCTTTTGCCGATCTCAAGCAGGTTCTTTTGGGATTTGCTCGTCAGATGTTCGGTCCTGAAACAAAGATTCGCCTACGTCCTTCCTACTTCCCCTTCACCGAGCCTTCTGCAGAAATGGACATCAGTTGTGATATCTGTGGCGGTAAAGGATGTGCTTTCTGTAAAGGAACAGGTTGGGTTGAGATCCTTGGTTGCGGTATGGTAGATCCCAATGTGTTGAAAGCTTGTGGTATTGACCCGGATATCTATTCAGGATATGCCTTCGGTATGGGTATAGAGAGAATCACAAACCTTAAATACAAGGTGAAGGATCTTCGTATGTTCAGTGAGAACGATGTGCGCTTCCTTCGTGAGTTCGAGGCTGCAAAATAAGCCTGATGCTATGACAATTAAGGAAAGATATGCGGGCGTCATCTCCACCTTTCAGGAGGTGATGCCCGATCCTAAAACGGAGTTGCAATATGACACTCCGTTTCATCTTTTATTGGCGGTTATCCTCTCGGCTCAGTGCACCGACAAGAGGATAAATATGGTTACACCTGCACTTTTCGAGCGCTTCCCCGAACCTGCGGATCTTGCCGCATCTTCTGAAGAGGAGGTATATGAATATATAAAAAGCGTTACGTTTCCTAATAATAAAACTCGTCATCTTCTTCGGGCCGCACGTCTTTTGGTTGATGAGTTTGGAGGCGAGATGCCCACAGATATTGATAACCTGATGAAACTGCCGGGGGTGGGCCGCAAGACGGCTAATGTGATGCTCTCAGTGGTATGGAATAAGGCGGCAATGGCGGTTGATACCCATGTTTTTAGGGTCAGTAACCGAATTGGCCTTACCAATAATTCTAAGACACCCCTTGAAACGGAAAAAACCTTGATCAAATACATCCCCCACGATTTAATAGCCAAGGCACACCATTGGTTGATTCTTCATGGCCGTTATATATGCAAGGCGCGTAAGCCCGAATGTCTGGAGTGTGTAATAAGACAATATTGCAAAACTTACACCGGTAAGTAAGTCTAATTTTTCTCGTGCCCTGACGATTCAGCACCCTTCTATAATCGAGAAGCCGTTTCCATCTGAGGCTGTGCCTCGACTCCTCCAGTTTCCTAAATAAAAAGCGACATGAATCTCATGTCGCCTTCAATTTATATATTTTATTTAACTTTCAGAAGGAGGGGATATCATAAATTAGAGATATCTCATTGCGCGATAAGAAAGACGGTTCTCTGCAAGCTTGATAGCTTTTGCGCGTGCATGATTCTTGGCAAATTTGAATAAATTCCTGCGCATTATCTGATCTGCACTGAATTTACCCGGTCCGGAAATCATGAAAACCATAGAAATTAAAGCAGGAACTAAAGAGGCAAAATCTGGAGTGCCTGTTGCGATGGTTGCCATAGTGGCTACATAACCGAAAAATCCAAGAGAGATAAAGGAGGAAACTCTGGTAAACAGACCACAGAGAAGAGAGAAGCCTAACATCAACATCGCCCACGATAAGGAGAATGTTGAGAATGTTAATCCCTGATAAAAGGCAAAACCAACTAAGCCGAATCCTGCCACCGCGCGAGCCACAAGGAGATTAACCGACATAGAACGTGAAACCTTTTTATTAATGCCAAATGCAAAATTAATTGTTTTTTTCGCCGACAGGTTAATTTGAGTCATCTCCTTATCCACACGATATTCGCGTGCGATGCGTTCAAACACTTCAGGATGAAGCGCACTTTTTGCGCTTTGTGCCGGATTGATTGAAATGACGTTGATACTGCTCATAGTGAATTCTCCTTTATGATTATGTCTCTATGATTTGGCTGTTTTCTCGTAAATATATTTGCCTGTTTGTTTATTTTTTTGGCGTTGATGTATGAGTAACAAAAGAAGTTTGGAAATTGTTCTGAAAAATTGCAGTTTTTTTGAAAAAATCTTAGTAAATTCGCATAAAATCTTTCGCAGTTGTATTTTTTTGCTTGGAAACTTGATTTTTGCGACTGTCAAAATTAAATGATATACTCCATGGGAAGACTTGGAAAACTATATTTCAAATATGGCACAATGGGTTCTGCCAAAACTGCTATGTTGCTCACAACGGCATATAATTTTGAGGAACGCAATATGCCATATCTCTGTTTCAAACCGGTTGTCGATACAAGAGATCAGAAGAATGTGATCAGAAGTCGAATTGGCATAGAGCGTGAATGTGGATGGATATATCCGGAGACTAACCTTTATGAAATGATTAATGATAAGGTGCGTGCAAAGTTGCCACATGCCGAATGGATACTTGTTGACGAAGCCCAGTTCCTCTCACCGGAACAAGTGGATCAGTTAGCCCAACTTGTGGATGATTATGGCATAAACGTTCTTTGCTATGGTCTTCGCACAGATTTCCGCACCCATCTTTTTGAAGGATCAAGACGCTTATTTGAGATTGCCGACTCTATTGATGAAATAAAATCAACTTGTTCTTGTGGACGAAAGACAATAGTGAATGCACGTATTGATGGAAGAGGGGAGATAATCACAGAAGGAGAGGTGGTGGAAATCGGAGGAAATGAACGCTATATGTCCGTGTGTCGCAAATGTTGGCGCAATAAGAAAATAGAGAAAAGCAAGCAAGGGCGCCTCCCCCTCGACTAAATGACGTTACATAACTTAACCTTATAACCTCATAACCTTATAACCTTATAATAATAACCTTATAATAAAGAATGACCATGGAAAAAGATACAAGAGAAAAAATCATTAAAATGATCCGTCGGGAAGTTGTTCCGGCAATGGGCTGCACTGAGCCCGTGGCGGTTGCCTTATGCGTTGCCAAAGCAGTGGAAACACTTGGCACCCTCCCCGATAGCATTGAGCTCGGATTAAGCGGAAACATAATTAAGAATGCCATGGGTGTCGGGATTCCGGGCACCGGCATGATTGGCCTTCCAATTGCGGTTGCCCTTGGCGCTTTGATAGGTAAATCGGAATATGGGCTTGAAGTGTTGCGCGATGTCACCCCGAAGGCTCTTGAAGAAGGGCGCCAATTCATAAATGAAGGGAGGATAAGGATCAAACATCTTCCCTGCACGCCTTCCAATCTGCACATTGAGGTGATTGCCCGTAAAAAGGTGTCGGACGATGATGAGATTAAGTCTGAAACTGTGATTTCAGGTTCCCATACTAATTTTGTGCTTGTCCGCCTCAACGATGAAATCCTGTATAAGGAAGAGGAGGGCGTGACATCTGCAGAGGGGAACGATGATGTGGAGTTGACAATGGCAATGGTATATCGTTTCGCTATGGAGGCTCCTCTGGAGGAGATTGATTTTATCCTTGAAGCAGGTAGGATTAATAAAGCGGCCGCGGATACGGCCCTTTCCGGTGACTATGGCCATTCATTGGGCGCGACAATCCGACGAAACGGTCGTCATCTTTTTGGTGATACGCCCTTGGAACATATAATCTGTCTTACCTCAGCAGCGTGCGATGCCAGGATGGGCGGTGCCCCGATCTCTGTCATGTCTAACTCAGGAAGCGGCAACCAGGGAATTACCTGCACGCTTCCCGTGATATCTTATGCTGAGGATATGCAAGCAACCGAAGAGCAGACCACACGTGCCCTTATCTTGAGTCACCTTACAAGTATCTATATAAAGCAGAGTCTCGGAAGATTGTCAGCCCTGTGTGGATGTGTGGTGGCTTCCACAGGAGCATCTGCCGGACTGGTCTATCTTATGGGTGGTGATTTCAACCGCATTTGTGCGGCCATCAAGAATATGGTGGCAAATCTTACTGGTATGATCTGTGATGGTGCAAAGCCCGCGTGTGCCATGAAGATCTCTTCCGGTGTCTCAACCGCTGTAATGTCGGCCATGCTGGCTATGAACGGAAAGTGTGTAACAGAAGCTGAAGGAATTGTGGCGGCAGATATTGACCGCACGATACATAATCTTACCATGATAGGACGCGACGCAATGCAGGAGACCGATCGTCTTGTATTGCAGATTATGGTGGATAAATAATCACACAATGATATAAGATGAAAGGAAATAGTTTATTGAATTAAACCTCTCCCTTTCTGAGGCGTTATAACAATGAGACGGTGTTTGCCGCCTCATTGTTCTACTTATATACTATATCGCATCCTTGATGCATCAACACATAATGCTATGAAAGAGAATAAAAATGAAGATTCCCTAAATGCTATCATTAAGGAGTCCATTAAAAGAAATTGGGACAAGATGGCTCTCTCTGATATGGGAGGGATCAATTACCAGTATAAAGATCTTGCCGAGCAGATTGCTAAGCTTCATATTATTTTCAGCGCCGCTGGAGTGAAGAAAGGAGATAGGGTTGCAATATGTGGAAAAAATTCATCGAATTGGGCCGTTGTTTTTCTTTCCTGTCTCACTTCAGGCGTGGTGGCAGTGCCTATCCTGCATGAATTCAAACCCGATACAATCCACCATCTGGTAAATCATAGCGAAGCAAAGTTGCTCTTTGTTGATGCAGCAATATGGGAGAACCTCGATGAAAAGAATCTCCCCGAACTTGTAGGGGCAATTTTCATCAGTGAGTTCGGAATGCCTTTGTCAAGAAGCAAAAAGCTTACCGATGCCCGTAATAATATAAATGAGCTTTTCGGCAAGGAATTCCCTTATAGTTTCACAAAAGATTCCCTTGATTATTTCGAAGATACTCCTGAGGATCTTGCTTTGATCAATTATACAGCCGGTTCAACCGGTATGTCCAAAGGAGTAATGCTTCCTTACAGGAGTATATGGAGCAATATCCGGTTCTGCATCGACAACCTTAATTGGTTTAAACCGGGCGATGGAATTGTGAATATGTTACCATTGGCCCATCTTTACGGTATGACTATAGAGATGTTGCATCCCATTTGTAAGGGATGTCATTGCTATTTCCTCACCAAGCTCCCTTCTCCCAAAATAATTCTGAAAGCTTTCTCTGACGTCCGGCCTAAACTTATCATCACCGTACCGTTGATTATTGAAAAAATCATTCGTAGCAAGGTGTTCCCGGTGATTGAAAAACCGATGATGAAATTCCTTTTGAAGGTGCCTTATATTGATGATATCCTTCTCAAACGAATACGTGCAAAACTAATGGAGGCCTTCGGTGGAAACCTTCATGAAATAATCGTTGGAGGTGCCCCTCTGAATGCAGATGTAGAGAAATTCCTCACCAGAATCAAGTTCCCTCTTACTGTCGGTTACGGAATGACGGAATGTGGTCCCCTGATTTCGTATGCCCCTTCCGACCAGACAAAACCCCATTCTGTTGGAAAGATTGTTGACCGAATGGAGATTCGTGTTGATTCTTCTGATCCGGCTCATGAGCCTGGGAACCTTCAGGTGAAAGGAATGAACGTGATGCAGGGTTACTATAAGAATCCCAAGGCAACCGAGGAAGTAATGAAAGAAGATGGGTGGATGGATACGGGCGACCGGGGAATCATCGATAAGGATGGATTCATATTCATTCTTGGTCGCTCCAAAACAATGATTCTTGGTCCATCCGGACAAAATATATATCCAGAGGAGATTGAGGCCAAGCTGAATAATCTGCCTTTTGTAAATGAATCTCTCATTATTGAGAAAGATGGTCAGATTATTGCCTTGATACATCCTGATTTTGATGCAGCCATGCAGGCCGGCCTTGACAGAGAGAAGTTAGAGAAGACTATGGAACAAAATATAGATGTTCTCAACAAAGACATACCGGCCTATTCCAAAGTGAAAGACTTCAAGATCTTCGAGGAGGAATTTGAAAAGACACCCAAGCGAAGCATTAAACGCTTCCTCTATTCATAGGGGTATAGGGCACATGGCCTAAATGCCCTGTGTAGGGATCAAAAGGCGGAGCATGTGGCGGGAGCTTGTAGCTTCCGCAAAATAATGCGG
>CAMWIH010000122.1 GCA_947174305.1 uncultured Porphyromonadaceae bacterium | reverse complement strand
CGGAGGATCAAGGAAGAGCTGCATGGCTTTTGCACTTCGTTGTTGAATCTACAGAGCAAGTTATTTATCAACTTCCATACATTCTATAAAGAACGGGGTGGCAAAGGGGTTTTTATCCCAGATTCCATCCACTAATGTTCTGTTCCATGTGTTCCTTCCAAACATATTGCTTCTGAACCAGAAATACTCATCCTTTAGATCTTCTAAAAATTCAATCTCCACCAAGGCATCTTGGGGGAGAGCAATATGGAAAGGAATTTCATATTCAAATTTCCCACTTAAATTTTCAGTCAGCACGTAGTCAAAATAGATTGGTTTAGGCAGGATATTTATGAATTTTGAGGAGGGTGCTTTCTTAACCTCGTTCATGTCGTAAACATTTATCCTGAACTTCATTTTCGTCATTTGAGAAGGTCCCTCACAATAATAGAACCCCACTTTATGTAGCAAGTATTTTTTATCAGGCTTTGCGTGGAATTCATATCCAAAACATTCTCCCGCCACGTTCCCGTCAATCACCGACTTCATCATTGCCCAGCTGTGCTTCTTGCCGGCTTTCCTTGTTTTTAATTTAGTCTTTTTAGGAAGCACAACCAGTTCCTCCAATAAGGTAGTGGCTGGAGCCATCTCCAAGACCAAACTTCTTTGCCCGGCAATCTCCCCAATCGCTTTGTTCAAAGACCTATAACCTAAATAGGAAATACTAAGGGTATCCGTTTTATCATATTTCCCTATTGTCAGGTTAAATCTGCCGGTACTGTCGGCTAAAGCGGCGATTCTCTTAGTTTTTATCCTAAGGGTTGAATAGGGAAGTGGATTATGATTCTCATCCACTATGATTCCGCTTAATTGCTCACTATAACTGTAAGAGGTCAAGAGGAGAATTAAAACGTAAAACATGTATTTTTTCATCACGGGATAGATATGTAATTCAATTCTTCGGGATTCGGTTCATCTTTCTGAATGAATTATTTCAAGATACCTGAATCAATTCTATTCTGTTGTGACGCTTCATCAACGCGTTCAATCCTTTTGCCGAATCCGAATGTATAAGTTAAAGACAAGCGTGCAAAGGCATGGTCATTAATTGAAAGAGTCTTCTCCACTTTGTCATAATACTTGCTTCGCATAACGCTTTCCTCGCTATTCCAATTCCATCGTGCAAAGTTTGAGAATTGAAGCTGGATGTTCCACGTTGAGTTAGACCATCCAACCTGAACCATATAAAATGATTTTGTTTTTATCCAGGTTCCGACCATACACCCTTCGGGAGAACCCTGAGGATTACAATAAAGCCCCGATAAAGTCCAATCGTTGAGGTAGTAATCAGCCTGAAGGCTATATCCTACATGGGTTTTATCAAGATTATAAGGCTCCCCGTTATGTACAGATGTTGCATTTAGTTGTGCCGCCAACTGTAACTGCCGATTAAAAAGCAACAGCGAGCCATATAAGCCATAATCCCATTGAGAGAATGCCCCAGATGGTTGGCTGATTGTCCGTATTATTCCTGTTGCACTTGGCTTGTAATCGTAAACATAGCGGTTATCTACAATCCATGCAGTGGCAAAGGCTGAGAAACTTAATATATTGTTAGGTACAAATGAATAATTTACCCCTGCGTCGTAGCTGCCATAAGATCTGAGATTAGGATTTCCGGTATAGCTCATCAAGGGGTTGCTCTGGATGACGACCGCAGAACGAAAATTTGACGAAGGTATTGATTTCATGTGGTGAAATTCTCCACTCAATATATGATGGTCGTTTGGTGAATACTGTATCGAGAAGTCAACCCAAGGAGCAGATGAGTTTTCCTTATGATCCATATACTCCTGCCTATCCCAATGATGCCCAAAACCTACCAATCCATAAAAATCCCCTAACGTTACACTATACTGTACGCCAGGTCCTACACGATATGTATGTGCATCATCATGGCTATTGGCTGTGCCTGAATAAGCGGTATTGTTAGTGGTGATGATTGTTTGGAACATTGCATTCAAGTTGCCGAATTTCCCGAATGAATGCGCGTAGGTTAAATCAGCCTTGAACTGATGTGAATCATCCTTGGCGGCATTGTAATATTCATCGGTGTTTCCCTCAGAATAGATACTGCCAGTATTTGTATGGGAATAAGCATATACAGGAGAAAAAATAATGCTATTGTTTTCATTGACCACAAAATTCCAATACCCATTATATCCAAGTGAATTGACCCGATCTGAAGATTGGTTTGAATAGTCTATGCTACGTGAAATTTCAGGAACATACGACACATGGCCTGACTCATTATTGAAAGGGGAGTGATAGAAATCAGCTCCTATGACATTTTGGATTAAGATGTTGTCGGACGAATAGACAGCTTTAACGGTAGGCCAGAAGGTACGATTGTGTAACTTCCCCTGTTCTTGAATTGAAATTCTCTCAAACGATTTCATGGAGCCGTCTGACTGAGGCAAACGAAATGTTTCATAACTGTCACAGCCTGTATGCTTGGTATTTACGTATGATGTACCCCCAGCTATATCGAAAGTCATCCTTTTGTATTGAAGTTTTCCATAAAGACTTAATTGCCCTGCATTTGTTGTTGTTTCTCATCCATACGCTTTCAAGTAGCCACCATATTCATATTTCTGCATGACAAAGTTTATCACATGGGTCTTGCCTTGAAACCGGGGATCAGAAGGAAAGTCGTAATATTCCACCTTTTTCACATCCTGCATACGCATTCCTTCCAAGTCTTCTTTTGAGGCTGGCAAGAAATCTATAAAAAGATCAACATTTTTCCCGGCTAAGGTTTTAACCTCTTCATTTGGAGAAATCCTGAGTTGTGGAATTGCCATCCTGTTAAGCAACTCAACAGCAGTTTGAGAAGAATTCTTTTGCCTATGAGTGGGTAGATAGGTTGAACCCTCGTTACCCAGTTGTTTGTTCCGGGATTCAACTACAATTTCATCAAGTGAATGCATCTGTATGCTATCCGATGCTTCTTGAGCCTTTGCTCCCAAAATTGGGATTTGAGAGATTACAACAAGGAGTGTTTTATCGATCTTCATAACAAATGATTAGTTTCCGAGTTCCAATTGATTTATGCCGTAAAATTACATAAGGGCAGTGAATGGAGTGCAAAAAAGAGTTCAGTTTTTATTTGAAAACTAAGTTGTAACAATAATTGGATCTATGGAAAATCCTTATAGAAGTGAATTTAAGGCCATCCCCCAGTCAGTTGGAGTAAATCAATGTGGGCTGTGTTCAGATTATAACTTCCCATCAAGCCACAGCCCCCTGTTACATTTGAGTATATCTGAGTGGGTTCTGATAATCCTAAAGATAGAAGATACCCTTTTAGAGCACTACTCTCATAATCCAAGGCTAAAACACTAAGCATATACTCGAAATAAGAACGAGAAATAGAATATAATTTCACTTTCCGAGGAAGATGTTTAATCATCCATATCAAAGGAGTCTGCAACACTTCACAAACAGTAATAGTATATCTTTCTCCCTCTATCCCTTTATCAGAGAACGGGTAACCGAAAACTTCCCCAGGTCTCCATCCTTCGCCATCCTTATTTATCATGTTTGCTAACATTTGAAATACATAGTCAGTAGTGTAATCAACTTGGCCCATTTCAGACAACTCATATGGAAGGGCATCGTCTTCTATTGAAAGAAAGTAGAAGTTTGCCTCCTTTGGATTGTCTTGAAAAGTAATTTTATACACAAATCGGTAGTCATTATCCCAGAAAATATGCATCGGACCCTCGGCAAAAGCTTCAATAGATTCTATTTCCACCTTGGATGGAATAGTGTCACAGGTCGTCACTTCTTTACCTCTTCCCTTCACTCTTAATCTCACTTCTTCTCCTTCTTTGGGCTTTCGATTGCCAATATAGAGTTTTGATGTTGGATCATACTTTAGGGACTTCCAATCCTTATTATCTATTTTTACTTGTATTTCAAGGTCAGTTATTGGAGGAAATGTAATGTGAGGATCGGAAAAGAAATAAGGATGAGTCACTGAAACGCCAATCAAAGAATCAGGGTTAAGAATTGAGTTTACAACCAGCATATTCTCTATGGCCTCTTCTTTAAATTGGCTGAGATCCAAATCCTCTTCACATCCAGATAATAAAATTGATAGCATTATCAAACCTTTTGAAATAATAAACCACAATTTACGCATAGGTCTAAAAAAATAAAGAATATGATATAGATGGTAATGTAGGTATTAAACTGAGGGTTTTGAATTTACGATAATTGCCATTGTCTGTTCCTGTTAAATTAACATAGCTTTTAGTTATGGTGAATGGATTCATACGGCAGTAAGCATTATACAACCCAATGTCCCATCGATATGACAATTTTTCATTTATTTCGCCCTTAATACTTAAATTTAAATTAAGTCTGTGGAAAGCAGGAAGACGTATATTGTTCGGCTTTCCATAATAATCTATTCCTCCTTGACGTTGGTCCCCAGGATCTAATGGATTTACAAAAGGGGAATCATGGAAAATACTCCCGGGGGTTGCAATATTATATAATGCCACTGTTGCTCTGTTGCCAGATACATATTCCCATTGTCCGTTAAGTTCAAGTCTTTCGTTAATCGTCCATCCAAGGTTAACGTCAATTTTATGTCTATTGTCATATTTAGCGGGGTAATACTCCCCGGAATTTATTTCTGCAAATTTTCTTCTATTCCACATAAGTCCGTAAGCGAGCCTATAACTTAAAGACCTGTAATTACCCCACGCTTCAAGATCGAGACCATAAGCAATACCCTTTCCAAAAATAATCTTGTCATACCAATCCAGATTATCAGTATAATAGAATATGTTTGAATTATATTCCGCTACGTTCTGCATATCCCTTATCCATACTTCAGCTTTCAGGCTGTGGCTATGATTAATTTCTTTGAAGTAGCATAAAGAAACACTGTTACTTTCTAATGGCTTTCCATAGCTTGCTGTGGGGAGCCATGCATCCGTAGGAAGATATATATAATTGGAAGAGACTTGTTGAGCATATTGTGTCAAATGAGAGAAAGCAATACTTGTGCTTGATTGGTAAGGAAGCTCAATCTTAAAACTGAACCGCGGCTCTACGGACCAATGATTCCTAACATCACTATCATACCAATTTCCTCTTATTCCTATGGTGCTTTCAATTGTGTTGTTTATGTTCCAGTGTAGCTGTGCAAATTCTGATAAAATTTTATTCTTTGAGTGTTTTGGGGGTGCCGTTACGTTATATTCTGTTTGGGAATTGCTGTATAAGAACAAAGAGTTACCAATATTATAATCATACCACACTTGATGAAACCCCATTTCACCATCTAAGTTATGCGTAATAGGGAAATTAAATATCTCACGTATCCCTACCTGTAAGACTGAGGGCTTTCTTGAGGTGACTGAGGAAATTTCTCCTGTTTCATTGGTGTTATTCCAATTCTCCTGCATATCTGAAGAGAATGCCTTAGAGATATAAGGGCTAAGAGTTAAATTCCCCCACGAAGTTATTAATCTATAATTAATTGATAATCCCCAGTTTCCCCAAGACATTTTGATAAGGTTTTTTTGATAGCTTGATTCGCTTTCTTCTGGGTCAAATCGATCTTCTCTAAATTTAAAATTATCTTTCCCATAGAAAAGTAGAAAGGATAGATTATTCCTTTTTTGGTCAGTCCCTGAGATCTTTAACATCATATCAGTGAAGTAGTAGCTGAAAATATTTTTCTTTCCTTCACTTTTTTTTAAGGCATTAAGTATGGCGAGAGATGGGTATGAAAAAACATCAAACCACGTTCTACGCAATGCCAGAGACACTGCAGAATAACCTTTTTTCAGTGGTGCTGAGATAGAGAGTTGGCCACTTATCAACCCAATTGAAAATGTACCGGTCGTTTTATATAGGTTAGGCTTTTTAACCACTATATCGATTAGACTCGAACTTCTTTCAGAGAACATCGGAGGGAAAGCTCCTTTATAAAAATCAACTCTATCAATAGAAAGGGTACTAAACGTCGAGAATAATCCTCCAAAATGATATACATTTAATAAGGGAAGTCCGTCAACGAGATATAGGTTCTGGTCAGTTTCTCCACCACGCACATATAGGCCAGCAAACCCTTCTGTTCCAGAAACAACACTTGGATAAGTTTGCAATGTCTTTATCACATCGTGCTCTCCCAAAATGACCGGAAGTTTATTAATCTCTACTCCTGAAATCGTGCTGTTTCCTATCTTATCTTTGGGAATTCCGGTTACTCCTGTCACGACAAGTTCTTCGATTTGGTGTGGGTTTAATGTATCAAGTGGCACAGTCATATTTGATGATAGAGAGAAAGGAGCATAGGTAATGAAGAGAATGCAGGTCGATACCCACATTCTCTTTGAGTTTGCAAACACATTCATTTGAAGAAATCAGCGTATGGTAAGTCCATTAGTATTTCAATTTTACCACCATCTCCCCTAAGGAGATTTCGCCGGTGATTTCAACAGGGGTCTTATCCTCGTTATCTTCAATTTTAAATGACACTCCATTTCCTGTTGAACTCAACGGGATATCATGAAATTCTTTCCTATTACATTCTGGAATGATGTTAACAAATATGAAGTCACCATTCTTCAAGTTCTTAGAAGAGAAACTCACGTAACCGGTTTTATTGATTTCTTGGTCATTTTCATATACCTTTAGTTTCCATAGACCATCTTTCCCATATTCTCCCGATAGAACAGAAGTGGTGTAATCTTCGGGATTCGGTTCATCTTTTGAACACCCGCTAATAGCCATGGATATTAAACATGAGAGGAGAATGATTGTTAGACATTTAAATTTCATTTTATTTATCCTTATTATGCTTTCTTCTATTCCAGTTAGTATATAAACTTAACTTTCATTATAGGCAATTTGTGACAATCGATTAAAGATAATCCTTTTTTATCTATATGATTGGGTTAACAGCCTCCATGCGCCGGTATTACAGGATTATCTCCCGTGAACAATGAGGAATCATATACCATTAGCCATGCTATTGCTGATATCTTGTCGTTCCATCCTATATTTTTAAGATTGTAATCGGAATGTATAGCGTTACTTCCTGTAGGTGGCGCAATACAATATAATACGGCACCTTTATATCCTGTATCTTTATAGGATTTTAAAACTGGTCGTATCCCGGATCCGCGGTGAATACCTAATATGTTGAACCCGTCGGTTATGGTATATTCAGTGTTGGGACTCATCTTATTATATACTTTTATAGATGAGGTTTTGTCGTTAAATCCCAAGTCTTTTAATTTGGGAATAGCTGTTGCCCATGAAGCTGTAGCGTAAGAGATTAGTTTAGTGTCTGAGAAATTTCTATCGTCATACAACTCTGCCACAGCAAGAGATACAGAATAATCATTCGAGGGCCTCATATCTATAACTTTGCTTCTGGTGGCTGTCTCAGCCATAATAATTGAGGTGTCGTTTAATTGTATAAAGTCGAGTTTCTCTAAAAGTTTCTTTTCGTTAAGAAAGTACTCTGCGCAGTTATTGCCATATTCATCTTTGCTTAGTATAACTGCAACATCTGAGATTTTTGAGATTTTTGATCTATATACCTCTGCATATTCCTCATTAAGGTATATTGTAGAATCTGTCGTTTCTACCACATCAGTCTCGTATGTCTTCCCTTCGAATTTGATAATCATATGGGACACTTCTAACACTTGATCACCAGATTCAATAAACGTAGGATCTTGATCCGATGAACAGCTTTGCATTGCAAGTAGGGTGCAGAGCCCTATCAGCATTAAAATTTCTTTCATTTCTCGTTTTATTTTAAATTAATGATTAAAAATACTTATGAGCTTAGGTGTTTATATGCTCAAATAGCCTACAAAAGTTATATTTTCTGTCACAATACAAATCTCATATTCTCCGGATAGTGAGAAAAGCGTTTCGATAAAGTCCATCTCGTCACCATAGATACCCATACATATTCCATTTGAGGTATAGATTTCAAAAGAAATAATGTCGTTATTATCCACACCTGGAATGTAGATTCCGGATGGGCTTATTGTTCCTGTTAAAGGACAACGGTTTGTTCTTTTTCCATGAGGGTCTATATTGGGATTTGTTTCCGGCTCTTCTCCAACCTTTACTTTTATAAAATGCAAGGTTAATGATCTTCCGGATATTGAATTCGCAGTGGCTTCTGCTGTCATCCATGCCGCGCCAATTCCAATTAGAAAAAGGAAACCGGATAATAGAAATTTTTTCATTGTTTTTTCTGTTTGATTACGGTGCAAAATTACGTCATATTATTGAATGGAGTGATAATAATTAATGCGGTAATTGTACAGTATGGAATAAATTTAACCACCCCGTACTTTTACCGCATTTTGCGTTAAGTGTAAAAACTATAAAATCAATTATTTACATCGTTATTGCTATTCTACTGGAATTATTTTCATTTTCAATAAATATAGACCGTTTTAAAGCAATCGTATAAGCCCATCAATCATTTTGGTTCCTAATTTTTGGTCGAATCCCTTCATTGAAAGGGTGTCTCTTCGTGAAACGATAGCACTCTTTGATCTTCCAAAAATTATACTCATTTGAGCAGGTTTGATGCCGCATTTTATAAGAAAAGCCGTGTGAAGATCTGTTCTTGTGAGTTTACCACCCATAAGAAGATGTAGGTTGGCTATAAAATCCGGAGATGCCTTGAGTATCTCCTTTTCCAGTTCATCCCAGAAAGAAGAATCTTCTTTGATCTCTTTATTAT
>CAMWIH010000121.1 GCA_947174305.1 uncultured Porphyromonadaceae bacterium | reverse complement strand
TTTAGCTCGAAAATCGCCGCCCTGGCATTTTAACATATTTTATTGGATGGACTCTTAGGCCAAAGAGATAATGTGATATGGCGAAAGAGATAATAAGGATAGAGAATCTCAAAAGATATTTCAAGGTTGGTGAGGAGACTGTGAAAGCCCTCCGGGGTGTATCCTTCACGATATATGAAGGGGAGTTTGTGACAATTATGGGCACATCGGGATCCGGAAAGTCAACCCTTCTCAACACGTTGGGGTGCCTGGATACTCCGACCTCGGGGGAATACCTCCTTGACGGGATATCGGTGCAGAAGATGGGTAAGAACGAACGGGCCAGGATTCGCAACCGGAAAATTGGGTTCATATTCCAGAACTACAACCTCCTGCCAAAGACAACCTCCATTGAGAATGTTGAATTGCCGTTGCTTTACAATTCTTCGGTGAGTGCCAAGGAGAGAGCCGAACGGGCTGAAAAATGCTTGCGCGAAGTTGGCTTGGGAGAGAGGCTTTATCATAAGAGCAACCAGATGTCGGGAGGACAGCAACAGCGCGTGGCTATTGCAAGGGCTTTGGTGAATAATCCCGTGATCATTCTTGCGGACGAGGCCACCGGAAACCTTGACACCCGGACCTCGTTTTCGATTCTCACTCTTTTTCAAAGATTGCACAGGGAGGGGAAGACAATAATTTTTGTGACTCATAATCCTGACCTTGCCCTCTACTCCTCGAGAAACATAATGTTGCGCGATGGCCGGATAGTGAGTGATGAATATAATCACGACATACAGTCGGCTGAAGAGGTGTATAAAAGCCTTCCTGTTGATAATGAATAAACCCCGGAAGAGATGAATATACAGAATTTAATGAAAATTGCGCTCAAGGCGTTAAACAACAATAAGATGCGTTGTTTCCTCACTATGCTGGGCGTGATAATCGGTGTAGGGGCTGTGATTGCGATGCTTGCAATCGGAAACGGTTCGAAGAATTCAATCAAGGCTCAGATTTCGGAGATGGGAAGCAACATGATCATGATCATGCCGGGTGCTGAAAATCATGGAGGTGTAAGGCAGAGTGCCTCCGATATGCAGACCCTCAAACCTGCAGATTACGATGCCCTTGAACGAGATGCGGAGGGGATATTATATATGACACCATCGGTGAATGGGTCAGGGCAATGGATATATGGAAACAACAACTATCCCTCACAGGCACAAGGGGTCAACACGCAATATCTTGATATTCGCCAGAGAAAGGTGGCGGAAGGGGAGATGTTTTCAGAAGAGGATGTGAAGAACGCTGCCAAGGTGTGCGTGTTGGGAAAAACATTGGTGGATAATCTTTTCCCTGACGGCACGGACCCTTTGGGGAAGGTGGTGCGCTTCGGTAAAATTCCCATGACGGTCATAGGCGTGCTGGAGGAGAAAGGCTACAACACGATGGGTCAGGATCAGGACGATCTTGCCCTTGTTCCATATACTACGGTGATGAAGCGTATCCTTGCCAGTGATTATCTTCAGGGAATCCAGGCATCCGCAGTGGATGAAGAGAGAACTCAAGAAACAATTAGCGAGATACGCGAGATTCTTCGGGGTCAACATAAACTGCGCGATGGTGAGGATGATGATTTCACCATCCGTTCCATGCAGGAACTGGCTGAGATGATATCATCTACTTCATCGATGATGACTGTGCTTCTGGCAGCCGTGGCGGGGATATCTCTCCTTGTGGGCGGTATAGGTATCATGAACATAATGATAGTGAGCGTGACTGAGCGGACCCGTGAGATTGGACTGAGGATGAGCATCGGTGCAACAGGTCGCGACATCATGATGCAGTTCCTTATCGAAGCAATCATCATCTCTGTAACCGGAGGTATTTTGGGCATACTTTTGGGAGCCGGAGCCACATGGATGATTTCGTTCTTTGCTCATTGGCCGGTTGATATCAGCAGCGGATCGGTGTTGTTATCCTTTGCGGTCTGCACTATTATAGGCGTGATATTTGGATTTTATCCAGCGGCAAAAGCTTCCAATCTCGACCCCATAGAGGCAATAAGGTATGAATAATTGAAGTTTTATATAAAGCACGCGATGTTCAAAGGAAAGGGCGGAAAATCATAAAAAAAAGAATATCAGGAAGTTGTTTAAATAAAAAGGGCAATATGAAATCAAATCGACTTCTAAGCACAGCCACTGTCATAGTGCTTTCGATAGTGCTGTTTTATCTCCCTTCCATCTTGTTTCAGGTGGAGCAAGGAGATGATATATGGGAGTGGGATTTCATAGGGATGATCATGGCCACCTTTTACACCACGGCTTTCTGTGTCAATTACTATTGGCTTGTCCCCACGATGCTACTGCGAAACAGCCGGTGGCCTCTTTATCTTCTCATCAACCTGTGTATGGTGCTGGTCACCATGATCTTTATCCCTTTGTGGCTTGAATTGCATGGCGGCCTCCCGGACCCGATCGGCAGGGTGAAGAAAGATGCCTCCCTCTGGTGGTATGTAGCTCATTATGCCGGTTTCTCCATCCGTGACGGAATAATGGTTATCTTGGCGGCCGCCCTCGGATTTGCAATCCGCTTCGGAAAGGAGAAAGAATATATCCATACCCGTGAACTGGAATTGAATGCGGAGCGTCGGCAGATTGAATTGCAGAGTCTGAAGGCGCAGCTTAATCCTCATTTCCTTTTTAATTCCCTAAATAATATCTATGCCCTTATCGGGTTTGCCCCCGAACGGGCACAAGACGCGCTTCATACGTTGAGCCGGATGTTGCGGTTCATGATTTATGATTCCTCCGGCTCGGTGGAAATAGAGAGGGAGGCCAATTTTATTGGAGAATATGTTGAGCTGATGCGCCTCCGATTGGGCGAAGCTTGCGATCTCGAGTATGAGGTTTCGGGAGATTTGCCGGTTAATGCCAAGATTGCGCCACTCTTATATATCACCTTGGTTGAAAACGCTTTCAAGCACTCCTCATCCAATGGACTTGATTATTATATCCATATCTCCCTGTTTCAGGATGTGGTTGAAAAAGGGAAATCTCTTCAAGATATACTCACGTTCACTGTGGAGAACACTTTTGCCGAAAGAGAGGAGAGCGATGGAGAGGATGAGGATAATGAGGAAAAAGAGGAGCCGCAGCATATCGGGGTGGGCCTGACGAATGTAAGGAGACAATTGAACCTGTTATACCCGGGTTCGAACAGTTTTGTCATTACATCAAAGGGTGGTGTATATTCCGCAACTATTAAAATAGATGTGGAAGCGTTGAAAAATTAACTTAATGGACAAAAAATGGAGAAATTATTGAGTTGCATAGTGATAGATGACGAACCCTTGGCTCGCGAGCTGTTGAAGAGTTATGTGGAACGCACCGCCGGGTTACGCCTCGACGGTTGTTATGAATCGGCCGCAGATGCTGTCAAGATGGTGATGTCGGGAGAGGTGGACCTTGTACTTTTGGATATCAATATGCCGTTGCTCAATGGCATAGAGTTTGGGAAAATGATACCAAGACGCACAAGGATCATATATATAACAGCCTACGACACATACGCTCTTGAAGGGTTTCGGGCAAATGCGCTCGACTATCTTCTCAAACCCGTAAGTTATGGTGAATTTCTTAAAGCCATAGGGAAGGCACTCGAGTGGTTTGCCATGAGGGAGAGCTATGAGAAAAGGCAGGCCCCGGCTCCATCTTCGGATACGATAACCATCAAGGCCGACTATAGGCTGGTGCAGATGAAGACCGATACAATCCTCTACATAGAAGTTCGTAAGGACAGGCTCATATTTTTTCGCAATGAAGGGGAGAACATAAGTTCGGTGATGAGCATGCGTGATATTGAGGAGATGTTGCCTCCATCGAAATTCATGAGGGTTCACAGGTCTTTTATAGTGAATCTGCATAATGTGGAAGTGGTGGAACGAAACAGAATTGTCTTCGGCAAGACCTACATACCGATTTCAGATTCGCGGAGAGAGGAATTTCTGCGTCGTGTCGGCGTAGGAGGGCGTTGATAGGGTGAGTTGAAACCGGAAAAATATATTTTAACAATAAAGTTAGGTTGCAACTTGTTATTTTTCGGCTGATAATGGCGAAATATTCAGATTTTATGATTAATTTTGCAACTCAAAATTGATTTTAATAATAGCAAGTTATGACAAAAGCAGACGTAGTAAATGAGATTGCACGCTCCACAGGTCTTGACCGCGCGAGTGTGCTTACCACAGTTGAGAGCTTCATGGAGGTTGTTAAAGACAGCCTCGCCAAGGGAGAGAACGTTTATCTCCGTGGCTTCGGCACATTCGGTATCAAAGAACGCGCTGAGAAGCTTGCACGTAATATTTCCAAGAACACTACTCTTATCGTTCCTGCTCATAAGATTCCCGCTTTCAAACCTTGCGACACTTTTAAAGAGGAAGTGGCTAAACAGAAAGATTGAAGTTGTCGAGACTTGTGCTTACATTTGTAAATTAGTTGAAACGGCTTTATAAAAAGGTAAGTATAGAGAAGTAAGTTTTAGGAGATTTATTTAACCATTCAAAAAAGATAAAATCCGTTTAGTTATCACCGGATTTTAAGAGACAGAGAGGTGAATCAGATTGAAAACATCTGGTTCACCTCTGATTTATTCAAATAATGCTGTTAAATTTCAAATTATTTCTTTTTCTTTGTCACCTTTTTTCATTGCGATGTGTCTTATAGGCGAGATGTCTCAAGAATAATCGGAATATTAACTCTAAAAAATAAAACAAAATGGAAATACTTGTACCGATTTTTATTTGTGCCATAACGCCCATCGCAATCGTGCTGATAGTAATGCTATCCAAGATGAATGCAGACAAGCAGAGATCAAGAATCATCATCGCGGCTATTGAGGCTAACAACAATATAGATGCCGATAAGCTGGCCGAATCCTTGAGGAAGCCGCAACGCACGCCACGTGAGATTCTCAATCTCCGTTTGCTGAGAGGGTGCATCTTCACTCTGATCGGGGTAGGTTTGTGTCTGTGTGGTCTCCTTAGTTATTCAGGCGGAATGGAATTTGGAGAAGATAGCGTTTTGTTACCGTTTATGATGGGTTTTGCCTCTTTCTCCGTTGGCCTCAGCTATCTTATTGTCTATTTTGTAACAAGCAAGGAGGTTAAATCAGAGGATGATTCTAAAAAGGATTGAAAAGTTGGTTGGCAGATGACACGCGAGGATTTCATAAGGCACGTGGAAGCCACACAGAAACCGTTCCGCCGGTTTCTGGTGGCGCTCTGCTGTGGTGATTCTCAATTGGCTGATGACATAGCTCAGGAGTCCTATATAAAGGGATACCTGTCGAGCGAAAGTTTTAGGGATGACGATAAATTTGCATCTTGGATCTATCGGATAGGCTACAATACTTTTCTTAATCACAGGCGTTCCCTGAAACATTTCTCAGGCTATGCTGAAGCGGAAATTATCACTGCCGATGACAAGGCAGATTCATCATTTCGTTATCAAGCCCTTTACTCGGCCCTCGACCGATTAACGCCTGCCGAAAGAACCTCTATCCTTTTATATTATATGGAAGGATATTCCATACGCGAGATATCGGGGATTGAAAATGTTTCGGAAGATGCGGTGAAGAAACATCTTCAGAGAGGGCGGCAACATTTGAAGGGGCTATTGGGTAAAATGGAATAAAGACATTGGTCTTAATCGTCATAACTAATAACTTTAATCTCCAGGCTTAGAGCTTAATTAATAGAACTATGGAAGATGAAAAAATAAAAGAGATATTCAATAAATTCGAGCCACCGTTGTCGAGCGATTTTCAATTTATGAACAGATTGGAAGCCAATTTGCGTTCGGTGGAACTTGTTAAGGAGCATAGCGCAAAACTGCGGGTCATGAACCGTAAGGCGGTGATGATAGCGGCTGTTGTAGGTTTCTTGTGCGGATTTTTATTCTCCTTGGCTTTGCCTGCGATAGGGGCTGCAATGATCTCTCTCCGTCAGACGGTCGCCTCAGAAAGCTTTGTCGGATTTCTGACTCAGAACTATCTGCCAATTGTCTGGGCAATCATTGCCGGTGTCTCAGGCTTCATAGCGATAAACACATTTGAACTCTCCCTTTTCCTGTTGCAGCGGAGAAGATGAAATTTGCGGTGGAGAGGATGAAAGCATTAAATTGGATAAGAAAAAGATGGGGTATGCTTAAATCGCATACTCCATCTTGTTCTATTTAACCATCTGGTTCAGTTGCTTTCTTGCAGTTGTAAAATTACCTGCAGTTACAATCTTACTTGCATTCGCAATCGCAACCAATCTGACTTTTCACGCTCTTCTTGAAGACCTCGAATTGAGGTGCGAACTCTGCGAAGATCGCGTTGTCGGCGTTTTTCTTGATAACATGGTGCATGAAGCGCATGGCAAGAACGAACTCCTTGGCATGTTTATCTTTGGCAAAACCAAGAGATTTTGCTTTCTCCACCATAGCGGCGATGTCGTGATGACCGCCGAAATTGAAGTTGAGGACTTCGGCCATTTTTCCATCATTGGCCTCGATCATGTTTACATAATACGATTTCTTTTCCATAGTATAATAAATTAAAATTATGTTGAAGGATGGAGGTTTTTTTCCAACTATATCGATTTATCATTTTTCTCACCCTTCATAATTATAACAAACCATACGCTTTGTTGAAAGCTTAAATAATGATAAAGAATGAAATGTTATCTTAATTTGAAAGGTTAAGTTCCTCATACTGCTTCTTTTATGAAAAGTCCTTTAATTTTCGGAACTCTCGGAGCTGCATGGCGACGCCAGAGCCAAAGTACTGTGAGAGGTATGGCTGTGCCGGCAACGGTATATAGAAGCCAGAAGAGGTCTTCGTGATTGTTATAATGGATCACGATGTGACAGCCAACCTGTCCCGGGTCGAGTCCATACCACCATATCTTCAGCAAGCTGACGGTCTTCATTGAGATTATATGGAAGATAAAGACATAAAGGGTGTTATTCCCTATGTAGGTCAGGAGCTTCGCTATTAATCCTCCGGCTGCATCTATCAGTGTTGAGAAATGTTTGGTAACTATAAATCCTGCTATCCCGGTGAGGGGGAGAGTGGCAAGGTCGCGAAGCTGACCATTGTTGTTCATTCCGCACCAGTGGTTCCACGCTCCTATGCACATAACTCCCAAGCAAATCGCTGTGAGCCACCAGCGGTTACCTATCTTTGACTCATAATATCGGTAGAGGAAACCAAGTCCGAAGAAGAACATTCCCCACACTTCCCGGAGTCCGCCGTTGGGGATTGTCGTTATCTTGAAGCCAAAACCTAACCGATAAGCGTTGAATCCGAAAGCAATCAGGCACATTGCCGCTACACCGATGGCCGGGGAAAGCTTGGTGGTGGAATCCACAATTTTGTAGAGAATTAAAAACATGATGCTGGCTATCAGCAACCCGCGGAAGAACCAGAAAGCCCCGGCCATGAATTCATCATATCCGCTCATGGAGGTGACGATAAGAAAAAGACGGTGGAAGAAGGTTCTAACATCGTATGGATGCGTCACGCCGCCCTCCCAGTTGCCGAACTGTTCATTGAGCAGGCCGACCTCAAACCAGAGGTTATGAAGAAGTAGGAAAACGATGCTCCATTTGAGGAATGGGATATAAAGGCCCTTGAAGCGCTTCACGCAGAAAGTCCAGGGATCGTTCAGATACTTCCGGTTGAAGAAATAACCGGCCGTTATAAAGAATAACGGCATGTGGAAGATGTATATGAAATTGGAAATCAAGTCTGGCGGCTCAGCGTGACCCATCACCATCAGTATGATGGCGATTCCCTTGCATATTGAGATTACTGTATTCTTCGGCATAATCGATTTTGGCATACTTCCTTCGGGATACCTCTCTTTTTCTCTTAATTTTCTCTTAAAATAAGGAGGTTCCCAATTCTCCACTGTGCTGTAATAGGCTAATTATTCTTATCCTTCCAAATTAATTATTCCTGTCCTTCCAATAGGAATGATGAACGCGGTATAGGAAAATTGCCATCAAAATTACAAAAATAATGGCGAATAAACCAACGAAACCCCGGATAAGAAATAACAGTGTGGCAGAGAGTAGGTGGATCAAGACAAACGTCAGGATTAACAGGAGGATGCATAGGGCTATTGAAACGAACGCCCAATGCTTGAGTCGCTTGCTTAATTTATCATTGGAATAGTTCCTAAGAGCATTCTCCATCTCCTGCTTGCGTTCAAAAAAATTATTCATTGGCATATATATTTTCAATCTTCAAATTCTGCAAGATCCATCAAGATACCCCCATCTTAAAGAGGGAGATTTTCCCTTCAGAGCGATCATAATCTACGAGGATATCAATATCGCTTTCCGGGGTTTCTTCCCCCCGGGAATATGACCCGAACAACCAAGCCCTTAGAATCGGCTTGGTTTTCATATACTCTTGTATTTTAGGAATTAGACTTTTATTCTTTCATTCATACTACTCACTTCTTTTGCAAATATATTTAAAATCATTGAGTAAACAATAGCTTTTCTTGTTGAATTACAAAAAATTTTATTAAATTTGCCACAGCATATCGTCGGCGGAGCCTGATATAGGGTGAAGAGGCGGGGTGCAGACATATTTTTAAGAGCGTTTATCGCGCTCGTTCTTGACGGATCGAAATCTGGCAGTTTCAAAATCTGAGTCAGGGATGAGGCAACGATAGGCGCCTTTCGGGGTATGATATACCTATGTTAGAGTGTGTAGTGATACATTCTCTTATTGTCATATATCATACAGCGTGAGGCTCCGCGTTGCTCGTTCTACTCAGATGGGCACATGCCAGAGCCTC
>CAMWIH010000120.1 GCA_947174305.1 uncultured Porphyromonadaceae bacterium | reverse complement strand
TGATGATATCATCCGGCCTTAACCAGCCATAAAGGGAAGATATGAGCCTGACATCACTATCCGCCCTCCTCTTTTCCGCTTCATCCAATGAGGCATAATCAAACGCCCGGAACACCACTCCCGTAAAAGCTTCAACGGCTCTCTCCCCTCGCGACTTGTCAGGGAACTCGTATGCCAGTTTTATGGCCTTCACAGCCATTGCCCCACTGAATTTGGCCACCGAGGCAAGCTCCATTGCACTCATTTCGGCAATATGAGCCATAATCTCACCCGCACTCTCCTCCCCGACAGGAGCGTGAAGCCTCAATCCGTCAGGACTCACCGGCCTGTCACACGCCGTCATTGTTTTCGATTCCGCTATAAGTGTTATCATGTCTTTATTTTAAATTCTTACAATTTTATATCATATTTCTTGCAAAAATATAAAAAAATAAGTAAATTTGCATAAAATAATATCAAATTGCACAATGGAGAAAATTGACGAACTCGACAAGAAAATATTAAACATAATAATGCGCAATGCACGCATACCGTCAAAAGATGTAGCCGTGCAATGCGGCGTATCAAGGGCAGCCATCCATCAGAGAATCCAGCGCCTGATCGACATGAAAGTGATCACCGGATCGGGATATAACGTTAATCCTCACAAACTTGGCTTCAACACATGCACCTACATCGGCGTGAGCCTCGAGAAGGGTTCCATGTATCGCGAAGCAGTGCAGGCTCTCGAGAGCATCCCCGAGGTTGTTGAATGCCACTTCACCACCGGGCCATACTCCCTCCTCATAAAGCTCTACGCAAAGGATAACCAGCACCTCATGGAGCTCCTCAACGACAAGATTCAGCATATTCCGGGCGTGACCGAAACCGAAACGCTCATCTCTCTCGAACAGAGCATGAACCGCCAAATCAAGATTGATCTCGAAAACGAGCAGGACTAATGCGTAAAAATATTATCTACTCCGTTCTGACGGCACTCTGCCTTGCAGTGTTTGCCGTCTTATTTTTCGCCCCCGACGATTTCGAGGGACGCGTTCTGCAACAGCACGACATGTTGCAAGGCACTGCCAACGGCCAGGAAGGGATTGACTTCAAGGAGGCCACCGGCGAAACCACCCGCTGGACCGACTCGCTTTTCGGAGGAATGCCGAATTTCCAGATTGCACCCTCCTATCCGGCCACCGATGCCCTCGGCTGGATCGGAAAGGCATTCTCCCTCTGGCTCCCCGACCCCGCCAATCTCCTTTTTGCAATGATGTTCGGATTCTTCATCATGTGCCTCTGCATGAAGATGAAATGGTATCGCGCACTCTTCGCTTCCGTGGCCTGGGGCTTCTCCACATATTTCATCATAATCATCGGCGCGGGACATATATGGAAATTCGTAACACTTGCATATATCCCCCCCACCATCGGAGGCCTTGTGCTATGCTATCGCGGACGCTATCTGAGCGGAACAGCCCTCGCTTCACTCTTTGGCGCACTGCAGCTCAATAGCAATCATCCGCAGATGACATATTATTTCCTTTTCGTGATCCTCGCCATGGTGATTGCATGGCTTGTGAATGCCATCAGGAAGAGGAAGATGACCCAATGGTCAATAGCCACCGGCTGCATGATCCTTTCCGGCATGCTCGCAGTGGCGGCCAATTCGGCCTCGCTTTATAACACTTATGAATATTCCAAGGAGACCGTAAGAGGGAAGGCCACCGAACTCACCTCCGGAAATGCTTCCGATACGGGAGGAATGGATCGCGATGCAATAACGGCATGGAGCTATGGAGTGGATGAAACATTCACCTTCCTCATTCCCAACGTAAAGGGTGGAGCCACGATAAAGCCTGTGGCGGGTGAGAACCAGCTGATGTCGGTGGTGGATACCCCCAAGGCCGATGAGCTGAACGTTTCGCCCGAAGAGATGCAGATGATGTATCAGTTCCCGCAATATTTCGGCGACCAGCCCATGACCAACGGACCCGTATATGCCGGAATAGTAGTGCTCATATTGGCCATAATAGCCCTTTTCATAGTGACAGGGCCGATGAAATGGGCTCTCTTTGCGGTGTCGGTTTTGGCACTGATGCTCTCCTGGGGCCATAACTTCTCCCCTCTCACCAATTTCTTCATCGACAATTTCCCGCTTTATAATAAATTCCGTGCGGTGTCGAGCATCCTGGTGGTGGTTGAGTTCACCATCCCCCTTCTGGCGGCGATGTGCATAAAGAAAATCATCGACACTCCCGACATAATGCAAAAGAATGGAGCCGTGATCTATTCCGTGACAGGGGTGATCGCCGCAATCTGCCTCCTTGGTTGGATTTCCCCTTCAATCTTCGGCCAGCCTTTCAGCGTGAACGAGATCGAGGCACTACAGTCGCAGGGGGTATTCACCAATCCCGCCTACCGGAATCTCCTCAACGGTATCCGTGAAACGCGTCTCTCCCTCGTCTCGGCCGACTGCGGACGGAGCCTCCTCTTCATCCTCATGGGGGCACTGGTTGTTTATCTATATGTGAAGGGCGCCGTGAGGAACAAGGCAATGTTCGTCTGCATGCTCACCACTGTGGTCCTTCTCGATCTCTTCTCGGTGAACAAGCGTTATGTAAATTCCCATAACTTCACCGACCCGGTGGATAATGAACAGGCGCTCAACAAGACCCCGGTGGATGAGGCAATCCTCCGCGACACGGCGATAAACTACCGTGTGCTCGACATACCCGGGTTCGGCGCGGCGCGTTCATCTTACTTCCACAAGACAATCGGCGGTTACCACGCGGCCAAGCTCACGAGATATAACGACCTTATCGACCGTCAGATAATGAAGAACAATCCGGGGGTGATAAATATGCTCAATGCAAAATATATAATCACGGGCGACAGCCTGGGATATGTTCAGAACCCCGGTGCTTTGGGGAATGCCTGGTTTATTGACAAGCTTTCATACGTGGCCAATCCTGACAAAGAGATGTCGGCCCTCGATACACTCGACACACGCACAGCCGCCGTGGCCGACAGCAGATTCAAGAATGTGCTTGGAACCGCAACGCCAAAAGTCCCCGGCGACACGATATACGAAACCACCTACGCCCCTAACCGCCTTACCTACCATTCCAATTCGGCAAAAGGGGGAGTGGCCGTATTCAGCGAGGTTTATTTCCCGTGGGGATGGAATGCTACGATCGATGGGAAGCCGGCGCAGATTGGTCGAGTGAATTATGTGTTGCGTGCGCTGAAAGTGCCGGCAGGGAAACATAAGATTGAGTTCAGTTTCGATCCTCAGAGCCTCCGGGTCACCAACAACATCTCCATCGTGGCAGTGGTGCTGATATATATCCTCTGTGCCGCAGCCCTCGGCTTGACAATCTTCCGATATACGCGCCCTCAAGGAAATAAAATGTAGGGACGCACCCCCGGCGCGTCCGCAAAAACGCAACCCGTAGGGACGCACCCCCGGCGCGTCCGCAAAAACGCAACCCGTAGGGACGCACCACGGTGCGTCCGCCAACCAAGGATGCCAATGAATTTATATAAACGATTGAGACACACTTACGGATTCGGGGTGCACTCACCCTTCGCCTACCGGATGGTGAAGGATGTGGTGCGCCCCGGACGCGAATATTCATGGTATGGTTATGACGATATCGATGCCGTGGTAAATTCCCGTAAGGCTTCGGTGAAAATCGAACGGCATGCGAAGATGTTTCATCGGCTCATCGCCTTCCTGCATCCCCGATCGCTCTTCCTCCCCCTCGGTATTGACCCGCTTTTTCACACTGCCGCCACAGCCTCCGACAGCCGGATGAGGATAGAGCGCAAACCGAAGAATGCCGCCGGATGCGAGATGATAGCCACCCACGATTCATTCATACCGCTTGACCGCCTCAAAGAACACATCCGGCAACCGGGGCACAGCATTGTATTCATGAACGTCCCCTCCGGCTGGGCCGACGCATTATTCTCAGCTCTTCCCGAAGGCCTGATGCTCCATAGCCCCCACAACGCCATAATCATCCATCGACAGGAAATGATGAAAGTGGCCTACACCCTCCTCCTGTAACCCCGTGCCGGGAGGCTCCCCCGTGGCGGGAGCCTCCGAGCTTCCGCAAATTAACAGCCTCCGAGCTTCCGTAACAATTCAAAACCAATATGTCGCGCCCATTAAAGGATTCCGCTTTGATACTTGAAGATTTCAAGACCTATTTGGGTCTTGAAAGAGGGCTGTCGGCCAATACTTCGGAGAATTATGCCGTAGATGTGGCTCACCTAATGACTTTTGCCGAAGCTCATTCACTCTCCTTAGATAAGATAAGGGAATCGGACCTCCACCTTCTTTTAGCTTCCCTCCGCGACATTGGCATTCAACCCCGTTCGCAGGCAAGGCTCATTTCAGGCATCCGCGCTTTCTTCAAATTCCTGCGGATTGAAGGCTATATCGACAACGACCCCACCTCGCTTATAGAATTTCCTTATCTTGGCCGCACCCTCCCCGACGTGCTTTCCGTAGAGGAGATTGACGCAATGATCGCCTCCATCGATTACGACAAAAATGAGGCTCTGCGCAACGAAACCATCATCGAGACACTATACGGGAGCGGTCTGCGCGTCAGCGAACTCACCGGTCTGCGCATATCACGCCTATATCTCGACGAAGGGTATATGAGAATTGAAGGGAAAGGGAATAAACAGCGACTCGTGCCTCTGTCGCCAAGAGCCATGACCTTAATTTCAGAATATCTCGAACAGAGAGCTTCCCAGCCTATAAAGCCGGGAAATGAGGATATACTCTTCCTTAACCGCCGTGGCGCTTCAATGACACGCGTTATGGTTTTCTATGTGGTGCGCGACCTGGCGGCCAAAGCCGGAATAGAGAAGACTGTATCCCCTCACACGCTGCGCCACTCCTTTGCCACCCATCTCCTTGAAGGGGGTGCCAACCTACGCGCCATCCAGGAGATGTTAGGCCACGAATCAATTGCCACAACCGAGATATACGTGCATCTCGACCGCTCGCGCCTACGCACCGAACTCCTTCAGCATCATCCCCATTACCGCATGTAGGGACACACCACGGTGCGTCCGCTGAAACATCAACCCCGGGAACCGGCTCACGGTGCGTCAGCCATTCTTTGCATAGCCTCGGCCGCCTCCTTCATAGAGGAGAATATCACGTCGGCTCCCTCTTTTTCAAACTCGATGCGCGGAATCGGCCCGGTGGTTATGGCAACCGTGAAGACACCGGCCGCCTTGCCTGCCCTCACTCCCAACGGAGCATTTTCAATCACTATCGCTTCCGATGCGGGAACTCCGGCGATCTCCAATCCCTTAAGATATGGTTCGGGATTCGGCTTGCCTTGTTTTACATCAAGAGCCGTCACACGGTCCCCCTCTGCAAACACACCGGGATAATCAACAGCAAGACTTTCGAGAAGCGACACCTGTGCTGACCCCGTGACCAATACGCACCTCATTCCGGCCTCCTTTAATGCACCGAGCATCCTGTCGGCCGCCGGCATAGGTTCACGGGGCCCGAACCCCTTGAAATATTCACTCTTTATGGCATACAGACACCGTGCCTCTTCCCGATCGCAATCGCGCCCGAAAGCACGCTGATAAAGGAGATTTATGGTGGCTTCACCGGTCATACCCTCATAAAGATAGAATTCATCGCGACTGCACTCAACCCCAATCTCACTCATCATCTTCTGCCATGCAAGCGTATGATATTTCATTGAATCATACAGCACCCCATCCATATCTATGAGCGCCGCACGCTTCCCTTTCAGAAAATTTTCCATAATAATTAAAAGTTGTAAGTAGGTAAGGTTATAAGCTGTAAGACTTCTTATAACCTCATAACCTCATAACCTCATAACCTTATAACCTTATAACCTTATAACCCTATAACCCTATAACAGAGAAAGAGAACATGATATTACGGTTATAACTCTCGCCGGGGAGGAGTCGCTGGGAGGGGAACTGCGCCTGATTGGGAGCATCCGGAAAACCTTGCATCTCAATCGCTATCCCGTCGTAATCCTCATAACCACGCCCCGAGCAGTTCTCAGGAGAACCTTTGAGCCAGTTACCCGTATAAACCTGAACACCCGGCTGGTCGCTTGAGATTGTCATGACCCTTCCGCTTTTGAAATCGCGAAGTTCCACCGCATCCTCAATCATCTTTCCCGGTTCCCACTCATCGATAGCCCAACAATGGTCATAGCCCTTCCCTATCTTCAAGGGTTCGAAATCCTCCATTATGTCGCGTCCCACCTCTTTCCATTCAGTGAAATCCATAGGAGTGCCCGCCACGGGAGCAACCTCCCCCAAAGGTATCTGGGTCTTATCGGTCGGCAACCAACCGTGAGCCTTCATGCGCAATTCATGATGAAGGGCTGTGCCCGCATCCGCGCCTTCAAGATTCCAGTAAGTGTGATTGGTGAGGTTAACCACGGTCTCGGCATCCGTCTCGGCAAAGATATCAAGGGATAGACGGTTATCCTCGCTCCAGCGGTAAGTGGCCGTAACTTTCAGTGTGCCCGGATAATTCTCCTCCCCATCCGGAGAGATATAAATGAAACGGACACCATTCTCGAAAATTTCAGCATCCCAATTGCGGTTGGAGAATCCATCCTTCCCCCCGTGAAGATGATGGGGAGGAAGGTTCACGCCGAGCTGATAATCCTTCCCGGCAATCCTGACCTTGCCTTCCGCGATGCGGTTGGCGTAGCGTCCGGGAATCTTACCCATATTCGGGCCATCGTAGATGTACGACATGGGATCGGCATAGCGCAGGGCAACGTTCCCAATCTTTCCCTCACGGTCGGGAACACCCACCTCCACCACTCCTGCCCCGAAGGAGGAGAGGATAACATACGCGCCTGATTCATTCTCTATCCTTATAAATCTTATTTCACCTTTCTCCGAAGGGTAAGTTTTCTCTGTAACAGTCATAAATAAAGTTGTGAGTTTTAAATTCCGGGGTGCAGGATATCTGTTAGCGATTGCTGATTATGCACCATAAACTTTCAGGAATCCGGTCAGAACCTTAATGCAAAGATAATCCATTTTATCCACACTATCGCTATCCCCCGATTATTATTTTAGTGGATGGAGCCTTAATTACACCGCCGTTTCCTTCTCCCTCTCCCTGAACGAGAAATCGAGCATGGAATCGAAGAAGGTGTCGGATTCCTTAAACGGATCTTCCTCCCCTACAATGGCCTTGATGCGTGAAGGGGTGTAAAACTGCCTGATATTCGAAGCATCCATAGCCGATGCCTCCATAATGAAATCGTTGTAGCTTTTCAGGAGGTCGGCGAGTGCGGTGAGCGAATTGCGCGTCTGTTGGTCGAAGAGAGTGCCGCTCATCGAATTGCTGGCGAGCTTCCCTTGCAACGCGCTGTTAACCCCGCTCACATCTTCAAGCATCTTCAGCTGTATATTGAGTAGGTCGGTTATGCCGTTGTTGGCGGAATTGGAATGCACCTGTTGTGGAAGAGGCATCCCGTCCTTAGGACGGAAAACAATCACTCCGTTAAACCGGCTCCACTCCTCCGCTATGTCGGAGATTGAGACCCCTTGGGGCAACGCATCTTCAGGAAACAACAGCACACCCTTGGCCGATGACCTCAGAATCCAGTCATACATCGAGATCAGGCGGTTGGTGAATTTCTGCTGATCAATCACGTCGGCCACAAATGAATGTATCTCCCCGTCTATGAATGGATAAGCCTTGACAACATAGGGGTGGCCTTTGTGATTATAGGGACTCACCCCCTCATCAAGCACCAGCCCGTCGGGTGCCAGAAAATAGTAATGCCATTCTTCATCAGTTATCCAGCGAGTCTCTATCAGTTTCGGAGCCTCCCCCTCTTTATGCCTGATCCTGCGTTTATTAACCGCCTCCACCATCGCCCCGTAATCCTTGGCTTCAATCTTGAAGTACTCTCCGGTAAGGGTATCGTGGCATAAGTTGCGAGGTTTATATTCCCTGCACCACACCTCTATCACGCGACATTTCTCCTCCTCACTCTGCCACAATCCATCCCGGGCGGAGCCGGCTCCCGATAGGGAATAGATTCTCCTCAGTCTCTCATATTCTCCCGGAGTTGAGGCAAAGGTAGCGCACAGTTGACCGAACGACATATCATGAATCTCACCTATCAGGGAAACGTCGCGATAACGGAAATCGCGCGAGGTATTGTCGATGAAGAATTTATCGGGCGACACGAAATCTGTCCAGCAATCCGTCTCGCATCCCTTGCGTCCGAACCATTTGCGATGCACGGCCATCCCGCTGATCAGGAATTCCTCCATGGTGCGGGCATACATCTCAGCCATACGGTTTCGCTCGATATTATACTCAAGAAGCCGGCTCATCGCCTTTGCCTGTCGGTTCTCCCGAGGATCATGAGCCACGCACTCCGGCACACTCCATTGATTGCGGAACACGCCTAACACATTCCTGACCAACCTGCGTATCAGATTATTTTTCAGCGGGAGATTCCCTTGAGAAAGAATATAATCCTCCTCCCTTATCCTTCCGAAGGAGGTTGGTACCATGTCGCCCCATTGGTCGCCATACGTGAACCGCTTGCATCTGTCGCGCTCCCTGCGGAAACCGGCCATCCCCTCCCAGTTCCTCTGTGCGCGAGCAATAAGATCAAGCCGATACCTCTCTTCGCCGTTACCCGAATACCTCTCTTCACCACATCCCAAAAATCTCATCTCACCACTACCCATAAGATTATTTTTATTTGCCATATCATTCACATTTATTGACTTACGGCACAAAAATAATCTCCTCTCCCCCTCCCGTCTCCTTAAAAATTTATGCCCGTAGCGGGAGCCTCCGAGCTTCCGCAATAATGTCAGCCGGACCCCGGCCGGGAGCCTCCGAGCTTCCGCAATAATGTCAGCCGGACCCCGGCCGGGAGCCTCCGAGCTTCCGCAATAATGTCAGCCGGACCCCGGCCGGGAGCCTCC
>CAMWIH010000119.1 GCA_947174305.1 uncultured Porphyromonadaceae bacterium | reverse complement strand
GGCGAGGGTAGGCGAGGGAAGGCGGAGTAGGCGTGGTGGGCTAAAAATGAAGCGAGGCATTGAGCCTCGCTTCATTTTGCGGAAGCTCGGAGGCTCCCGCCCCGTGGATGGGCATATTGGGCGTAATGGGCAGAATGGGCAGAATGGGCAGAATAGGCATTGTAGGCGGAATAGGCGGAGTAGGCGAGGATAGGCGAGATAGGCGAGATAGGCAGGATAGGCATAAGTAGGCGAGAATGGGCGGGAATAGGTGAGTTTGGATGACGTTACTACGCCTATAATGCCTATCTCGCCTATTCTGCCTATCCACGCCTATAACGCCTACCAAGCCTATAATGCCTACCAAGCCTATAATGCCTATCTCGCCTACATTGCCTATTCCGCCTATCTCGCCTACAATGCCTAACCCGCCCACCGTGCCTATATAGTAGCCATAAAAAAGCGGCAGACTCCTTTCACAAGGAATCTGCCGGGGTGCGAATCTATTTAATTTTCTACAAACCTAACATTAGTGAATTTATCAGTTTATATCTATGCTCTAATCTTTTTATAAAACTTTTAAAACCAACTGTGCTTTGTTTTATCAAAGCTACTAACAACTCTATACCTTTTGCGATTTTTACGCTGTCGGTTGCATCGCTATGCATCCGATTTAATTCGTTTGTCAATCCTCTGATTGACTTTTCAGGCTCGCGCCTGATGTAACTCTAAACAATCTTTAATTACCTGTTTCAGATTTCTACTCTGTAATCTGTTACATATTGTAATTTCTGACACTGCAAAATTAATATCAAAAAATACGATTTGCAAGCGAAATCAAGATGATATAGTTCAAATATAGATTTATGTTAATTTAAAGTATTAAAATTTAATTGTTTATAAAATTAGAATATAGACTATATTATAGTTCATGCATAGATATAAAAGTCGTAATTAATCATATTCCCCATTGATTCTCGGAGTCTTCAATGTCAATTTTCATTACATCCTCATCGAAAGTGTCACGGTTTATAGCTTTATTGCGCATACGATTCCTATAGGAATAGACCGTGTTGGCGGAGTAGTTAAGGATCTTTGCAATCTTAGCGCTCTCGGTGACTCCTAATCTTACGAAACCATATATGCGCAATTCGGGGTTGAGTGATTCGCTGTTCTTATCTATATCATATCTTTGTTCAGGCTCAAGAAGATTGTTGATCTGCTCTATAAATTCGGGATAAAGACTCATGAACACCCGGTCTATGGTCTGATAGAACTCCTCATTTTCGCTTTCGGAAGCCTTGCCGTTTTTCACCAATTTCAACAGATCCTGGCCTTGACCGGCAGTTATTTTACGGGTAACGGTTTTTGCCAAAAGATCATATTTCTCCGAATAGGCCGAACATAGGCCGATAAAGTCGCGTATGTAGCTATCTTTCATTTTTGAGAGAGATGCCAATTGGGAGTGAGCGAGCCGGCGTTTCCTCATCTCTCTTAGTAGAAAGGCTAATGATACTATCAGGAGTATGAGTATGACAGATACCATCAGTGCGTAAAGTGTGAAATCTGATAAGGAAGCGTTGATTTCATTTCGGTATGCTTCATCAATTGAGGGCACAAGACTTGCAATATTGACGAGCCTCATTCGGGCCTTGCCGAGATAGGCATCGTTCATTGCGAAATTGATATACCGGAATGCCTCCTGATAATGTTTCTCCTTATAAAGCAATTCAGAAAGAGATGGGAGGGCGAAACCGTCGTTGATCCCTCCAATCACATCGCTTTCCGAGGCCAAAGCAAGATGGGCGGCATATTTTGTGGGGTCTGTGCGCCGGTAAGCCTGGGCTAACTGGAAAGCGGTCATTCCATATATCTGTGAGCCTTTGCTGAGTTTTGCAAGGAGTGGCTGGAGTTCCTCTTGCGCGAGTTTATCTTTACCGTTATTTATATATTCCCCCGCAATCAGGAATGCCCTGAACTCGTTATCTTTCGGGAGATTGGCTATCAGGCTGTCAACACATTCATCCTCCTTTGCCTGATACATTTCATAAAGGCCTTTCCCTTCACCGATATAGTTGCAAAGATTGGAGTACATCTGTCGTCCGGTGTACCAATAAGCCAGCATGTCCTCCTTGGATGCTCCCTCCATCCGGATGGTGTCGTAAGTAAGAATTGCCGCGCTGAAGTAGCCTGAGGCGGATTGCGCGTCGGCAATGGCAAGAAGTCCTAAATTAATTTCAGCCGGATTCCCTCCCTCTTTTGCCAAATTATAGGTGATGTAGGCATAGTTGAGGGCTGAGTCGGCCATCCTCGGCCGGTAGTAGGCAACTATATCTTGCAGGATGCGCAATTTTTGGGTGTTGGATATCCCCTTGGTGCGCAGGTTTTGTTTAAGTGAATCCGCGTGGAGTTGTGATAATTTCCTATATTTTTCAGCATTCTTAATCGTCACCTCCAGGCTCTTCAGTTCTTTTTTGGGTAATGGCCAGCTCCCTTCATCTTTCGGTTTGTGGCAAGAGGAGAGGGTTAGGCTAAGATAAAGCCCACATGTCACCAAGAGGAACATGAAGTTGCTCAGGGAAGATATATTTTTCATAAATTAGGTTTGCTTGAGTTTTGGTATCCGGTAATTGTGTCTTGTAAGTTGATCAAACAACTTCCCAAGATGCAAATTTAGTGAAAAAGAATCGCTTTACCAAAACAATGAGGAAGGTTCAAAAAAGAACCTCCCTCATCAATATAGATTATTGAATAAGTTATAAACTTAGTCTTTTTTCTGTTTTTTCTCTTTCCAAGCTTTAGCTTTAGCCTTAGCAGCTGCATCTTCAGCGGCAGCCTCTGTCTTATTTACGGCATTCTGAAGAGCGGCATTTGCTTTGTCCTTAGCTTCCTGAGCAGCTGCGGCAGCCTTGTCTTTGGCATCCTGAGCAGCCTTGTCGGCAGCTTCCTTGGCCTTGTCGGTTGCTTCTTTCACTTTGTCGGTGCCATTCTTCACAGCATCTTTGCCTTTGTTGACAGCTTTGTTAGCAGCATCTTTAACAGCGGCGGGAGCTTCAGCAACTTCCTCAACTACCTCTTCAGCAACAGCTACTGTAGAGTCGGTAACTTCAGCAACCTGGATTGTATCAACCACTGCCTCAACCTCAACAGAGTCAGAGTCGTTGGCTTCGTTGGCAGCCTTGTTGCCACCACATGCAGATGCGAACACCATGAGTGAGCCTGCGAAAGCCAGTGAAAATATTTTCTTCATACTATATTAAGTTTTTAAGTTATAGTTAAAACTTACGATTGTTTCTCGGTAACCGTATCAGATCACTTAACGTTTTTCTGTGCGGCAAGAGCCTTGACAACTTCAAGGTGCTTGTAGAGGATGTCACGGCTGTTGGCGCGTGTGTCGGTATTGGGAGTCCAAAGCACTGTTACTGTGCCATCAAATCCATAATGAACGAGAGTGAGTTTATCTTTTGAACGATAGATCAAGTCATCATCGTCATCAGTGGTTATGTCTTTATAGCCTTGACCCTCAAGATAAGCGTCGATATCAATCTCTTCATCCTGTTCTTCAGTGATGGTGATACTGCTTGAATTGAGCTTGCCGCCTACAAATGAATAAACATAGAAAGGATAAGCACCCTCTGCATCGTATGTGTAAGCCAATGATGTTGAAGAGCTAATGTCGCTGTTAAGAACATAGCTGAAGGGCTTCATTGCATCCTTTACATCATTCATATCCTCATACCATTCAAGGTTGACACGGTTGCTGCTGATAGAAAGGACGTTGGATGAATTCTTGACAAGAATCGGCATGTTGTACTCGATTGCTACATCATCGTCGTTGTCGTCGCCGCAGGATGCCATGAAGAACATGGGGAGAGCTACTGCGAGCATCAGAAAAAATTTTTTCATTTTAGCTTTAGTTTAAATGCTTTTAATTAAAAATGTTTGATATTCTGAAATTAGAATACGGGCGCAAAGTTAATATAAAATTTTGTATATACGAAATGAATATTAAATTTTACGATAATTGTGGATTCATATCTGTCCAATTTCTGCTATCAGTCCTGGGTATCTTGCGATAAACTCCCGGAGACGCTGGCTCATTTTTTCCATATATGCCGCCTGTTCCTGTGTAGTCATCAGGAGCGGGCGGTGTCTATATCCCTTGACTATCTTTTCACCCTCTTTGAGCAAAGCCTTGCCTTCTTCATTGAGATAAGTTTCCTTGAAGATTTCCCAGATATAATCAACCGCCATCTCCGAAGGGTGTGCAAGATCGGATGCATAGAAACGATAATCGCGCAGATCGTCGTTGAGTATTTCGTAAGCCTGGAAGTAGGAACAGAATTCGAGCTGACTGCAAATCTCTTCAACTGCTAATTGCAAAATGGCCTTTGACCGTGAATTGGCTACGAAGCCATCCTTCAAATGCCTCACCGGGCTCACCGTGAACACAATTTGGAGCTGTGGATAGGTTTTCCGTATCTTTTTACAGAGCAGAATCCACATTTCTGTTATTTCAGCTATAGTCAGTCTATACCTTTCAAACCTTGAGGGGGGAAGTTTATGGCAATTTGCAACTGTTGCCGATAGCAATGCTTCCCGGGCACTCTCCAAATGTTGTGTTGCATCGGTAGCTTCTTTTTCCGGCAGGAGAGAATAGCAGATGGATGTGCCGAATGTAATGAACAGCGCTTGCGCCTTCTGCAGGGTGCCCCGGAGTAGGTTCCTTGTTTTTTCGGCTTTTCCCAAGGCTTCAGTCTCATTGCATGCTGCAAGGCGGAAATCTCCTGAAAATGATCTGCATTTTCCTGTTGAATCGGTAAATAAAGAATCGGAAAAACGTTCTATGAAATGTTCTTCGAACAGAAAAAGCTCCAACGCATTCCTGATTGAAAGAGGATTGTAAAGGGTGCCGAGAGGGTTGGATGCGTTCCATAAGCATGACCGCATGCGGCCGGCAATGTTGTCGGAGAAACAGGAGCCGAGCATCACCACCGGGCATTGGGGGCTAAGCGTGAAGCCGGCTCGCTGAGGGGTATATCGGGTTCTGAATTGAATATCCACGAAGTCTTTATTTGGCATTCTGTGGTTTATGATCTTTTGCTTCGGCGCTCTCCACGAGGAATACACTTCCGATTATTAGAGCAATGGAGAGCAATTGCCACCAGGAGAACTTATCCTGTCCCAATGCATAGCTCACAATTGCCGCCACTATCAGGATCCAGTTGGCATAGAGACCGACAACCGTGGCTGGAAGGCGCTTGAGAGCAACGTCGGTGAGCAGGTAGCTGATCGAGGATGGGAATACGAGCACGAATGCCAAAACAAGGAAGGGGGTAGAGAAAATCCCTGATGAGAGCACAGGTGCAAACCAATTGCCACATATCAACACGGCGACTATTCCGGCCAAGCACCCTCCGCTGAAGGTGTATTTGCTGACGGTGGCATTGCTGAGTCTTTTCAGGAACTTTTTCTCGATGACCAGGTATGCACTGAAAAGGAATGTGGATATGAAGCAGTAAATGTTACCCAACAGAGGGTTGGATGCCACTTCGCTATGCTTTTGCGTTAAGATGCATATAAGGGCTCCGGCTATACCGAGAAATATCCCTATCAGCCTCCCGAAAGAGAGACGGTCGGTGCGAAGGAAGAGGCATATAATATAAACCACGGTTCCCTGCAGGGCAATAAAAATTGATGATGAAATGGGGGTGGTGTAAGTGAGACCCATCAATAGGGTGAACATGTATCCGAATACGCAGATAATGCCTGTGAGGAGAAGCCACAGACGATCGCTCATGGTTATCTTTTCTGTTTTGTCGGGCTTGATCCATCCTATAACCCAGAAAAACAAAGAGCCGAAGCCAAGACGGAGCACTACTCCGGTAAAGGCATTCATCCAGGTTGGAAGAAGATATTTGAGGGCATTCTCATTAAGGCCGGAGAAGGTCTTGGCAACAAACATGGAGACATTGCCCACAAGCCTTCCTTTCTTGGAAACTTTGTTGGCTGCGGATGATGTGGGGTTTTGACTTGAAGATGTAGGTGAAGACGATTGCGGTTGATTGTTCATAGCGGAATATGGATACTTTATAGAGACCGTGTCAGGTGTCCTGACACGGTCTCTTCAAATCAATAATTATCAATATGTCATTTTCGGTTCAAGCTCTTTGGCAGCGGCAATCATTTTTTCCACTTCCTTTTCGGAGGGCACGCGACGGGTGAGTTTCTTCACCTCGTTCACTTCCTCAAGCTTTGCTGCTAAAGAGGCGGGGTTGCGGTGGCGCAGTTCTTTAACTGTGTCAACTCCGGCAGCTTCAAGAAGCTCTGCAAACTGGGGACCTACTCCGGGAATGCGGAAAAGGTCGGTATGGTTGGCCCATTTCAGTATGAGCTTGGGAGAGATTTCGGTTTTCTCGGCAAGACCCTTACGCCCTGCAGGGGTGGCGCATATTTCGAGATATTCTTCAGCGGTCTCGATGCCGGCTTTGTTCAGTTTCTCAGCATATGCCTCGCCTACGCCCTCGATATCTATAACTTTGTAGCTCATGGTAGTAAATTTTAGGGGTTAACAATTTAATTGCGAAGCCTCGACGCTTCTGAACAGAAAACGGATATTCACTTTTTCTGTCTAATATTATTAACACCAAAAATTTAGAAATGTTTGCCTGCTACTTGTCGCTGTCAATTCAGAGAGCGGTAAAATTCAACCCCTTATTTCAAATACTCTTTGTAGAATGCGGCTATCTCATCGAAAGGTATGATGTCTATCTGATCGTAGAGGTCGCAATGGGAAGCTCCTTTTATGGTTAGCATCTGCTTGTTGTCGCCTTTAAGCTTGGCGAAAGTATCCTTGCCAAAGTAATAAGAGTGAGCCTGGTCGCCATGGACGATCAGCACGGCGTTGTCTAACTCGTCGGCATATTCGAAGAACTTGAAATTGACAAACGGCAGCGCTGAAGTTGCGTTCCATCCATCGGTGGAGTTGCCTGAACGGGGATGGAAACCCCGAGGGGTCTTGTAATATGCGTGATAGTCTTTAACAAACTGGGGAGCATCGTCGGGGAGGGGATCCACCACACCGCCGGCACGTTTGTATTTTCCGGTGCGGTAGTCCTCGGTGCGTTGCTGAGCCATTGCCGCACGGTTGGCATTGCGTTTCTCCTTTGAATTGTCTGCATCGAAATAACCGTTGGCGCTGACGCGGGTCATGTCGTACATGGTTGAGGCCACCGTAGCTTTGATGCGGGGGTCGTTGATGGCGGCCTGTATGGCGATGCCGCCCCAGCCACACACGCCAAGGATTCCTATACGATCGGCATCCACGTTGGGCTGAACCGAAAGGAAGTCAACGGCAGTCGAGAAATCCTCCGTGTTGATGTCGGGTGAGGCCACACGGCGAGGCTGCCCGCCGCTTTCGCCAGTGAAGGAAGGGTCGAAAGCGATGGTGAGATAACCGCGCTCTGCCAACTGCTGGGCATAGAGGCCTGAACTCTGTTCCTTCACTGCCCCGAAGGGTCCGCTGACGGCAATTGCTGGGAGCTTGCCGGTTGCCCCTTTAGGAATATACATGTCGGCGACAAGAGTGATGCCGTAGCGATTGACGAAAGTGACTTTCTTATGATCCACCTTATCGCTCTTAGGGAACACTTTATCCCATTCCTGAACGAGGGTGAGTTGCTCTTCGGGAGCCACTGCGGTGTTGATATTTGGGTTATCCATATTCTGTGAATTTGCTGAATTCTGTGAGTTTGCTGTAACTGATGCTGCAAGTAGGAGCATCACGCCATATATAATTTTTTTCATGCTACAAAATTAGCATATCCCCTTAAGAATTTATTAACCACAATTATGGGGAAACCAACCATAATTTCAGATTGATTGTCATTCCTGTCAGACTTCCTTCCTCAGGATATTCCATTATGATGGTTGGTTCATCAGCAAGATATACACTTCCTGTGAGATTCTGGCAATTATCTCTGAGGCTTCTGCCTCTGTACCGGAGAAATCGCAGATGAAGATGGCAAGTGCGTATGTACGGCCATCTGGTAGCCGGAAATAGCCTACATCATTGTGTGCAACCAATTTGCCGGCATCATTCCGGTAACCGCTGCCGGTTTTATGGGCGAAGAAGAGTTCTGGATGTTGGGGAATGATTGCGCCTAAACGATCCAGCCCGGTGGTAACCGTGGCAAGGTCTTTTCTGATGGTGTCTAAGGCAGGGGTAGCTGTGAAGGATGATTCATATACCTGTCTTATCAGTGAGGCCGCGGAGAGGGGAGTGGTATTGTTAAGATAAGCCAGCGTATGGTTCTCTTTCATTTCATTTTCTGAACAGGCAATCCTAAAAGCCGTATCGTCAGCAATGGATCGAATTATTGAGTCTGTTGCAGAAGGGGAGGCTATGTATTTGAAAAGAAGGTTGCTTGCATTGTTGTCGCTTACGGTCAGAGCATACCTGATAAGATCACGGATTGATATGTCAAAGTCCAAGTCTCCGTATGTTTTAAGCATTGGGCTCCAGGTCTCTGAATCAAGTTCATCGGTGCGGATATGTATCACGCTGTCGATTGATGAGTGTCGCTTGTTCATTTCGTTGGCCACAGCCAAGGCCTGATGAAGTTTGAAAACGCTCATCATGGGATAATGGACGCTATTGTTTATGGTAACTGTATCCGTGTCGCTGATAAAGGCTATGCCGACAGTCCCGGGCACCGTATCGATAATCGAATGTAATCGTTCTTTTAGCGAAAGATTCCTCTCAGTCTTACTGACATTGCAAGACGAGTGGAATAGCGTAGATAATATCCCTAAAAATAATAGCCAATATAGGTGTTTAAGTCCGGGAGTTTTCATAGTTATAATAGTTTAGCGTCGGGTTGTTTTCTTTGATACGCATCAGAATGATTCATCTGGAAGGAACGTTCGGGAGGGCGTTGCATCCCCACGCTTCGTCGCTATCCAACACTCTTTTTCAGCATCGCTGTTATCTTTGATCCATTCGCGGAAATCAGCGCGATTGCGAATATCAATAATATTTTTCATTGGTGGTTACTCGTTTTAAGAGCCAGGCCATATTCTCTCCAAGGTTGCACATATTGGCCATGCCTTCTTCATCATTTAGAACGTCACCGATATTCTTGCCATAGACCATATTCCAATAGGTAGAGCCTACGACA
>CAMWIH010000118.1 GCA_947174305.1 uncultured Porphyromonadaceae bacterium | reverse complement strand
ACGGATGGTATCTTTAAATTATTAAAATTATTCAAATTTATTAAAATGTTAGTTTTTCCTATAAAATAGTTTCCTTATGCCCGGCTCTTTCCGGCTAAAATATCCTTTTTCATCAGTCGCAACGCAAAGGTTGCTCCTTCTGAAAAAGAATATTTTAGCTCGAAAATCGCCGCCCTGGCATTTTAACATATTTTATTGGATGGACTCTAACATTTTGCGACGTTCCAGCATTATCTGGAACACGACGACAAATATGATTGGAAAAAGAATAAGGTTGAAAAGAGCGAAGAAGAGGAAGTCAACGCCATTGATCAGGAGCGTACACAGTATGAACACCGCAATATAGCCGTAGATGGCATATAAAATGGAAGTAAGGCGCACCGCTCGGGTGTACTCATCCTCTATCCGTTCGCGAGAGCAGACCACGAATAAGGCACCAAGCACTGTTCCTATAATTATGATATCATTGGCGACAGTCTCGAATTTTCCAAAATCCACATACTCCCACCACACCATGGCCTCGACAGTCAAGCAAACGATAAACATTATCCATCCGACAACGCGGAGATAATGGGGGAATAAAAACATTTTCATAAGCTTTCTCATTTAAAAGTTTTTGCAAAGGTAAATAAAACTTTTCAAAATGTAAAGTATAATTTACATTTATTTCTGTAAAGTTTGATATGAGGCCGGAAAAATTTATCTTTGTAAAAAAATGGAAGGCTTATGAAAATTGTAGTTTTGGATGGATACACCCTTAATCCGGGAGACCTGTCCTGGGAGGAACTGGAAAAACTTGGAGAAGTGACGATATACGACCGCACGCGTCCCGAAGAGATAGTGCGTCGGGCAGAGGGAGCAGAGATTATCCTCACCAACAAAACTGTCATAGACAAGGAAAAATTAGAGGCTCTTCCCGAACTGAAATATATAGGTGTGCTGGCCACGGGATATAATGTGGTTGACACAGAAACGGCTCGCGAGAAGGGTATTGTGGTTACAAACATTCCGGCCTACAGCACGGCTTCCGTGGCGCAGATGGTCTTTGCCCTACTTTTGGCTATCACAAATGGAGTGGAGCACTACACATTGGAAAACAGCCACGGGCGGTGGAGCCGTTCGGCCGACTTCTGTTATTGGGACGCACCTCTCATAGAGCTTACCGGCAAGAGATTCGGGATAATAGGCTTCGGAAACATAGGGCAAGGTGTGGGGCGAATTGCGATGGCATTCGGAATGAAGGTGCTCGCCCTAACCTCAAAACCGTCAGAGGCGTTGCCGGCAGGGGTTGAGAAGGCTTCCTCGCTCGACACGCTGCTGGCGGAGAGCGATGTAGTGTCGTTGCATTGTCCGCTTACGGATAGCACCCGTCATATAATCAATGGCGAAACATTATCTAAGATGAAACCGTCGGCCATACTTATCAATACGGGACGAGGGCCGTTGGTAGATGAAAAAGCGTTGGCCGAAGCTCTAAATCGCGGTATGATCCGCGGTGCAGGAGTGGATGTTCTTTCCACCGAACCGCCTTTGGCCGACAATCCTCTTCTCTCAGCCCGCAATTGTTTTGTCACGCCTCATATAGCGTGGGCCACTGTAGAAGCACGCCGCCGACTTATGGATATAGCCGTTTCCAATGTAGCCTCCTTCTTGGCAGGCAATCCCGAGAATGTGGTAGGATAAGAATGGAGTGATTTCACCCTCTGAAGAATTGGGAGCGGGAAGTGAACCGGAGAACGCCTAAGCCGGAAAGCTCCTCCATATCGAGAGGGATGCTAATGCCGTGCGAAGGGAAAAAGAGCACGGGAGCCAACGGATGAGGCGTCCGGAGTATGTAGGCCTCATTGATGTTGTCAGCATCCTCGAGCATAGTGACAAAGGTTTCGAGTCGTTGCGACATATTCCGTTTCCTTTTAATGTCAGTCGGAATGGCATATAGGGGATGCTCCTCCGTGATCTCAAGATTCAACAGCGACAAAGGAGGGAAACCGTTGGTGTAGGTAAACTCGTATGTGAAAATATCCGTCTCATTCTCCTTGATAAGGAACCGGTCGGGGCGCCGGAAATCAGAAATGTAGAGGTAATAACGGTCGCGCGCCACAATATTATTCACCGTGTCGGTAAGCGTTGGAGCCACATTCTCTGAAATATATGAAATAGAAGAATTAGGATCATAAATATCATTAAGCACCTCCCGTAACCTTCCGTAGCGTCGATCATCCTTACTTAGACGTTCAAACCTGCGCCAGTCGAACCAATCAGGGAAAGGTATCGGCCCGTCATGGAAATCCACACTCCTAATCTCCTCGCCCGATTCATCAGGAGTGATCTCATAGCCCGCATAAGCCATCTCCCCCTCATCCATAGGTAGCTGAGGAGTGAGCACCAGATTGAGATTCCCTTTCGGAGTGACGAAGAAACAGGAATTGACATACTCAGGATCGCTGTTGTCATAGCAATTAAACTCGTAAGGGATCAGTTTCCAACCCATCCCCTCACGCTGATAGCAGAAAGCACCCTTGATATTATCGGGAAAAATCCAGAACCTCTCTTTCCCTCCGTCGGAATCGTCAACCCAGATTCCCGGCATCCGTAGGCCTACAAGCATCTCACCCTTCCTCCTGCGGTCTTCAGGGTTTACCAGCGAACGGCACGCATCGCCAATCTCGGTCAATCCGTATGTGAACCATAACGGTGTAACCTCCGGCAAGTGAGCATCCTCGTTCAGATGCATGTTGAGAATCCCGATCCATTGATTGAACACGTATGGCTTCTCCAGTGACCCAATGCGCGGCATATCCTCCCGGAGGAGCGCGACGAGCTCCAGAAAATTACGAAGATACTCAACCGTCCTCTTATCAGTCAGGTCGCGGGCCCTTGCCGCCGGCCCCTTCCAAGGGGAGATGACCCCGAAAGTGAAGAGGGTGATGAAACGGACGTTCACCGCCGGGTTATCGAAGCCATCGGGATAAAAATATTTGATCAGACGCAGGTCGTCATCCTTAACCTTGAATTTCAGATATTCTTCGGCACTCAGTTCCATGCCACCCGTAGCCGCCAACCGGAAAAGAAGGCGGCAGAAAGTTTTGCGCGAAGCCATCTGACGCCGAGCGCCCCAGTCAATATCAAAGAACGCCTCCGAAGCCGCCAGATAATCGGTCATAGCCGACTCGAGCGAATCGTCGAGCAAACGGCGACACTCACGGTCGAGAATATCATAAAAGATATCCATCTCGCGATCCGTCTCCCTGCTATCCCTGTCGGGAGCCTTCATCTTGTCTGAAACTGTCTCGAAAGAGACACCGAGCGCCTTGCGGTACTCCGAATCCGAGCGAAAAATGAAGCGCGACTTGTAGGCAGTAAGAATAATCTGATACTTTGAAAGACTCATGGTGACGAAATTGGTTAACTAAAAATTCCGGTTTCTTTTTACTACGTGAATAACGCGGAAAAAATCCCCCTTATTGGCAACTTTCAAAATAAACTACCCACATCAAAGAAAAAATTTTTTCCAAAACCGACAAGCGCCCCATATATTTGCACTCGGAAACCCCGTGGCGGGAGCCTCCGAGCTTCCGCAATAATGTCAGCCGGACCCCGGCCGGGAGCCTCTGAGCTTCCGCAAAGTGTAAAAAGAATAAAAAACCTTTAAAATGAGCGTCTAATCAAAATATATTGTTAACTTTGCATTATCCGATGGAGGAGAAATACCGTCGGAAGAGAAAAGTGTCAAGCTTTCTTTCTCAGCTAAACGAACCGCCAATTCAATAACAACCTGAGATAGAGTGAGATTAGACGCTCTTTCTGTTTTGTAGTATTTGCTGACACGATCGAAGTAGTCATGTCTTCACATACGCAATTCAGAGGGGCAGTTTATTCTACCCTTATGTCATTCAGGTTGAGGCCTTGGCGGGCCTGTTTAGCTATGATAGAGGTGAGATGAATTCCCCTCTTTTCTTTTTTATATGGAACTAACCGCCGAATTAGGGAATCAGGAGGCAATAATTATAATTGTCATGGATGATTTGGCATTTCGTGAATCTTCTCCTAAATATTGGGAAGTAAGCATTAAAATTCCCGACAAGGAATTTGAAGAAGAAATAGTGGAGTATTTTAAGCATAGAATTGAGGAAAGTCTTGCATCTCCACATGTGTCAAAGGACTACAAAAAGTTTATAGATAATTGCGTTTTCATCGCTACAAGCCGTGAAGAGCTTAGAAGTTACTACGATAGAGCTCGAGAGAACGGTGTGCCTCAGTGTTTAGTCATTGCCCTTAATTCCTCGCTATCTGCGCAGGAGCGGAATGATCTTCGGGTAAATAGCTTTACATACATGAGTTGGAGTAAAAAGGCTTGGAATGCATTAAAAAAGGCCTACTCCAAAAAAGTGATAAAGGAGATGGTACATTGCCTCCTCAGAAATCTCCTTGATGCCTCATGTCAGTTTGTAATAAAGAAACTCTTTCCCTTTTAGAAAAATTTAGAAGTTTCTGAGAGATTCGAGATTATGGTTGAGTGTCAAAGTTTAAATTGATACTCCACCATAATTAGCTGTTATTTTTAAATCAATTAACGATGAGATACCTTGTTTTATTTATTCTTCTATGCACAAGCTTATTTGCTTTTTCTGATCAGGTTGTTAAAGATCAGATTCTTTATGACTTGGATGTTAAGGCAAAGACAGCATCCGTTCATGGGCCTGTGCCCGATTGTACATATATTAATAATCTTATAATTCCGGAAAAAGTCAGTTATAAAGGTGAAGAATATATTGTAGAAAAGATAGGAGAGCAAGCTTTTAATTCCCGGGATTTTAAGGGAGAATTAACATTACCTAATACTTTGAAGGAAATTGGAGCACGGGCATTCCGCAACAGTGGCTTTACGGGTTCTCTTATAATTCCAAGTTCAGTAACAAGCATTGGCTATAGTGCATTTTATGGTTGTAGCGGATTTACCGGTTCTCTGACAATTGGAAATTCCGTAGCTGAAATTAGTAAGTATGCGTTCTGTGGGTGTAGCGGATTCGATACCTTATATTTACATCCAATGAAAGGAGATATTGGGCATTATGCTTTTGATGATACAAAATTTATGAAGGTCGTTTGTGATGCTTACAGTCCTTTAACAATTTATTTTGATACTTTCCCTTTGCAGAATGAAGAAAACACAATTTTATATGTGCCAGATGGATTTGTAACAAGTTATCATGGGCATACCTATTGGAGGAGGTTTAAACAAATTCTACCTATAAAAGAAGCATCTAATATTTTTCTAGACAGGACCGACATTTCTATTATTATAGGAGATTCACTTAAACTTACAGCAACCGTAGAACCTGAAAATGCTTTTGACGAAACAATTGTTTGGACTTCTTCAGATAACAATATAGCGATAGTTTCCGATGATGGTACAGTAACCGCCACATCTGTAGGTGTTGCCATAATTACCGCAACCTGTGGAGATGTTTCAGCATCCTGTACAGTTACGGTTACACCGATGGTTGCTACCAGCATCGTTCTAAGTACATCTAAAATGGAGCTCGTTACTGGAGAGTCAGTCAAATTAACAGCAACGATATATCCTGAGGGTGCTGTTGATAAAAGCATGAGGTGGTGGTCAAATTACCCAAATATAGCAACTGTATCCGATGAAGGTACAGTAACCGCCATATCGGTTGGGTTTACCAAAATTTACGCTTCTTGTGGAAAAGTGTTGGCAACGTGTGAAGTAACGGTTAAACCGATTACCGCTTCTAGCGTGATTCTTAATACGAGTGAATTGAATTTATGCGTTGGAGAGACTGATAAATTGACAGCAACTGTATATCCTGAAAATACAATGGATAAAAGAATAATTTGGAATTCGGATAATGAGGCTGTGGTCATAGTCTCAAACGATGGGACGGTGACCGCCATATCGGATGGGATGGCTAAAGTGACGGCTTATTCTTATAGTAGTAATGCATCTGCGTCTTGTATAGTTAATGTTTCTCAACCTCTTATTGAGGGCCAAATAAAGTATTCTGTGAATCCTGTGACAAAGGTTGCAACTGTTATGGGTCCGAGAGATGATTTTGAAGAAATTAGGGATTTGATAATTCCGGGAACCGTTAAATTTGAGGATACCTATTACACTGTGGAGAAGATTGCAAAGAAGGCTTTTAATTCTAACCGAAATCTTAGAGGGAAGCTTACTCTGCCTAATACTTTAAAGGAAGTCGGAGACAGCGCTTTTTGTGAATGTACCGAAATAGAAGGTTTTCTTACTATCCCTCCTTCTGTAACGAGGATTGGAGAGATGGGGTTTGCCGGATGTAAAGGACTTATCGGTTCTCTTGCCATCCCTGCTTCTGTAGTGAGTATGGGGGAATATGCCTTTGGAGGATGCGATGGTTTTACTGGCTCTCTAACTATCCCATCTTCTGTAACGAGTATTGAGGAAGGAAATTTTTCTTACTGTAGTGGTTTTACCGGTTCTCTTACCATCCCCAATTCTGTAACGTGTATTGGAGAAAGAGCTTTCTGGAACTGTAAGGGATTTACTGGCTCGCTCGTTATTCCTAACTCTGTAACAGAGATCGGCAATTACGCATTTTCCGACTGTAGTGGATTTACCAGCTCACTTACAATTCCCAATTCCGTGACAAATATAGGTTATGAAGCATTCTCCTTCTGTACTGGCCTGACGGAGGTTATAATCAGTAGTTCGGTTAAATCAATCGATCATTATGCCTTCAGTAGTTGTACCAGCTTAAAATCTGTCTATTATTCTGCAAAGGAACCTATAAGTGCTAGTGGAGGAGTTTTTTGGTCAAATAATGATCAAATCTATGAACACGCTACCCTTTATGTTCCCGAAGAAGCTATTGAGGAATGCAGGATAATTGCTCCTTGGAGTTATTTCAGGAACATTCAAGCATACGACTTCGCGACAGGAGTAGTGGAAATCGAAGATGATATCAATTCTGACGAGCCATCCGAGGTTTATAACCTCAACGGTATGAAGATCTCTTCATCGATGGAGAATCTCGCACCCGGCCTTTACATTGTAACCCAAGGCTCTGTGGTAAAGAAAATAAATGTGAAATAAAACCGCTAACTTGCTCAATGCGAAGATGCCTCTCAATATGAATAAAGGAGGCATCTTCACAGCGGGGAAGGTGAATGGTCATTAATAAATAGTGATAAACAAAAAGTATATATGAGAGGAAAAGTAAAATACGTCACGAGATCTGTATTGTGGGTAGATCATACTCGATACACCAATACTTATGCGGTCCTATATAATGAGGATGAGGTTTTAATTGATGAAGATGAAATACGTTCTTGTTACGATTGCTGCTATATCACAAAAGATGTAATAGAGGAGCTTAATAATGATCTTCACAACGAATGGATTGAATATTCAGAGGATTGTGAAGGTGATTATTGTCTTGATGGGGATTTGGGAGATTATATTTAAGTGATAGAGAGCATCCGGAAGAAAATATGTTCCGGATGCTCTAACAAGCGTTCAATATAATAAAAAATAATTAACAATTCTAAGAAATGCAGCATCATAATATTAGTGTAGAAAAAAGTTATCATTTTGGTAATGACATAAAGGAGATAGCTTATAAGAATAAATTTTTAGTTGTTGATCCTCAAGAAGCCAAATGGATTATTCTTACTAATTATTCTCAGATAAAAATCTTCAGATTTCTGCAAGCCGGATACTCAGTAAAGGATATTTTACAAAATAAGGAATTTGATAGAAAGGATATTCAATATGTTCTAACACAGATAGAAGCAAGAAAATTTGGATATAATAATTCGCATTTACCGGAAAAAGGAGAAGAATTGCATATATATCTTACCAATGCTTGTAATCTAAGATGTCCTCATTGTTATATGTTCTCAGACACAGAACTGCAAGATGAATTAACTGCCGATGAAATAAAAGGTATTTTGAGGTGGTTCTCAAGTATAACAAAGTGTGGTGTTATTACTTTTTCAGGAGGAGAGCCGAGTCTAAGGAAAGACTTGGCAGATTTAGTATATTTTGGGCATAGTTGTGGATTGGAAATAAAACTTATGACTAACGGAACAAAGTTTCCATTAGCATTGATAGATAGGGTTTATCCGTATTTATCTTCTGTTCAAGTGAGCATAGATGGATTTTCGGAAAGTTCAAACTCGATAATCCGAGGAAATGGAAATTTTCAAAAAGCATTACACACAGTAGAGGCATTTTTATCACGTGGTGTCCAAACAATTATCTCTATGACCCCAGCATACACAATTTTGAAGAATAACTTGGAGGGATTCATAGAATTTGCTAAAGCTATAGTAAAAGAATATGATGAGTATCCTTTTGAACTCCGTTTTTCCGATGAGTTATTAAATGGAAGGAACATTTCTAATGCAGAAGAAATAAACGAAGAATATAGAAAATATATTGAAGCCATCCAGAAATCAATTTATGGAGATGATTTCCGAGTAATCGAATTTGTTAGAACTCTTATGGATGTTACAATCTTAACAAATTGTGCTTTTGGTAATTTGGCTATTGCTTGCAATGGGGATGCCTATCTCTGCCCACGTATACAAGCGTTAACTCCGCTTGGTAATATACGCCAACAGTCAATGGAAGAATTGTATAAGAAGGCATTGATCGCACGAGCTAAGACGAGTGTATTTGAAATCGAGCCTTGTTGTGATTGTGAAATAAGATATGTCTGCGGAGGAGGATGTAGAATTGACGAGCTCGCTAAGTTTATAGAAGGTAATAATTTTTTGAAATTAGATGAAAAGAAAAAGATTAAGCGACATTGCTCTTTAGGCATTAAGGAAAGAATGTATGATCTGATGATTGGAAGTAATGAATACTTCTACTCATAGGATGTAAAAAGAGTGTAGAATCGTTTACTGCTTACCTTAATGATGGGAGAATATTTATATCTAAATTACGAAACCACATTCGGGTTAATTCTAATTCAAAGAAGAAAGTTTTAACTTTAAACACAATATATTATGGAGATTAAATATGAAGTAAAGAAGTTGCCAAAACATGTAATCAAAATGGCAAAGCTCAGGAGTAATTGCAGCTGTTGGGGTTTTGGCTTTAAATCCCGTTAAATGAAATGTTTCCATGTGTTTGAATATTCAAACACATGGAAACATTTCATTATATC
>CAMWIH010000117.1 GCA_947174305.1 uncultured Porphyromonadaceae bacterium | reverse complement strand
ACCCTGAATACCGCCCATCGGCTGGTGAATCATCACGCGAGAATGTGGCAATGCAAAACGCTTACCTTTCTCACCGGCCACAAGGAGTACAGCCGCCATCGAAGCCGCCATACCTGTACAGATAGTGGAAACGTCGCTGCTGATATACTGCATAGTGTCATATATCCCCAAGCCGGCATAAACAGACCCGCCGGGAGAGTTGATGTATAGAGAGATATCCTTTTCGGGATCTACGGAATCCAAATAGAGCATCTGGGCCTCGATGATGTTGGAGCTCTGGTCGGTGACCTGAGTGCCGAGGAAGATGATGCGATCCATCATAAGACGAGAGAACACATCCATCTGTGTCACGTTAAGCTGACGCTCTTCAAGGATGTAAGGATTCATATAATCGGCAGTGGGGGCCGTAACCATTCCACCGGCTTTCTTATCGATATATCTGGCGTATGAGTCGAGTGTATTCGAACTCATGCCAAGATGATTCACTGCATAATTTCTAAAATCGTCTTTCTGCATTTTTGCTTTGATATTTATATATGTATAAGTGAGCCTACCTTCCTTTCGGACGACCGGCCCACTTACTTATAACAATTTCCATGCCAAAACTATTGTGACATGGGGTGTTTCAATTTGTTAACAATTACTCGGCAGCTCCTTCGTTACGGAAAAGATCGTTGAACTCCTCAACAGTCACCTCTTTGTCATCGGTGGTGACATTATCACGGATGGCATCAAAGAGTTTGAGGTCGCCGGTCTGGTTGTAGATCTGCTGAGCGGCTTTCTGATCTTTGAGAATGTCGTGAGCGTAACGGTCGAGAGACTCAGCGGGAACATTCATCATACCATACTGTGCAAGCTGCTGACGGGCGATCATACGCGCTGTGTTGAGAGCGTCCTCCTCAGTCACCTTAACGTCAAGCTGGGCGGCGATAGCTTCCTTAACAAGTTCCCAGATCAATTCGGGGTGGACACGGACATACTCCTCTTCGATATTTTCATCGTTAAGGGCTTCGTTCTGTTCCTTAAGGAAGGATTTGAGAACCTCATCGGGAAGAACGAGGTCGCCGACTGCATCCAAAATAGCCTTTTTGGCATCAACTGAAAAACGATAGTTGGAGTCGTTTGCAAGCGCACCGGCGATAAGTTCCTCAAGTGCCTTCTTGTAGTCTTCTTCAGTCTTGATATCGTCGCGACCGAACACAGACTTGAAGAATTCCTCACCGTTTTCGGCCGGCTTCAGCACGATAATCTCCTTGATTTCGAACTTGAAGTCACCCTTATGATTTTCAGCGTCCTCTTTGCTTATGTTGAGCATCGAGCTAAGCTCGGCAGGATTGCCGTCGCAAGTGGCGGCAGGATTGAACGTGAAAGACTCCCCTACCTTCTTCCCTTCGAAAATCTTCTTCTGGTCGTCATTCTTGAAGTATTCAGGAGCCACGATACCATTTTCAACTACGATACCATCCTCCTTAACAGAACCATCTTCATTAAGCTCAGTGATTACACCCTTAACGAGAGCTGTGGCATCAACCGTATCACCCGGTTCCTGTTTCCCGAAACGACGACGGAACTGCTTGTCCTGAGCATCCATCATCTCTTCAGTAACCTTTATGTTATAGTAAGGAACGTGGAGATCCTTGTTGACGTGAGTGTCAATTTCAGGAGCAACACCGACCTTGAATTTCAATTCAAAATCTTTTGCATCGATATCAAACTCCGCACCCTGCTGAGGGATTGGATTACCGAGCACGTGAAGTTTTTCATTCTTTATATATTCATAAAGAGCGTTTCCAACCTCTTTATTGATAACGTCGTATTTCACCGACTTGCCATATTTCTTGTTGATAAGGCTGGCGGGTACATGTCCGGCACGGAAACCGGGCTCTGCATGTTTCTTACCGATCTCCTTAAGTTGCTGTTTAACCTTGTCTGCGTAGTCTTTCTCTTCGAGCGTGATAGTAACGATACCGTTCACGTCGTCGATTTTTGCATAATCTACTTTCATTGCTTAGATATCTTGTATTTAATTTAAATTTCACAAGCTGATGGAGTGGAAGCATTCTTCCACCCCATTCAAATTGCAAATTTACTAAAAATAGCTGAACTTACGGCAATCCTGCCGATTTATTTGCTTTTTTTAAGTTTTTTATTCTTCTTTTCTCCTATTTTTCACCTTGGAAGAATTTACGGAAAACCTTCACAGCATCCAGATGATCGGAGACACCGGCTGTTTCGCGCGCTGAATGCATTGCCCATATAGCATTCCCCATATCAACACCGGGCATATCAAATTGCGCGGAGGAGATATTACCCAATGTGGATCCACCGGCAACATCCGAATGATTCACAAAATACTGGCAATTTACCCCTGCTTCCTTGCATAGCGACCGGAAAACGGCGGAGCCAAACCCATCGGTCATATATTTACAGTTGGCATTTATCTTGACCACCGGCCCTCCCCCTATTACGGGATGGTTTGTGGGATCATATTTTTCGTTGTAATTGGGATGCCAGGCATGGGCATCGTCTGCAGAAATCATAAAGGAGTTAGGAATAGCACGATAAATTCCCTCTTTATCACCGGATGTGAGGAGAATCAGACGTTCCATCATGTCGCGTAGAACGGGAGAAGCAGCTCCCTGCTTGGTGCCGCTCCCAGTCTCTTCATTATCAAACACTGCAAGCACTCGGGTTGCGTCTGACGTCCGGTCACATTCGCAAAGGAGAGCTTCGAGTCCGGCAAAAGCCATTGACAGGTCGTCAATCCTGGCTGATTGGAAATACTCATTGTTCATACCGACCTGAGCCGCTTTCTCAAAAGGATATAGGCAAAGTTCATAATCAATGATTTCCTCCGGTTCTACCTCTAAAGCCTCTGCAAGCATTTTTTTTACGAAACCTCCTTTGCTTCGCGCATCGATAATCTCTTCCTGAGAAAAATAACCGATCACGGGCTTCATATCTTTCTGAACGGATAGAGGATTCCCTTCATTCACTCGCCTGTTGAAATGGATTGCGAGATGCGGTACTGTTGCAACCGGTTTCCGCAAGTCAACCAACTTTGTCTGGGGATGGAGTGCATCTTTACCTTTTACGAGAATACGACCTGAGATTGAAAGCGGACGATCAAACCAAGTGTAGAGAATCCCACCGCCATATTTCTCAACATTCAGCGAAACCACTCCTCCATCGCCATAAATCTCGGCATTAGGTTTGATTTTGAAACATGGGGAGTCGCTGTGGGCGGAGATGACTCTGAACCCGGTTTCAGCAATCGGAGCCGTACCGACCACGAAAGCGAAGACTGCGCTATCGTTTTTAGTCATATAATACTTACCGTTTGCTTCCACATCCCATTTATCGCCTTGCTTCAGCTCCTTGAATCCGGCATTTTCCAATTCCTTCTTAATGGTCTCAACTGCCAGGAAATTGCAAGTTCCCTTATCCAGCCATTCCAATAATTTTTCTATCTGTCGCATTTATGGTATATTTAAGATTCTAAAATTAATTCTTATGCTACAAAGATATATCTTTGACTCATATTATGCAAAAAAGGCGCATTCAATTCGAAAAAGAATGCGCCTTTCTACATTTGCGGAGCCGGAAATGGCCCCGCTACTTTAGTGATAGCGATTGCATGCATCACAGCCTTGGGCTTTTTGCAAAAAGCAAGCAGAGCTCAACTTAGAAATTTTTGAAAGCAGAGCTTTTAGCGGAAACAGCTACGCGAAAATGAGAAGTATTGGGAAGAGATGTTAACGAATGTTAATTGTGTAAATTTTACGCAATTTAATTTTGTGGATTAACAAAGATTGGTTAATTTTGCGTCAAAATAACACAATAGAATTATCTGCAATGAATTTTTAGGCTTTATATTACCGGGAAATAATTTTATCTTTAGGCTACCGGGGAAAGTTGAAGGGCATTAAGCTACCGGGAAAGTTATTAGTTTTAAGCTGCCGAAAAATTTTTTGCTTTTGGCTACCGGGAAGAGATGAAAGGATTTTTATTTCGGGTGATGAATGTCGTGGTGTGGATATTTGGTGATAAATTTTGGATTTGAGTTCAAAGAACAATACATATAATGAGTTCAAAGAGTAATACAAATAATGGGTTCAAAGAATATTACATATAATGAGGAGTATAATGGCAAGTTTTTCAATGCTAATGTTGGTGAATATTGCTATAAATATCCTCATGCGGCGTTGACAGCGGATTGTGTTATTTTCGGGTTTGACGGTAATAACCTTAAGATTCTTCTTATTGAACGCGGCTTAGAACCGTACAAGGGTATGTGGGCTCTTCCCGGCGGTTTCATGAAGGTGGCCGATCCTGAAGGGGGTAAGATTGACCTTACCATAGAGGATACCGCCAAACGGGAATTGAAGGAGGAGACAAACCTCTCGGGTGTTTTTCTACAGCAATTTAAAGTATATAGCCGTTTCGACCGCGATCCGCGGGAGAGGGTTATAACGGTTGCCTTCATCGCTTTGGTTGGCCCGCAGAATTACCGTAAAGTTTTTGAGGAGACGGTGGCCGGAGATGATGCGTCGAATGCAATATGGTGGAATGTGGATATGCTACCTCCCATGGCGTTTGACCACAGTGAGATAATTTCCGATGCGAAGGAATATCTTGCCGAGATGATCCGTATTAAACCGTTGGCATTCAATCTTCTTGATTCCACTTTCTCGATGACTGAGCTCCAGAATGTTTATGAGGCTATCACAGGGCAAAGCTATGACCGAAGGAATTTCCAAAGAAAAGCGATTCAATCCGGTCTGCTTGATGAGGTGAAGCTATTAACTGATAACATAGCTATGTCTGCACCTCCCGCGGCCAATCACCCTATTTCACCACGAAAGAGGAAGAAGTTTTTCACTCTACGTTCAGAAAAGAAAAAAAATGATGATTCTGAAAATGAAGAGGGCGGGATCAAAGATCTCTTTAATTTCTGAATCCTATAAACCATATTTTATTAATTTTTAAACCACAATTTATTAACATTTAAACCATCTTTATTATGAAAACAACTGTATTCAACCTTATCATTCTCGACGAGAGTGGGTCAATGAGCCCAATGACCCAGCAGACTATCTCAGGGTGCAATGAAACTTTGAACACCATCCGTTATGCGGCTAAAAAAAATGAAGAGACCATCAGAAATCTTGTATCCATTTATGCATTTCAGGATGGCGGCCCAGTGAAGTCACGGTACTTGGTAAAAAATCAGGATCCAAAAGATGTCAAGGATATCACATCAGGTGACTATGAGCCTTGGGGCAACACTCCCCTTCTGGATGCTGTCGGTTCGACACTCACAGAGCTAAAAGCAATAGCGGCCACCCATGAAGATGCCTCGGGGATTGTGACCATCATGACAGATGGCTATGAAAACTCCTCAACGCAGTATTCATGGAACCAGGTTGCCAACCTAATTTCTCAGTTGCGCGAAATGGGATGGACCATTAATCTGATCGGCGCGAATGTGGATGTCAATGCTATGGCATCAAAGATGAACATTGCCAATGAAAATTCAATGGCCTATCAACAGACAAAGGAAGGCACCCAAGAGATGTGGGGAAAATTCAGTCAATCTGTAAATGCAAGATTAGCCGAAGAGGCTGAAATCAATGCTTGCTGTGCGGCTCCTGCTGAAAGAGTTGCACAACGAAAGAAAAGTTCGAAGGGATTTTTCAGGAGATAAATTTTTGACTTGTCATCTTATTCAGTAACAAGGATTATACTTGGAAGTTGATTAATCAACTTCTTAGACTTGCCATTTAGAGAAAGGACGGTGTGTCAAATTGCGATAATTTGACACACCGTCATCTATTTATTCTTTCTTGAGGGTGAAGTTGACAAAACAACTTCATCACTTAATCCTCTTCGGCCAAGTCAACGTTGTAGCGGAGATGATTCAATGCTCTCATGACGTTGCAGAGGGTCTGGGACCAGTAGGCGGCAAAGTTTTCCCTACACTCCATATAAGCTCCTTCCAGACTGTCTCCGTCTGTTTCCTTTACAATTGAGATGAAGTTATAAAGCGCCTGGAAAATATCTGCAACAGATTCTGATATTGAAGCGGCAACGGGAGTATCGCTGTATTTCATATCCTCTTCAAAAGTCTCAAGGAACACATCATGCTCTCCCATAAGCATCTCCACGTGGCGACGGATACTTTCATAGTAATCCTCATCAACATAAGTGGAGAAGTACTCATCATTTTCACCCAATTCAAGTTCAGGGTCCGAGAAATCAAGATATATGCGGGGTAGAATGACCAAGAGCTCAATTATAAATTCACGTTTTGAGTAGTCGGCCGCCTGCTCCACCACTCCACAATATCTTGCAGCCAAGGAAGTAACTTCCATAAGGCGAGACTTTATTCTATTTTCTTCCATATTCCAATTTATTATAAACAACATCAGGCACAAGAAAGCGAATATCCTTCCCATCGCGCATTTGCTTTCTTATATATGATGATGAAATAAGCATCATCGGCAGATTATCGAGAAGAGTTACTCCCTCAGGGAAGGGGGCCGCAACCATTGCGTCGGGCCGTTGATAAACAAGAACGCCATATTCAGATATAATGTTCTTCCAATCGCGCCAACGATCAAATATCTTCCAGTTATCGGATCCAATCAAAAGGCGAAAATTATGCTGAGGATATGCTTCCTTTAACCGACAAAGGGTATTATATGTGAATGAAGGTCGTGGGAGATTAAATTCAAAATCTGAACATACCACACTCCGACATTCCTTTGCAACCAGATGCGCCAATTTATACCTAAGCTCCTCCGGCAACAACTCATCATTGGCCTTCAGAGGGTTCTGAGGCGATACCATCAACCAGACTTGATCCACATCATCAATCTGTGCAACCGCAGATGCAATCATTGCATGGCCTGTATGAATAGGATTGAAACTACCACCAAAAACAACGATATTCATAACTTATCCGGTTGCGAAATCCCTTATGAGAGCCGCGGTATGGTCAACTGCGTTTTCAAGATTGTCATTCACCACAAGAGTATCGAACTGGGGAGCAAAACTCATCTCGAAATCAGCCTTTGAGAGGCGTTTACGGATGGACTCCTCGGTATCTGTTGAACGGCATCTCAATCTCTTCTCCAACTCCTCTTTGGAGGGGGGCATGACAAAAATGGCAAGCGCCTTTTCACCAAAAAATTTCTTAATATTCAAGGCACCCTTAACATCAACGTCCATTATGAGATTGCGTCCGTTATGAGTGACACGCTCCACTTCGGATATCAAAGTGCCATAGCAGGTGCCAGGATAAACCTCCTCCCATTCCACAAACTCTCCCCTCGCGGCTTTTTCTTTAAATTCCTTCTCGGTAAGGAAATAATATTCCTTTCCATTCTGCTCCTCCCCCCTTGGCGACCGGCTTGTGGCAGAAACAGAGAAACCGAGGCACAGGTCAGCCATATCGATAAGGTGACGAATGATAGTTGACTTACCGGTGCCTGAAGGAGCAGATAAAATAATAATTTTTCCTTCTTTCATAATACATTGAGAACCTGCTCCTTTATCTGCTCCAATTCATCTTTCATTCTCACCACGATCTTCTGCATCTCCGCCTGATTTGATTTAGAGCCGAGAGTATTGATTTCCCTACCCATTTCCTGAGCAATGAAACCGAGTTTCTTACCCTGACCTTGCCCCTTGCCCTTCTCTTCACCATCGAGGGTCTGGAGGAAATAATCAAGATGGGCCTTAAGGCGAAGTTTTTCTTCGCTTATATCCAGCTTCTCAATATAAAAAATCAATTCCTGTTCGAGACGTCCCTTATCGTATTCGATAGAAGAGAGGCGTGAAAGTTGTTCCTCGAGCCTTGCCTTGATCTTAGGTACCCTTGATTCCTCATAGGGTTCAACATCAGAGAGGAGCTGACGTATATTGGCAATCTTTTCTTCAAAAAATAGATAAAGTTTTTTTCCTTCCTGAGCGCGGAAATCATTCAAAGCCGCGGCGGCTTCTTCGCATGCCTTCACGAAGGCTTCGGCATCGTCAGTTTCGAGCTTCCCGGTTTCAGTTTTCATTGCATCGGGCATACGTAGGAGCAAAGAGTACCAATCAGCAGGCTCAGGGAGATTGAGCTGATTCTTCATCTCCTCCAGCTGACCGCGATATGAGGCAAGAAGCGGGATATTGATAGAGGCATTAGTCTCCACCGCCAGATTCTCCACAGAAACAGTCACATCAACCTTGCCCCGTTCAAATTCGGCGGCCATTCTGTTGCGGGTCTCAACTTCCAGTTCCCTGAAAAAAGAGGGAACTCGCATTGAGAAATCAAACTGTTTACTGTTGAGACTTTTGATCTCAACAGTAATCTTTTTTGTAGGAGAGACTGCACATCCGCGGCCAAAGCCGGTCATAGAAAGAATCATAGATACTCTTCTTTATATTGAAATTTCCTTAGAGAGGGTTATTTTGTTGTGTCAACCTCAGGAGTCTCTTCAGGGACATTGGCACGAATAAGGTCGTGAGCCACATTTCTGTCGAGATCAATCATGTGAATACGGTCATCCTTAATAACCCTGATAACGAACTCATCTTTTTGCATATCAGCATCAGCACTGTTCTTCACAAAATCACGATACACCTGATATTCGGGCTCCTCTTCGAACTTGGGATTAAGTTCATTTTTTAGAGTGCTTTGATCAATCACACCATGCAGATACTTCTTGTCGGCGCTCCAAGTTCCTTCGTAAGAGACATCTGCATATTTCAATGTAACAGGATAGATAAGCATCAGCACCTGAGACACCTTATATCTATTGTTGAGAGTATCGAAAGATATCTTCTCCTTTACCCTCATACGCATGTCGCTATTGTCGAGCAAATATTCTGTTCTCCAATCCCCTTGAAAGTGCCTTTCAACATTTGTATCCCCTTTTAGCGGCTGTTTGGAACAACCAATGCCTACCAAAGCCAATAGGCATGAAACCCCGATAACAATCTTCTTCATACGATATGTTTTTCTTAAAGTAGTTGATTAAGTTTAATTGGATAAATATACTTTAAATATTGTTTTAACTTATTTGGTTACTGAAAACATAGAGACGGAGTGTATTGCAAACACTTCTCTATTTTATTTATTATGGAGCCTTATTTGACTTCGTAAGCAAAATTAACAAAAAATTATATATAATCACGTTTTTATTGCTACTTTAACATAATTTTTTTCGTTTTTTTATAAAAAAAGATGTTAT
>CAMWIH010000116.1 GCA_947174305.1 uncultured Porphyromonadaceae bacterium | reverse complement strand
CTATTATCCTTGCCAATCTCTTATTTGAAATAAGAGTCAAGTGCATAATCGATGTTCTCAATCACATAGTCAAGATCGCTTGTAGTGTCAGGACTCATTTGTTTTGCCTTAAGGGCTACATTCTTTGCTGCTTCAAAATAGTCTGCCTTGAGAGCCTGTTTTGCGGCAGCATCATTCGGGTCAAGGTTCTCACGTTTTGCAACTCCTACCTTAAACAGCTTCTTGCAAACATTTTTCAACGTCTCTGCGTCAACATCGCTCATTGAAGCGGCCTTCCTGTAAGCATTAACAGAAGCGTCGTCATCACCTTTCCTATCGTTCACGTAACCGAGAAGTCCATAAAGATTAGCAGAATCGGGAGTCTTCTGAAGCTGAGAGTTTACCAATGCGAGGGCATCGTCCATTTTCTCATCCATCACAAGGGAGTTGATGAGGTTGTTGAAGAATACGGGCTGATCCATTCCAAATTTTTCGTATCCGGCCTTAGCAATCTCATCGATTTCACGTTTGGCAACAGCTTCTTTTGTGGAATCATTGGAAGCAAGATACTGCCAGCAAGCAATTTCATAGATATAATTCTGCTCATTATTGGAATTATTCATACGAGCCATCTTGAAAGCTTTTGCAGCATCCTCAACAGCATTGCCTGAATATGCACAGAGACCGGCATTAAAGAATGACTGATTCACCAATGAGTCTGGGAAGGCCGCAACCACTTTGTCGGCAATTTCACTCTTGGGAAGGTTGCCGGCAATCATGAATGCATTATATGCTTCCGGGTAAAATTTCTTCTCATTATAGAATGTTACCGCAGCGTTGGTGTAGTCTTCGAAGTGAGCGTTGATCTTCTTCTTGGCATCATTTGACAGCTTTGCTTTCGGGTCTTGGGTGTCAAGAGGAAAAACAAGAATCATGTTGTTGAATCCGTTCACCACCTGTTCTGCCATATTCAGAGGATTGACATCCTTGTCATTAGGGTTGATCTTCTGTTTTGCGGCTGCCTTATCGAAAGCATCAAACTCGATTTTGCCGGCAATGAAGTATGTATTGGGATCGTTTTTTGTCTCCTCGTTAGCCTTTGCTTCATTAATTAAAGCGCGTGCTTCTTCAACCTTGTCGATCTTGCCTGACAATTTTTTTGCGGCATCGACATTTACTTTCTGCGCATTCAAAGAGCATACTGCCATTGAACAGAGTGCGACTGTCAAGATTTTTTTCATAGATTATGATAGTTTTTTGGTTAAATTTTACATTAGTCCTGTTCTTTAGACTCTTCCGCCTCTATTGAGTTTAATTCCTCCTCAATCTCCTCTTCGGGGTCATGATCCACCTTGCAAACTGATGCAATTGTATCGCCACGCTTTGTAAGATCGATCAGTTTAACGCCTTGAGTGGCACGGCCCATAACACGAACATCTGAAACAGCCAGACGCAGGGTTATACCGCTCTGGTTAATGATCATGAGGTCATTCTGATCATTCACGTTCTTTATGGCAACGAGTTTGCCGGTCTTATCAGTTATATTTAAGGTCTTTACACCTTTCCCACCACGGTTGGTTATGCGATAGTCTTCAAGAGGAGAACGCTTACCGTATCCTTTCTCCGAAACAACCATAACGGTTTCATCTTCCTTGCCGTTCATGGTTATCATTCCGATTATTTCGTCGTCACCCTCAAGTGTCATTCCTTTTACACCTGTTGACATCCTGCCCATTGGACGCACCTTGCTTTCGTGGAAACGTATAGCGTTACCTTCTCGGTTGGCAAGGATGATTTCGGAATTGCCGTTGGTGAGGCGCACCTGAATCACCTCGTCATCTTCGCGGATAATGATTGCGTTCACACCATTGGCCCGAGGTCGAGAATACTGCTCGAGGACGGTTTTCTTTATGATTCCTTTTTTAGTTGCGAAAATGAGATTATGAGAATTTATATACTCCTCATCATTAAGCCCGTTGACGCGGATAAAGGCATTGACACGGTCGTCAGAGTCAATGTTGAGCAAATTCTGAATTGCCCTGCCCTTAGAGTTTTTGGCCATTTCAGGAATTTCATATACCTTCAGCCAGTAGCAACGACCCTTCTCTGTGAAGAAGAGCATATAATTATGGTTGGTCGCAGGATAGATATGCTCAATGAAATCCTGATCGCGGGTGTTACCCCCCTTGGCCCCGACACCGCCCCTATGCTGAGCACGGAATTCGCTTAAGGCCGTACGCTTGATGTAGCCAAGATGGGAGATAGTGATTATCATGGGATCATCCGGATACATATCCTCGTCATTGAACTCGCTTGATTCATACAGAATGAGAGTGCGACGCTCATCACCATATTTATCCCTTACCTCAATCAGTTCGGATTTCATCACCTCTTTACATACATCATCGTTTGTAAGGATATCATTAAGGTGAGCGATAAGTTTCATGAGGTCTTCATACTCGGCACGCAACTTCTCCATTTCCAAACCGGTTAGCTGGCGGAGACGCATCTCAACGATTGCACGCGTTTGGATCTCATCCAGCTCAAAGCGTTCGGCAAGCTTCTGGCGAGCCTCTTCAGTTGTAGAGGAATGGCGGATGATATGAATCACTTCATCAATGTTATCGCATGCTATCATCAAGCCTTTGAGCACATGGGCACGCTCTTCTGCTTTTTTCAATTCATAGCGTGTGCGACGAATCACCACATCGTGCCTGTGGTCAACAAACGCCTGAAGAAGTTCTTTCAGGTTGAGTGTTTTTGGCCGGCCATTTACCAGCGCAACGTTATTAACGCTAAACGAGGTCTGCAACTGAGTCATCTTAAAGAGCTTATTCAGCACAACGCGCGCGTTGGCATCTCTTTTTATCTCTATGACAATGTTGATCTTCCCTCGTGCAGAGGTGTCGGTAACGTCGGAAATGCCGTCGATTTTCTTTTCCTCAACAAGATTGACAATGCTTTTGACCAAGTCGGCTTTAAGTACTCCGTAGGGAATCTCAGAAATTACAATCTGATCATTTGAACCCTCACTTTCAATCTCAGCCTTGGCACGGAGCACAATTCGTCCTCGTCCGGTTTCAAAAGCATCCCTTACACCCTGAATGCCGAAAATCTCTCCTCCGGTCGGGAAATCTGGTGCCTTGATGTGTTCCATCAATCCGGCCACATCGATATCCGGATTATCAATAAGTGCCAGAGAGGCGTTGAGTGATTCAGTGAGGTTATGAGGAGGCATGTTTGTAGCCATACCCACAGCGATTCCGGAAGCACCGTTTACGAGGAGATTAGGAATACGGGTAGGCAGCACTGCCGGTTCGGAGAGCGTATTGTCAAAGTTGGGTACGAAATCCACTGTATCCTTATCAAGGTCTTCCAGCATTTCTTCTCCCATTCTTGCCAACTTGACCTCAGTGTATCGCATGGCGGCAGGTGAATCGCCGTCGATTGAACCGAAATTGCCTTGTCCAAAGACAAGAGGGTATCGCAAAGACCATTCTTGGGCAAGACGCACCATGGTAAGGTAGATGGAAGAGTCACCGTGAGGGTGATATTTACCCATCACTTCACCAACAATACGGGCAGATTTCTTGGTGTCGCCTGAAAAGGTGTTGCCAAGTTCATTCATTCCAAACAAAACCCTGCGATGAACCGGCTTGAAACCGTCTCTGACATCGGGAAGGGCACGCGATACAATGACCGACATCGAATAATCGATGTAGGCGCTTTTCATTTCCGATTCAATGTTAATCGGGATAATCTTATCGTCTCCTTGCATTTTTTTATTTCTTTCTTAATCGCTCATAAAGACCTGTCTAAACAATATTTACCTGCATGGGGTAATGAAATCTTAGAGCAATTCTAAAGTACAAAATTAATCATTTTTTTTGTAATAACCAACAAATGTTTTAAATTATCATATTATCAAGAGTTTATCTTTGCAGAATAATAGTAGCGATAAAATTATAATGGTTTATACTTTTTTGGCACGACAATTGTTATAATTAAGACAAAAATACAATTCAAGCAGTTATTTGGATGAAAAACGATTTTTCAAAACAATTCCGTCCGATCATAGAAGTGGCATACGATGAGGCGAAGAAATACAATTCTCCTTTCATCACGTGCGAGCACTTTGTGCTTGCCGCCATTCATAAACAGGATGGATACGCATTCAGGATTTTGCGGCAGCTTAATATTCCCATTGAGAAGATTGAAGCCGAACTCGACGAATACCTGAGTGAGCCTCACAAGACGGAAGAGACCACAACCCTCTTTGAACAGCAATATAAGATCAGTCTTAGTGCGGTCAGACAGTTACAACTTGCCATGGCGGAAGCTCGCAAGATGAATTCGCAAGTTATAGGAGGAGAGCATATCCTTCTTGCCCTTATTCACGACAATCGCGGAATGGACAGTGAGATTCTCAAGCATATCAAGGAGGAGTATCTTAATTTTGATATCTCTATTCAAAGCATTGGTCCAGGTGAATTTCCGGGGCCCGGTTTTCAAAAAGGGGCCGGGAAAGGTGCTGAAGATGCACTGTTTTCCGATCACGATGACGATGAACCGGAATTTCCGAAATCTTCTTCATCGAAAGGGAGCAAAGGGAAGACAAAAAGCGATACGCCTGCCCTTGACAAGTTTGGCTACGACATGACCAAAGCCGCCATGGAAGGACGTCTTGATCCCGTCGTGGGACGTGAGAACGAGATTGAACGTCTGGCTCAGATCCTTTCCAGAAGGAAAAAGAATAATCCCGTACTTATCGGAGAACCGGGTGTGGGTAAATCTGCAATCGTGGAAGGTCTTGCCCTGAGGATTGTGCAGAGGAAGGTTTCAAGAATCCTTTTTGACAAAAGGGTTGTGAGCCTTGATCTTCCCGGAATGGTTGCCGGAACAAAATACCGCGGGCAGTTTGAAGAGAGAATCAAGACTGTGCTTGACGAACTTTCAAAGAATCCCGATATCATTCTCTTCATTGATGAGATTCATACTATTGTCGGCGCCGGAGGGGCACCCGGAAATATGGATGCTGCCAATATCCTGAAGCCGGCGCTTGCACGCGGTGAAATTCAGTGTATCGGTGCAACAACTCTTGATGAGTATCGTCAGAATATTGAGAAGGATGGTGCTCTTGAACGCAGGTTCCAGAAAGTTATGGTTGAACCCACCTCACCTGAGGAGACTCTTGAGATTCTTAAACAGGTGAAGGATAAATATGAGACCCATCATAATGTGAATTACACTGATGGTGCTCTGGAAGCTTGTGTTTCGCTCACTGAACGATATATAAGCGACCGGAATTTCCCGGACAAGGCTCTTGATGCACTCGACGAAGCCGGAAGCCGCGTCCACATTACCAATATTGTGGTTCCGGAGGAGATTGAGGTGCTGGAAAAGGAGGTTGAAAATCTCACCCAGCAAAAACTCTCTGCCGCCAAGGCCCAGGATTATGAACTTGCTGCCTCGCTTCGCGACAAGGTGAGCGAGACAAAACGTAAGCTTGAGGCCACTAAGTCTGAGTGGGAGAAGTCGCTTGACGGTGAACGCCAGGAAGTGGATGAAGATAAGGTTGCTGAAGTGGTCGCCATGATGACAGGCGTGCCTACCCAAAGGATTGCCCAGGCGGAAGGCTCGCGTCTTATCAAGATGGGTGATACTCTTAAAGGATCGGTAGTGGGCCAGGATGAGGCCATCAAGAAAACAGTAAAGGCCATTCAGAGGAACCGTATCGGACTCAAAGACCCCAATAAACCTATTGGAGTGTTTATGTTCCTTGGTCCGACCGGTGTTGGAAAGACTCTGCTTGCCAAGAAACTTGCGGAATATCTCTTTGATTCTTCTGATGCTCTTATACGTATGGATATGAGCGAGTTTATGGAGAAATTTACAGTCTCTCGACTTGTTGGTGCGCCTCCGGGATATGTAGGATATGAAGAAGGCGGTCAACTTACGGAGAAAGTAAGGCGTCACCCTTATTCTGTGGTTCTTCTTGATGAAATTGAGAAAGCTCATCCCGATGTGTTCAATCTTCTTCTTCAGGTGATGGACGAAGGTCGTCTAACAGATTCGCTTGGTCGTAAGATTGATTTTAAGAACACCATCCTCATCATGACCAGCAACATTGGATCCCGACAGTTAAAGGAGTTCGGAGGTGGCGTTGGCTTTAACACATCAAGTGTATCAAAAGAGCAGGCTCATGGTGTGATTTCAAAAGCGCTGAACAAGGCATTCAGTCCTGAATTCCTTAATCGTGTTGATGATATCATCATGTTTGATCAGCTTGATAAGGATGCCATTTTCTCGATCATAGATATTGAACTTAAGGAATTCTATTCAAGAATTGAAGCTTTAGGTTTCAAGATGATCCTTTCAGACGATGCAAAGAATTTCATTGCAGAGAAAGGCTATGACAAAAATTTCGGTGCTCGTCCGCTGAAGAGATCTATCCAGAAATATCTGGAAGATGAGCTTGCCGAACTGATGCTTCGCCTCAATGCCGAAGGCACAATTGGTGGGGAAATTAATGTGAGCTATAAAGAGGGCCACGATAAACTTACAATAGATTTCAAGCCCCTTGTAAGTGAATAATTACAGTCACTAACTTTAAAAAAACAAGCCGTGTGAAACCATCTTCACACGGCTTGTTTTATATATCAAAAGTATATCAGACTTTAATATTTAAATATTAGCTAATTAAAACAATATCGCTATCCTAAAAATGATGAAGGCAAAAAGCCATGCCAAGGCAGTGTTGTAGCACATTGAGAAAAGGGAATACTTCCAAGATCCTGTCTCTCTTGAGATTGCCGCCAAGGTTGCAATGCAAGGAAAATAAAGCAAGACAAACACCATAAAAGCCAAAGCGGAAGGAGCTGTGAAGGGAGCTTCCCCTGTTAATGGAGAAGGGGTCTTCAATCTATCCGACAGCATATCAGCGTCATCTTCCCCAACATATAGCACTCCAAGAGTCGATACAACCACTTCTTTAGCAGCGGCTCCGGCAAGAAGAGACACACAGGTTTTCCATCCAAATTCCATCGGGCGAACCACCGGTTCAACAGCTTTTCCTATGTATCCAAGAATAGAATGACTTTGTTGATATTCATTTGTTATTAATTCTTCCACCTTATCTTGTCCCAATTCACTAACGCGCTCAGGTTGCATTTCAGCTAAAGTTTCAGACTTGAAGGATTCAGGTATATCTGAAGATTCATAACGGGGAAAATAAGATAACGCCCATATAATTATTGAGGCCACAAGAATTAGTCCACCCATCTTCTTAAGATATTGTTCCGCTTTAGCCCACATGTTGCGCATGGTTGCCTTGAAAGTCGGAAGACGATAGGGGGGTAGTTCCATCACGAAAGGCGTTTCATCAACCTTTAGCCAAAACTTCCTCATCAGTCGGGCGGTAAGTATTGCAACTAATACTCCCAACATATATAGTCCGACAAAGACCCATGCTCCATAATGAGGGAAAAAGGCTCCAACCAAAAGCACATAGATAGGTATTCTGGCAGAACAGCTCATGAAAGGATTTATAAGAATAGTGATAAGCCTGCTCGACTTGCTCTCAATTATTCTTGTTGACATAATGGCCGGCACATTGCATCCGAACCCCATTACAAGAGGTATGAACGATTTTCCATGCAGGCCCATCTTGTGCATGAGTTTATCCATTATGAAAGCCACGCGCGCCATATATCCCGAGTCCTCCATAAAAGATATGAAAGTGTAAAGGATAAGGATATTGGGCAGGAAGACAATCACTCCGCCAACTCCTCCTATGATTCCGTCAAGTATAAGATCCTTAAGGGGACCGTCGGCCATCTTGTCACCAATTATCCCGGAAAACCATCCTACAAGCGATTCAATCCACTCCATGGGATAGGAACCGATTTCAAAAGTGGCCCAGAACATAAGCCACATTATTGCGAAGAATATCGGGAATCCGAAAAGTTTGTTGGTGACAAAAGTGTCAATAATCTTAGTTGATTTCTCCTCCTTTGCCACCCCTCCGTTTAGCGTTTCAGCTAAAGCCCCTTGAATGAATCCATATTTTTCTGCTGCTATGGCCGAGGTTATATCTTCATTAAGCTCTTTCTTTATTTTTTCATTCTGAGTTTCCCTTATCTTAACCCATTTATCATAGCAAGGGTAAGAACGAAGCAACTCTTCAATCTCGGGATCTTTCTCCATGAATTTGATTGCCAAAAAACGAGGAGAAAAATGATGTGATATAGCACGGTCATTTTTAAACTCATCCTTTAGCATCGTAACAGCTTCCTCTATCTCAGGCCGCATCATCACATGGATATGACGTGTATCTTCGCTACGCATTTCATACACATCGATAACAGTATCCAACAGTTCATTTATACCCTTTCCTGTAGATGCGACCGTCGGGACAATGGGCACTCCAAGCATTTTGCCCAGAAACTTATAGTCTAATATGGCACCACTCTTTTCAAGCTCGTCGTACATATTCAGGTCAATGACCATACTGCGGTTCATATCGATAAGCTCTGTTGTAAGGTAGAGATTCCTTTCGAGGTTTGATGCCACCACAACATTTACTATAACATCAGGAGTCTCTGCCCTGAGATAGCGCATCACATACAATTCTTCGGGCGAATAGGCAGAAAGACTATATGTGCCCGGAAGATCAACAATCTTGAGAAGATAGCCCTTATATTTAATCACACCTTCTTTTGCGTCAACTGTCACACCCGCATAATTGCCGACATGCTCCCGTGCCCCTGAAACTTTATTAAATATGGATGTTTTCCCACAATTAGGATTCCCAATCAGGGCAACATTGATGATGCGATCTTTACGTAAATTCTTTAATTCCAGATTTTCATGTATTTCCGTATGGGGGTCAAATGAAATTTTTGAATTTACCCATTCTTCCAGCAACTGCACTTCAACAAGTTCAGCCTCCGCACGTCGTAATGAAACCTCATAATCCATGAGGGCATACTTAACAGGATCTTGTAAGGGTGCGTTAAGAATCACACTTACTTCACGCCCTTTAACAAACCCCATCTCCATCACACGTTTTCTAAACGCTCCATGGCCTAAAATTTTCGTGATTACCCCGGTCTGTCCCGGTTTAAGTTCGGATAATCTCATTTCTTTCTGATGATAATGCTATATTAGATGAAGTTGTTAACCAACTTTGTTTGAAAAATTATATACAAATTTAATCTTTATAAGTGGATTATATGATATTATTTAGACTGATTTTACCTTACAAATGAAAAAATACCTAATTGTAGGT